>CAYVPU010000087.1:9430-11758 GCA_964453885.1 uncultured Anaerolineae bacterium | reverse complement strand
GGCTTTTACTTGGTATAACTGTTCTTATACCAAGTGTAGTGCGATAATGAGGGCTCAGGGGGTAGATCAGAAACCCTGTTTTTGGTGCTCCGTGAGCCAAAAGTTGCTGGCTGCAAGGTGCTTCCCAAGGATCTGGCAAGAAAAACCGGGTTTCTTTCCGAGTTGACCGTAGCGTAATTTCTGGTAAAATAGGAGTATGTAGCTGACGGGGTTGCTGTTCTCAACCGCAAGGAGGTGCACAATGCCTGAACGGACTAACGAGCCCACTATCCTGATCGTTGACGACGACGAGTCGGCCGTCGAGATGCTCGATATCTACTTGAGAGGTCACGGCTACCAAACTCGAATGACCTACTCTGGCCAGGAAGCCCTGGACCTGATTGAACGAGAAGCCACGCACGCCAGTGGTTGGTGGCCGTGGGTCATTGACCTCATCCTCCTGGACATAATGATGCCAGGCATTGACGGCTATAAAGTATGCCTGCGCATAAAAGACGATCCCGCTCTGCAGCATATTCCGGTCATCATGGTCACAGCGTTGGACAGCAGCCGGGACAAAATCACGGCTTTTTCGTTTGGTGCCGATGGCTTTATTACCAAGCCATACCTCTACGAGGAACTTGCGGGCACGGTCAAAGCGAACCTGAGAATAAAAGCGCAGCGAGAGGCTCTCCTGCGTCGTCAGGCTGAACTGGAAACCATAAATGCCACAGTCGCGAGTGCTCACCGGTCAATGAACTTGTCCATATTGATCGCCAGTGCCCTGACGACGTTGCTAGAGTCTCAGCACATTGAGGCAGCAGCGATCTATACGTTGGATAAAGCCGGGGGATCGCTGGCGTTGGCCCAGGCTCAAGGACCCAAAGACGTCACTCTGCCCACCATCACCTCCTGCGTCCTGGGCCAGGGCTTTCTCGGCAGCATTGGGCAATCCCAGCAAGGCCAATGGATTCTCGACATTTCCAGGCGTCCCGAGTTCACCGACCGCTCCGCTAGCCCTATGCGAGCTTATGTTGGCGTGGCTTTGAGCGTTCAAGATCGCACTGTAGGTGCGCTGGAGGTATTTCACCACCAGCCTGGCTGGTTTGATCAACGGGACGTCGAGTGGCTGGACGATTTAGGACGCCAGCTGGGGCTGGCTATTGCGAACGCGAATCTCTTTGAACACACTCAGTCTTTGTTGGTTCAATCCTCCTAGCTGCGCCAATGAGAATGAGCCTGCGCTCAACAGTGATTCAGGTCCTTCGGGCAAGTACATCAATGCCGTAACGAGAATCATATGTTGTGGCCGAGGGTTAGGCAAAGATCCTAGCCCTCGTGCCTTGTCCCACGACGACATTCATCACAAAGGCAGAAAGGACGGGAACTTTTAAATCATGCAACTGGACGTTTACCGAGACGCAACTGGCTTTGAGGAATTGGCCGACGAATGGAATGACCTGCTGCATAACAGCGACACAGATACCATCTTTCTGACCCACGAGTGGCAGCGGACGTGGTGGCGCTTTTTCTCCCCCGGCCGGGAGCTGATCCTCCTATCTTTACGTCAAGGGGAGAAACTGGTGGCCATCGCGCCCTTTTACCGGCAGCAGTTGAACGGGCGAACGGTGCTACAACTGGTTGGGGGAACAGACATCTGCGATTATCTGGACATCATCGCCTCCCCAGGACACAAGAATGTTGTCTATCAAGTCATCTTCAAGTTCTTGGCGACAGAACTGACGGACTGGGACGAGATAGACTTTCATTGTATCCCGGCGGCGGCGTCCTATCAGGCTTTGCGAGAGGCAGCTACGCAACAAAGACTGGTTGTTCAGCGCCGGGTGGAGGATGTCTGCCCCATCATTCCCCTACCCGCTACCTGGGATGACTACCTGGCTATGTTAGACAAGAAGCAACGTCACGAACTCCGCCGCAAGATACGCCGCGCGGAGAGAGAGGCACACGTGGAATGGTACATGACCTCTGATCCAGACCTGCTCTCAGAGGACGTGGCAGCTTTTTTTGATCTACACCGCAAAAGCAGCCGGGAAAAGGACGACTTTATGAGCAATCCGGCCATGCAAGGGTTTTTTCACGAGATGGCTCGTTTTTCACTGGTGCAGGGCTGGCTAGAGCTCTCTTTTCTGCTGATTAACGACCAAAAGGCAGCAGCCATGCTCTGTTTTGCGTACAACAACCAGACACTGGTCTACAACTCGGGTTATGATCCTCAGCTATTCAGCCGCTTGAGCCCCGGTATTGTTCTGTTGGGTTACCATATTCAGGATAGCATTGCCAACGGGCGCAGCAGTTTCGACTTTTTGCGCGGGGACGAGGTCTACAAAC
>CAYVPU010000087.1:2802-9330 GCA_964453885.1 uncultured Anaerolineae bacterium | reverse complement strand
CTTTGTATCGTATTGCCATGATCAGCGCGCATACCTGTCCCCTGGCCACACTGGGTGGCAAGGAGACCGGCGGCATGAACGTCTATGTCCGCGATCTGAGTCGCGAGCTGGGCCGCCGGGGTATAGCCGTGGACGTCTTTACCCGGCAGCAGAATCCAGACCTGCTCCAGATCAGCCATCGCCTGGGGACCAACTGTCGGGTTATCCACCTGCCAGCTGGGCCGGTGAAACCTTATGACAAGAACCTGCTGTTCCACCACCTACCCGAGTTCGTGGAGGGGATCGCTGGCCTTGCAGAAAAGGAAGGGGCAACCTATCAACTACTCCACAGCCACTATTGGCTCTCTGGCTCAGTAGCGTTGGCTCTGCGGGAGCGCTGGGGCACGCCGGTGATCCAGATGTTTCACACGCTGGGCCACATGAAGAACAGTGTGGCCCAACGGGCGGCCGATATGGAAACTGATCTGCGTATCCAGGTCGAAACCGATGTCATGGCTCAGGCCGACTTGCTGGTGGCGGCTACTCCCCTGGAACGCGCACAAATGATCTGGCTCTATGGTGCCAACCCAGCAAGGATCCGAGTGGTCCCCTGTGGTGTGGATATAAAGCTGTTTAAGCCGATCCCGCCGGCCGAGGCGCGGGCGCGCCTGGGCTTGCCCAGCGACCATCAAATGGTGCTCTTTGTCGGGCGTGTCGAGCCACTGAAAGGGATTGACACCCTCTTGCGTGCTATGGCCCTGCTGGTCCGTGATTTGCCCGACTGGCAGAGGCGTCTCTGTGTCTCAATCATCGGTGGCGATGCGGCAGCCAACTCGGCTGCCGTCAACGAAGAGATGAAACGCCTCAAACGATTGCGGGCTGAACTGGGCATCAGTGACTTGGTCGTCTTTCTGGGCGCCCGGGATCAGGATGCCCTGAACGTCTACTATTCTGCCTCTGAGGTGCTGGTCATGCCCTCCCATTACGAGTCCTTTGGTATGGTGGCATTGGAAGCCATGGCCTGTGGCACGCCGGTCATTGCCTCCAAAGTCGGCGGCCTGGCTTTCACCGTCCAGGACGGCGTGACGGGTTTCCACGTACCAGACCGCGATCCAGAGGCACTGGCGGCCAGAATCTCCCTGACGTTGCGCGACCCCGACTTGCGGCATCGGTTGGGCCAGCAAGCGGCACAATGGGCGCAGCGCTACAACTGGCCGGCGGTGGCCAGCCAAATCGTGTCGCTGTACGACCAGTCCCTGGCCCCAACGTCACTGGCTCGGCTGGCCTGCTCGTAAAAGACAAAAGAGTGAAACGTAAAGACGCAAAGCAAAAGGAGCTACCTGGTTATGACTAAGGACCTAAACCCAACCACCCCAATCACTACTGACGATCTCAAGCGAGTGCTGGTCATTATGGCTCATCCCGACGATGCCGAATTCACCTGCGCTGGTACCGTGGCAAAATGGAGCAAAGCAGGCTGGTTGGTGCATTACATAGTCTGTACCAGCGGCGACAAGGGCACCAAAGATCCAGACATGTCGCCTCACCACCTGGCTGCCATCCGGGAGGAAGAACAACTGGCTGCCGCGCGGATGCTGGGCGTGGAGGGTATCACTTTTCTGCGCCACAGGGATGGCGAACTGGAGGCCACCAAAGAATTTCGCGCCGAGATCGCCATGCTGATTCGGCGCTTCAAGCCAGACCTCGTCGTCACCCACGACGCCTGGCGGCCCTACCAATTGCATCCTGACCACCGGGCGGTGGGCATCACCGTCTGCGACGCCATAGTTGCCGCTCGCAATCACCTGTTTCTGCCGGGACAAACAGCCATCGGCCTGGAGGCAATCGAGCCAGCCAAGCTTTACCTGTGGGGTGCAGCCGAACCGGACCACTTTGAGGACGTTACGGAAACCATAGACCTGAAACTGGAGGCATTGTCCAAGCACCAAAGCCAACTACGCCGCCCTGACTGGCGCGAGCGCATCCGCCAGTGGGCTGTTGATACCGGCAAGCCTCACGGCATGGCCTACGCCGAGGCCTTTAAGCGCATTGTGTTCCATTCGTAGCAGAAAAAGCTGTCTGCTGTTATTGGCCGCCGTAGCGCGCCTGGTTGGCCAGGTGCTCCTCGTAAGTAACGGCAAAGGCATGGGTGCCGTCGCCTTTGGAGAAAAAGAACAGGTAATTGGTGTCGGCCGGGAAGGCCACGGCCTCCAATGCGGCCTGGCTGGGGTTGCAGATGGGGCCGGGTGGCAGCCCAGGGTTCAGATAGGTGTTATACGGTGATTGGACCAACTCCACGTCCTCCAGGTCAAAGCCAGCCCACCACTTGTCACTGGCAGCGTCGTAGCCCCGCGCGTACTGGAAGGTGGGGTCGGCCTGAAGGAATATGCCATTTTCGATCCGGTTGAGGTAGACGTCAGCGATGATGGGGTATTCTTTGGCTACAACGCCTTCTCGCTGAACGACGGAGGCCAGCGTAACGGCTTCATAGATGGTCATGCCCTGTTGACGGATTGCCTGGCGCATCTCGGGCGAGAGGCGCTGGTCAAAGGTCTTGAGCATCCGCTCCACCAGATCCAGGGCAGTAGCCTGGGCCGGCAGGCGATAGGTCTCTGGGAAGAGGTAGCCTTCCAGGCTACTGCTCTCAGGCCGGTCAGCCAGCACCGCGTAGGCAAAGGTACCCTGACGCACGAGGGCCAGAAAAGCATCGCCGGGCATAATGTTCTCGCGCTCCAGCATCTCGGCCGTTTCCTCGGCACGCCAACCGGGCAGGATCGTCACCGTCACTTCTTCCATGCGGGCCTTTTGCAGCACCTCGGCGATCTCTTCCATGGGCATGTTACGGCGTAGTTCAAAGTCGCCGGCTTCCAGGCTGGCATCCACACCGTGGTAGCGGATGTACAGGCGAAAGAGGTCGGCGTCGGTGATGATGCCTGCTTCAGCCAGGCGGGCAGCCACAGTGACAGCTGTCTCGCCTCGCTCGATGGTGAACGGCACCGGCGTGTCCTCGTCACTGGCTGGAAAATCAATGTCGTCCTGCCGGTAGCGCAGGTACAGGCCGATGGCCATCCGTTCGATGGATGAGGGCGAGAGTTCGGCACTGGCGAGCCAGTCACCTTCCTGTTCCCCACCCTGCTGTATCTTACCCACAAGGTAAAGGCCCCCACCTGCCAGGATGGCAGCCAGGGCTGTGATGGCCAGTAGAAACACCAGAAAGCGCAGGATGTATTTCATCGAGAACCTCTTGCGAATTGCGAATTAGGAATAACGAATCGCACGCTGCCCAGCGTTACGTAAAGTCAGATGTCCTGGCGCGCGTCCAGATAGCCTTGCAAAATGACGGCGGCAGCGACGGCATCAATTTGGCGGCGACGGTCGCGGCGTTTGCGGCCGCTGGCGATCATCAACCTGGAGGCGGTGACGGTGGATAGGCTTTCATCGAAAAAGATCACCGGCGTAATCAAGCCCTGGGCGTCCAGCGCCTCGGACAGAGCAGTGGCATACCGGCGGATGCGGCGCGCCTGTGAACCTTCAGAACCATCCAGGGACAGCGGCAGTCCAACCACGATAGCCTTCACATCTTGCTCGCGGACAAGCCGGGCCAGCGCCTCGAAATCCTGGGCTTTGGAGCGGCGCCGGAGCACCGTCAGGCTGCGGGCCAGGGTCTGCGTTTCGTCGCTGATGGCAATGCCGACCCGTCGCTCTCCCGCGTCCAGGGCCAGGATCCGACCAGGGAATTCTATGTCACTGCTCACCACTCATCCTTCCCGCGCCTATTGCTCAGGAACTGGCTCCTTCACGCGGACCAGGATGCGCAGGCTCAACTGGGGCACGCGCTCCAGCCAGCCCAGATCCTCCATCCACTTGGGGCCCAGGCGGATATCGGGAGGCACGGCCAATGGCAAAGTCCGCGTTAGCGTTAGCAGGGCAAGCTCTACCGGCTTGCCCTGGATAGCCTGATGTACAGTAGCCTGATCTATGGTCGCGACGGCCGTGGCAGTGGCCCTGGCGGTGAGTGAGACAGCTCGTTCTTCCGTCATGACCTCTTTTATTTCGATGGCTTCCAACAACTGGGTTCCGTTTACCAGGCGAAAGTCCCCTGGCACAGCGTTGCCCAGGCTGCGGAATACCTGCGTCCGCACGTGGCTCTCCCCGTAGGCCATGGCACTGATCAACGTGCGCATATCTAGTCCCAGAAATTCGGCCGGTTCACCCACAAACTGGTCATAGTCCTCGGCCAGAATGGCATCTACCTGAACGGTTTCTGCCAAGAGCACCTCTCCATCAGCTAATCCCTTTTGCATCTCGGCCAGGGCACGTTGCTGCAATTGCTGCAAGAGAAGGGAGCGCAGGCGGTTCTTGTCGGCTGCTGTCACTGCGCCTATCTGCCGGAAGCCACCACCCGTGGTCGGTTCCTGGTTGGTCACGCGCACTTGGAGCGAAATGGAGCCTTCTACCTTGTTGATGAGTTGGGCGCCTACATTGCCGCTTGAACCGGGTTCCAGTGCCTCTATGGACGCAACGCTAGTCGCACCAATGGCAGGGGCTAATTCCACGGCCACAGTAGTGCGGAAACGGATCACTGTGCCCAGCGATGTGGAGACGATGGTATCTGTCAGCACAGTCACCGGTTGACTCAACTGATTGATGAACACGATGCTGCCGGTAGCCAGGCTATCAGGTGCGTCCCGCTCGCCGGTGGTGGGCACCTGGCCACTGTCCTCTACCTGCACCTGGACCAACTTGGCCGGAATGTGACCGGTCTGCAACTCTACCTCTTCCACATTACGGCTGACGACGACCTGCATCTCGGTGTGGATAGGCTGTGTGGCCGGCACCAGCGTCACAGTGGCGGTAGGCACGAGGCCAAAGATCAGGCCGTAAACGGCTGCTGCTGTGATCAGGATCAGCAAGATGGCGGCCAGTTGCTCCCCGCAGCCGGAACCTTCCCCCCATGGGCGGCGCATCCGTCGCCACAAGGGAATTTTACGCTTCCTTGGAGGACGTGGGGAGTGCTTTCGCCGTAACATCCAGCGCCGCGCCCATTTGCTGCGCCAGATGGAGCCGTATACACGGACGCCCTCTTGCGCGGCCAGGTCTCGAGTCAGAGGGTGGTTGGAGACCAGGGCGACTTCCAGAGCCTGGCGTTGAGCCTGGCGGCGCAGCAGACGAAAATCCAGGGGTGATTTGAAAGCTCGACTGCCGTGGGGCACCACCAGGAGCACTTTTCGGGCCTGAGCCCGCTCCAGCTTTTCTCGAATGACGTCAATGTTGTCATCTTTTTCCAGGTGTAGTATTTGTTCCGTACTCATCGTTACCCTTTGTCCAGGGCTAACCGCGCCAGACCCAGGCGTACCAGGTCGGATGCTCCCCAGGCACGGTCAGTGTGGTGAGTCAGACCGCTCACCGTGGATGCTTGCCAGGCGTGGACTTGTGGATGACGGGGCCAGGGGAACCGGCGCATCCAGGCATAACGACACGCGCCCTGTAGCACGGCCGGCAATGGACTCGCTCCTCCAGCCATAAAGATCTGGTGTGGTAGCGGTATCTCGGCAGCCAGAGCCGACAGTTGCCCGGCTACCAGGTCCAGCCAGCGCGTCACCGGATCCACGAGCACTGCATCGGCCGCTGTCTTGGTTTCGGGCGGCAGCCACCCTTTAGCGTAGGCCTGGCAGAAGGCCGGCAATTGAGATGACGCCAACCCAAATCCGTTAGACAGAGTCCGGTAGAAACTCTGTCCGCCCATGGGCGCCCAGGCGGTACCAGCCGCTTGTCCCAGGTGAGCCACTGCAATGCCGGTACCCCACCGTCCCACGTCCAGGAGCACGCCGTCATGGCACAATCCCGCTGTTGTTGCCCGTGCCTGCGAGACAAAAGTGGGCGGATCCAACTCCAGGGTAGCCGCCACTTCTTGCAGCGCTGCCAATGCACTGGGGTTGGCGGTGGTGACAAAAGCCCGTAGTGTCAGCGTCTTACCCCGCAAGTCGAGGACGTCGGTCACAGTACTGTCATCTAGCTGGACGGTGGGAACGACGTCCACGGGCACACCAGGAAGGCAAGCCAGGGCGCGATCCAGCCTCATTTGCAGGGTCTGCTGCTCTCGCCGAGAGATGCGTTTCGCCGGGTGGGAGCGTCGCTGCTGAAAGGTTAGGACCTGTCCCTGGCATAGCCAACCCGGCACGCTCCACAGCGATTGGTCCGGCACGATCTTGCGGCCAAAGGTGTCGAGCGTCATTTCCTCCGCTGTCGAGAGGGCTGCATCGCACGCGGCGACCACAGCCTCGCGGTCAACGATCTCGCCGTCAGGCCCGTAGCCGCCTTCGAGGGAAGCCAGTCCGTGTCCCCAGAGGTGTATTTGTTCACCGCGCAACTCAATGATCAGCGTCTTGACAGATGCGGTGCCCAGGTCTACCAGGCTGCGAAATATTGGGCTGGGTGAAGCTTTGTTTGAGCTGTCCTTGTTGGTCACCACGCCAATCATTATCTATGTGAACATCTCTTGAATCTCGGCTCCCGTGAAACCCAATTGTCCCAAAACGAGCCGGATAT
>CAYVPU010000087.1:0-2702 GCA_964453885.1 uncultured Anaerolineae bacterium | reverse complement strand
CCGGTCACTGTTCATTGAGTGCTCCTTGAGGTTTTGGGTGCTGTCCGGTCACAACGACTCTTTCACCCGGCCTGGCACTGCGTCAAGGGCCTCTGTCAACTTTGAGGCGTCGCGGCCGCCAGCCTGGGCCATCGTCGGCTTGCCCCCCCCTCCCCCATCGACGATCTGAGCCGTGGCCTTGACCAGCTTGCCGGCGTGCAGCCCACGTTTCACCAGGTCAGAAGTCACGGCGGCGACAAAGCCGGGCTTGCCGTTTATCACCGCGCCCAACAGAATCACACCCGAGGGCAACCGCTCGCGGAACCAGTCAGTCATCTCGCGCAGAGTCTCCATGTTGGTTGCTTCGACCTTGGCGGCCAACACCGGCACCCCGTTCACGTCCTGCACCTGCGATAGCAGGCTCTCAAAATCGCGACGGGCCATCTCGCGGCGCTGGCGGGCGATAGTTTTTTCCTGGGTCTGGATGGCCTCTGTCAAGACAACAACCCGGTCGTGGACTTTTTCGGGTTGGCAGGCCAGGGTTGCGGCAGCGGCCTCCAACTCGGCCAGACGGCGGCGCACCAGTTGATGGGCCGCTCGGCCGGTCAGGGCCTCAATGCGGCGCAGCCCGGCGCCCACGCTGGCCTCCGAAACGATGTAAAAGAGGCCGATCTCGACCGTGTTGCTCACGTGCGTGCCGCCACAGAGCTCCTGGCTGTAGGGATGCTCCGGATCGCCTGTCTTTATCACACGCACCTCGTCGCCGTATTTCTCGTCAAACAGCGCGATGGCCCCGGCGTTCATCGCGTCCTGATAGGACATGTAGAACGCGCGCACGGGATAGGCGTCCAGAATGGCCTCATTGACCATCGACTCGATGGCCTCCAGTTGCCCTGGCGTGATGGCCGCCAGGTGGGTAAAGTCGAAGCGCAGGCGTTCCGGCTCGACCAGCGATCCGGCCTGGGCGACGTGCTCGCCCAGCGTCGTGCGCAGCGCTTTGTGCAACAGGTGCGTGGCTGTGTGATGGCGAGCCACGTCCATTCGCCGCCGAGCATCCACCTCGGCCTGGGCCACGTCACCCACACAGGGCGATCCGCTGCGCACCTGGCCGGCGTGGATGATAAGACTGGGTATTGGCTGGCGAGTGTCAGTTATCTCGATCTCCCAGTCCTGCCCCGCAATGCGGCCCGTGTCGCTGACCTGGCCGCCACTCTCGACGTAGAACGGCGTCGTTGCCAGCACAACCTCTACCTCGTTGCCCGGCGCGGTGTCCGCGACAGGTACGCTGTCCCGCAACAGGGCTACCACCTGGGTGTCGGCCGTTGTTCCCCCGGTGTAGACGTGGGCCACGCCTGCGTCTCCGACGAGCCCCCGCGCTTTTAGATCCGCCAGCAAGTCACTGTACACCGCCAGTCGTTCGGCATCAATGGCCTGGAACTTTTGCCCGACAGCGCTGATCTCGACGTGCCGGGCCATGGCTTCCAGGTAACCAGCTTCGTCCACTGTAAAGCCGTTCTCCTCGGCGAGGTCACGGGTCAGGTCCAGGGGGAAGCCATCCTGCGACCAGAGGTTAAAGGCTGCCTGGCCAGGAATGACAGTCTCGTTCCGGGTCGAGAGATCGGCGATGAGGCTGTCCAGGTGCGCCAACCCGGCGTCCAGGGTGCGGAGAAAACGTTTTTCCTCTTCCGCGATGGTTGTCAGGATGAAATCGCGGCGGGTGCGCAGTTCGGTGAAAAAGCCGCCCATAGTATCCATGACGGCCTGAGCTACCTCGGCCAGGAACGGTTCCTGGAAGCCAATCTTGCGGCCAAAGCGGGCTGCCCGGCGCAGGATCATGCGCAGGGTGTAACTGCGGCCCTCGTTGCCGGGCAACACGCCATCGCCGATGAGGAACGTCACCGCCCGGCTGTGATCCGCGATGATGTGGTAGGCTATCAGGTTTTCCTCGCGTTGTTCGTCGGTGTGGCCCAACAGTTCCTGGGTGCGCTGCAAGATGCCGGTAAACAGATCGGTGTCATAGCTGGAGCGCACGTCCTGCAAAACCGAGACGATCCGCTCGAAGCCCAGGCCGGTGTCCACGTGTGTGGCCGGCAGCGGGTCCAGGACGCCATCGGCGTGACGGTTGTACTGGATAAAGACCAGGTTCCACAACTCGACGATCCGCTGGCAATCGCCGTTGACCTGGCAGACGTGGTCGGGCACGTCCTGCATGTCGCAGAAATCTGGTCCCCGGTCGAGGTGGATCTCGCTGCACGGACCGCAGGGCCCGGTGTCGCCCATCTCCCAAAAATTGTCTTTGCGGCCAAAGTAGAGGACACGATCTGGTGCAATTTCGGTCATTTGTTGCCAATAGTCAGCGGCTTCTGTATCCCGACCCAGGTCACCCTGGTCGTCCTCGAAAACGGTGGCGTACAGGTGCTCCTTGGGCAGGCCCCACCGCTCGGTGAGCAGTTCCCAGGCCCACTGGATGGCTTCCTTTTTATAATAATCGCCAAAGGACCAGTTGCCCAGCATCTCGAAAAAGGTGTGGTGGTAGGGCGACTTGCCTACTTCTTCCAGGTCATTGTGCTTGCCCGAGACCCTCATGCACTTTTGCGTATCAACCGCGCGGGTGTAGGGCCGGCTGCCCAGGCCCAGGAAAATGTCTTTGAACTGGTTCATGCCGGCGTTGGTGAACAGCAACGTGGGGTCGTCGTGCGGCACCAGCGAGGCGCTGGGCACAA
>CAYVPU010000086.1:0-11806 GCA_964453885.1 uncultured Anaerolineae bacterium | reverse complement strand
TAAAGTTTCTAGAAAAGCCCGCAAGGTGTCCAGGTTCTCTTTTGTCAAAGGGTTGTTCAATCTCAGAGAGTGTTCCAAACACCGTCTTTGCAGGGCTGTCTCCCAGCACGCCCGGCGGCGACAAAGGTAGGCCCCTCGGCCAGGACGCTTGGCGGTTTCGTCTATGTCCACCCTTCCTTCTGGCGTGCGCACCAATCGCACCAGTTGCCGTTTGTCACTCACTTCCCGACAACCGATGCAGGTCCGTTGCGGGCTTTGCCCTGAGCGGGACGAACGGCGCCGCCGAACGGAGTGCTTTTGGCGCATTAATCATAGTCCTCCCACTCTTCGCGCCGGCGGCCTGGCTTGCGCGTTCGGCGCTTTACGACTTCGCCCAGTTTTTCGTCGTATATCAACTGTTGTTTCTTTTTCTTTTTCTTGGCGCGTGTTGCCGAGTCTGATAGATGCTCTTCTTCCTTGTCCCAGTCGCCTGCCGTGGGAATGACGATAGGATCTTCTACTATGTCTATCACGGTTGGGGCCGCTTCTTTGATGGCTGTTTCTTTTTCTGCCTCAGCAGGGGCGGGAAGCGTTTCGGCAACCGCGGCCTCCGCTATCTCGATGTCTTTGGAAGGTTGCTCGGCGGCGGTTTCAACGATGGCTTTTGCCTCTGACACTGTCTCTGGTTCTTCTGCAGGTGCTTCCATCACTGCTTTGGCTTCGGTTGGTTGTGGCCAGAGGCTGAACGCTTTCAGGGTGTCGGTGATTTCTTCCACGGCCTTGGGACCAATGCCGGTGAGGGCCAGCAAGTCGTCTTCTCCAGCAGTGGTCAGGTCTATGAGCTGCCGTGGGTCCAGAACGTCGTTGTTTCTCAGGACATTGATGATGCGGGTACTCAGCTTTAGTTCTTCCAGCGTTGCGGGGAGAATCAAGTCGTCCACGTCTTTGCCCAGCAGGATCGCTTCGGCGATGGCCAATAGATCCCGCGACTCGAGGGCGGCGCGACGTTCCCGCTCCTTCTCCCGGCGACTGGCTTCTTCAGCCGCTTCACTGACACTCTTGATGTCAATGCGCCAACTGGTCAACTTGGCAGCTAGGCGGGCGTTTTGGCCTTCTTTGCCTATGGACAGGGACAGTTGATCATCTGGCACGATGACCGTGGCAGTCCTGCCCATGCCAGGGCTATCATCTAACAGGACGTTGGAGACACGAGCGGGGCTCAAGGCATTAGCGATAAAGGTGGCTGTGTCTGGGTCCCATGCGACCACGTCCACCTTTTCGCCGTTCAGCTCATTGACGATGTTCTGAATACGGATGCCTCTCATGCCCACGCATGAGCCGACCGGGTCCACGCCCTCTTGCGTGGCGGCTACGGCGATCTTGGAACGGGAACCAGCTTCGCGGGCAATGGCTTTGACCTCGACGGTGCCGTTAAAGATTTCGGGCACTTCCAGTTCCATCAGCCGGCGTAACATGTTGCGATGGGAGCGCGAGACGATGATTTGCGGACCACGGTTGCTCTTTCGCACCTCCAGCACAAAAGCTCGCACTCTCTGGTTGATTCGATATCGCTCTCCAGGGATTTGCTGGTTGCGGGGTAACGACGCCTCAGTGCGGCCCAGGTTGAGGGTGACACCCTGGGGCTTGACGTTTTGCACCGTACCGTTGATCAGTTCTCCCTCACGATCGGCATAGCTGTCGAACAGGGCATCGCGCTCCGCTTCGCGAATGCGCTGCAGAATGACCTGCTTGGCTGCCTGGGCGGCAATGCGCCCAAAGTCCTGGGGCGTGCTATCAATCAGGATCGTCTCGCCCAGGCCGACTTCTGGATCGTACTGGCGGGCTTGAACCAGGGTGATCTGGAGGCGATCGTCCTCCACTTCCTCGACGATCAGCTTTTCCTTATAAATGGAGGACTGACCGCTGTCCACGGTTACCTGGGCCACGATGTTGGGCTGCGATCCAAATTTACGTTTATAGGCCGAGACGAGGGCAACTTCGATGGCTTCCAGCACCACGTTCTGGGGCAGGTTCCGCTCGCTGCATACCTGGTTGAGGGCGATGATAAACTCGTTTTTCAATTCGCGCCTCCTGACGACAAGATCCACAGGGTAACTTGCCCTGACAACAAGAAAAGTGGGGGAGCCCACTTTTCCACGACGTACCTCTATAGCACGAGGAATTATAGCATGATTGGTGAAAACGTGCAAATCTCAGATTGCCAGTCCCCCCAGTCGTTCGATAGCCTGGCGAATGTCGGCCGGGGCTTCCTGGAGCCAGGCTGGCGACCGGGCTGGCTCCAGGCGGAGCGCTGTCCAACCGATCACGGTTAGGTCATAATCGGTAATGGCTGAGGTCTCTTTCACCAGAGGTAGCCCGTACAAGTTGCCGCTCTCACAAAGGATGGCCAGCCGGCCGTCCTGGCAATAAAGGGCAAAATCCACCTGATAGGTCTCGTTTTCCTCTCGCACGTTGACCTGTCGCTCGGCGGGGATGCCCTGCGCTTTCAAGATCTCCCACAGGTCTTCCTGGGCTCGGCTGCCTATCCAGAGGTCGTTGATCTCCTCGGCGCTGAGCAGTCGTTTAAGGGTAGTGGGGATAAAAGTGATGCGCCGCAGCCGCTGGCTGGGAATGGGGTGGGGCAGCGACTGCAGCGGGCCGATTTCAATTTTGTAATACTCGTCGTCGGCGCGGGAGTGGTCGGCCTCTTCCGGGAGCAGGTCACGACGCCGGGCGATGCGATAGCGGCGGATGGGCGCATAGTAGTTGACGGCCCACCGCTCCTCCGGTTCGAAAGCGCCGGTCTGGTAAAAGGCGAGATAGTCCGCTCCTACGCGGGGCGGTGCGCGCCGGATGGGAATGCGATACCAGCCTTCGGTACGGGCAATTTTGAGCGCGTGCGGGTCGTTCATCACGGCTACCAGTACGCGCGGCTCTTCTTCCCCGGGCAGGCCCGGATCGGTCCACAGATCGTCAAGGTCATCGAACAGCCGTGTCATCAGATCCTCTCCAGGGCGTCCAGCCGGGCGCCGATCAGCGGCACTAACATCTCTTCTGGCGTCAGGCCGCCGTGGCGGCCTATCAGCTTGGGTTTCTTGTCCCCCCGCTGCAGGGCGTTTGTTCCTCGTGCCAGGGCCAACAGATCGCCGATGCGGAAAGGAGTCTCTGGGGCAGGTGTGCCCTGGCCAAATAGTCCCGCTGTCAGCGCTGCTGTCGAATCCAGCAGGACGAACTTGCCGGGGAGACGGTCGGCAAAATAGGCGTTTACGGCATCGGCCTGGCCGTGGCGTGCAAAGAGGTACGTCGCCCGCGAATCGCCGCTCAGGGGCAAGGCCAGCATGTTTCGCAGGGCGGGGTGATCGGCGAGCAGAGTGGTTTTTTCTGGCGGGACGTAGGCTTGCCCGTGGTCGGAGGTGACAAGGAGCAGCGTGCCGTCTCGATCTTCCGGGGGCAGCAGGCGCAGGAACTCCCGCTCCAGGCAATAGGTGACGCTGCGGACCTCGGCCTGCCAGTTCTCTGTGCCGGGGCCGTAAGTATGGGCTACGCCGTCCAAACCGCCCCAGTAGGCGATGATGAGTTCCGGGGCACTGGGCGGTTGGGGTTTCTGTTTCAGTATATGTCGCAGCCTGGTCCATAGGTCAGCCAGGGTGACGTAGCCCTGTGTATCGTCGTCATTGCCCTGACGAAAGATGCGCGACATGCCGCTGTTGATAAAACGCTTATAGGTGAGGCCCCTGAGGGCAATACCCTGCGGCTTCAATTGCTTGGCCAGATCGGGCACGGGCAGGAACTTGTCCGGCTCCATGCCCCATCTAACCAACACTTCGGTTTGCTTGTCAAAAGTCGGAGAGATGGTGATGAGGTTGGATAGGGTGCCATACTCTCGCAGGTAGAGTTCGTAGCCCAGCAGGCCGTGTTCCGCCGGCGTGCGCCCAGTCCAGAAGGTAGAGAGCGCTGCTGTGGTCGTTGAGGGAAAGACGGAAGTAAGTGGGAAGAAACGTCCTGCGTTGGCCAGCTGTCGAAGGATACCCAGGTCTTTGTCGGCCGCCATCTGCTGGCCTAGCCGGAGGTAGCCCAAGGCATCGAGGATGACGAGGATCACCCGCTTCAAGCCTGGCTTCCAGTCGGCCCACAGGTCGTGGGGCAGGGGCGGAGGAGCGGCAGGCAACTCGCCACCCAATAGCGCCGCCGCCGTGGCGGGCAGGTTGGCGATGGAGAGACCATCGTAATAGGGTAGGATGAACTCACCGGCCGGGAGGTCGTCCAGGCCGGGCATGTGGTGCTGGCGGATGAGAGTTTCTGTGTCTATCTCTGCTGGCATGACATCTCCTGGCGCAGGTGGTTTCTGGGCCAGCACATTTTACATCACCTGGGCGGGTTTGTAAAGTTGAGGTTGACACGCCTCCTTGACATACAAAGGAAAAGTCACCGGGGCCGCTCCTGGATGGAGGGATGGATATGGCCGCCAGACAACACTACAACGGATTGAGAATGGAACGAATTTCTTTTTGGGGGGATTAGGCTACGTCTTGGCTCAGTTCCGGCGCAAAGCGGGCCACGTCCTGGCGCAGGCGGAGCAGGGCCAGGTCCTTGGCGCGCACCTCCAGCATCACGTCAAAGTCTGGTAGGCCGGCCTGCCGCGCCGCACGCAGGAAGGCGATGAATTCAAAGGGATGAACGAAATCGGCGTGCTCGGTTGGCTGAGGCAGGTGCAGAAAGCGCACCCGCGCGCCGGTGGTGGGGTGCTGCCGCTCGACGACGCGCATGGCGGTGCGGGGTGAGCTGAAATGTACCTTGGGCCGCACGCCGTCCGGCCAGGAGCGCAGACAGAGGCTCAATGCCTCGATGGTGTTTAGCTTCTCCGGGTTGTGGCAGCGATGGTGCAGGTGGTCGTACACCAGCGGGATGCCGGTGTGATCGTGGATCCAGACGACGTCGGCCACGGAAAAGCGGTCGTCGTCGTGCTCCAGGGCCAGGCGACGGCGGGCCGCAGCGGGCAAGGCGTGGTATCGCTCGACAAAGCGGCGGCCGGCGGCCTGCCGGTCGCCATAGACCCCACCGACGTGGAGCACCACTACGGCTTCTGGCCCTTGCTCCAGGCTGTCCAGCAACCGGGCCAGGGCGTTCAGGTCGGCGGCGGCTTTGGCGGCGATCGATTCGTCCAGCGCGTTAAGCACGGCCGTCGCCGGGGCGTGGAAGGAAAGGCGCAGGCCGTCGGCGCGGGCCAGGCGACCCACTGCAGCCAGTTCGACGGCGCACTCGTCAATCTGTCCGTGAAACAGGGGCATGTCCGGATGGGTGACGTAGGGCGCCAGCTCGGCGGAGAGGCGGTACATGCGCACCTTTTGCCGCCGCAGGTAGCCAAAAACGTCCCGCAGGTAGGCCAGGCTGACGCTGAGGTGCGGTTCGTTCTGCCAGCGCCGGCTATCGTGCGATTTCAGCCCCGGTTGGCCCAGGATTTTGAGAGCAAAGCCGAGTCGCATTATTATCCCTTCGTGCCAGCGAAATTCTGAGGGTCAAGGCAGGTTTTTCTGACAAGCATGAAACATAGTGCGTGAGGCTTGGACGATTCACGTTTTACGTTTTACTGTGGGGGTATTGTAACCTGAAGCGAAGAGAAGTCAAGCGGGAGGGAGAGGAGTTGGCGCACCCCTTCGACCTTGCTCAAGGCAGGGCTGCCCAGGGCGTCCTTCAGCGGGTAGACCCACGCCCCATCCTCCGTCCAGGCCAGCACACCCGCCAGGCCATAGAGGTGCCACTCTGTGCTGCCACCGCTGGTCTCGACCAGGATCTGCGACAGCGGCCCGCCCACGTCCTGGACGAAGGTCGTCTCCACGCCGTCCGCCGTCTGCGCGACGAGCACCCCGTCGCCGTTGTACTGGTACTCCAGGGTGAGGGTGGTTCCGTTGGTAACGGTGATGAGCCTATTGACGTTGTCGTAGGTGAAGGTGAAGATACCGTCACTGAGCAGGTTCCCGTTGGCGTCCCAGGTATACGTCACACCGTCCACACTTGTCAAGCGGTTGGCCGCGTCGTAGGTGTAGGTGATGGCGTGCGTGGTAATAGGTACCTCAATGGCTCGGGCTGTTAGCCCCTCTTGAGACGCGCTCTACTTGAGGCATTCAAGGGAAGTGCAACTGAAGTTCGAAAACGCTACCAACCCCGTCAGGATCCCTTGTCAACTGATGCAACAAAATGCCACGTGGCGGCGAGACAAAAGAGTTCGGCGGTACGCCCAGAACCAAGAGGATCACCTCATCACGCATCTGAACAAGCCGTTCCTCACAAAAATCAAACCAGAGGTCGCTACCGCCTCCACCACCATCTCGTCGGCATAGCTCATCCCCACGATCGCACTTCCGCATTCCCTGCAAATGTAGATAAGGTATCCCACTTTCCCGATGCTCGACCCACCACCTCTGCCAATCACTTTCAAAGTGGTACTCAACAACCGGGTCGCTGTATATCTGCTTATATACGTGGTCTGTCTTCACAATGAGAGTATCTGTAGCGGTCCCTTCCTTGGCAACCCACATCCCCACCAGATCGGACTCTTGAAAGGTTTCTGGAGGCAGAGTTGATGTACAGCCTCCGCCATCTTCACCCCCTTGGATCACAACTCCCTGCAGAGATTCTGCGGTTGGATCCCACTCAGCCCGATGTCTGTATAGGTTAGTTCCACAACATGCCGAAGTAATCAGTACCACAACGCCGAGTACCATTGTAACTTTCTCCATCACTCACCTCTTCCCGCGTGCTCAGATATACTTGTCTGTGCAGACGAAAGATATGTACGTGCGTCAGAGCAATCCTATGGGTACTCAAGAGATTACAGCAGTTCCTAAACCACGGGAATTGGATCTACTCCTTCTATCCAGTCATGTATGTCCAGAAACAACAAGTAAACAGGCCAGGGGAGCATCATCCGCTCTATACAATTCAGCTCTCGCTCCGACCAGGTGAAAGTCTGTTGCATAAATCCACCGCCCTCTGGGCCGGTTGTCTGCGCTCGGTTCTTCACCGCCAGAACTGATATCACTTGATACCCAGGGTCGCCAACGACCTCGCTGAGAGGTTGGTTCTTCAATTGGGGGTATTGCTCGACCAATTCCTCCAAGCTCCACACATATTGGGGTCGAAAACGGCCCCGGAAGTGTGACCCTGAAGCACGTTCGGTCTCGTTAGTTATTCGGAAGCCAACTCGCTCTGATGGTAGTTGAAGGACCGTGTACCCGAAACTTCCGAGGAAGTGAACAATAGCATAAGGGAGATCGACGGTTGTCATAGCATATTCCCCTATGCCGAATTTCTTGAGCTTCCAGGGGATATCCCCCGATCGATAGAATTCTCTGCGAACCTCATGGAGTAAGCGGGATCCTGCTAATTCCTTGGTGAGAGGATGTGTTCCGCCAAAACGTATGTGTTCCTGCCCTCGCTCACAGAGCCAATCGCTAAAGAGCTCGCGGACTGTCTGGGGCGATGACCATGGGCGCTGTTTAAGCTTACCACAGTCAATGAACGGTTTCCAGGAGCTCTGGTTGTATGCTTGTCGGCATATAGCAATGGTTTGCCTGACAGTCAAAAACGGGGGAACGGAGTTTCTGAGAAGGACT
The DNA here is from genome assembly GCA_964453885.1 of uncultured Anaerolineae bacterium. Classification (GTDB taxonomy): domain Bacteria; phylum Chloroflexota; class Anaerolineae; order CAYNKW01; family CAYNKW01; genus CAYNKW01. The sequence goes on along the minus strand of CAYVPU010000086.1, from coordinate 4,214 downwards.
ATAGACGTGCACATAGCGAAGCAAGCAGGGCCAACAGGGGCATGTCCACTTGGATCAGCCAAATTGACCGGATTGCCTTGGACGTAGTTCCACCTGTTCAAGGTCAGAGGTGCGTCGTAGTCTCCTCCCCACGGATCTTTCTGCGCGAACCTCCCCACCTCTGGCGTATACCACCGCGCCCGCAAGTACAGCAATCCTAAACCGCCATACCACCGCTCGCCGGTGTAGCCATGAAGGACCTCAGAGTCGCCGTCGTCCGGCACGCCGAAGGGACTGTACGCGGCCACGTCGTCTACTTGCCCGTCCTGGCCGGTTAACTGCCGCACGCTGCCCAGGGCGTCCTTCAGCGGGTAGACCCACGCCCCATCCTCCGTCCAGGCCAGCACACCCGCCAGGCCATAGAGGTGCCACTCTGTGCTGCCACCGCTGGTCTCGACCAGGATCTGCGACAGCGGCCCGCCCACGTCCTGGACGAAGGTCGTCGTCACACCGTCCGCCGTCTGCGCGACCAGCACGCCGTCGCCGTTGTACTGGTACTCCAGGGTGAGGGTGGTTCCATTAGTGACGGTGATGAGCCGGTTGGCGGCGTCGTAGGTGAATGTGAAAACGCCGTTGCTCAGCAGGTTGCCGTTGTCGTCCCAGGTATACGCCACACCGTCCACACTTGTCAAACGGTTGGCCGCGTCGTAGGTGTAGGTGTGCACGCCCGTGGCATCGGTCATGGCCGTACGGTTGCCCACTTCATCGTAAGTGTAAGTGTAGACCTCGCCGCTGGAGTACGACGCCGAGGTGAGGCGGTACAGCGGGTCGTAGGTGTAGGTGATGATGGTCGTGACCGGCACGGGGTACACGGCCACGTAGTTCGTCCGCGTCAGCGTGTCGCTCTCGCTGCCCCTGCTCACCGTCAGGCTCACCGTGTAGACGCCGCTGGCGGTGTAGACGTGGCTGTGGGTGACGGCAGACGTGGTGCTGGTGACCCCGTCGCCATAGTCCCACTCGTAGTTGTCAATCGTCCCCCACGGCGTGCTCTCGTCGGTCAAGGTCACGGTCAGGGGAACGGTGCCGATCAACGGCGTGGCCGTAAAGTCGGCCACCAGCGCGCCGTACTGCCGCCCGTAGATCACCCAATCGCCGCCCGGGTCGTCCTGCCAGGCGATCAGGTGCGCCTGCCCGCCGTAGGCCACGGCCGGCGTCTCCTGGTGGCTGGGAGGATGGCTCTCCGAGCCCCAGCCAACGGGGAATCTGTCGCCCAGCAGCGTGCCGTCGGCCGCCACCCGCCGGCCGTACACGACGGTGCCGTTGCCGCTGCCGACGTAGGTCCAGATCACCAGATACTCTCCCGCCCGGGGGTCGTAGGCCACGGCCGGCAGCACGTTGTCGTAGCCGCTCACCGAGGCGATGAGGAGGTTGTCCCCCTGCGTCACGCCCGTCCCCGACAGCCGGCGGCCGTGGACGCTCCAGATACCACTCTCCCGCAACTGCCAGACGACCAGGTACTCGTCGTCGTCGGGATTATAGGCCACGGCGGGGTACCTCTGGGTGCGTGTGGTCACAGCGGTGACGGTGATCACGTCGCCCAGCAGCGTCCCTGTCACGTTCACCCGCCGGGCGTAGATGACGGCTTGCCCGGTGTGGTTGTCCTGCCAGACGACCAGGTACTCGCCCTCTCCGGCCCGGTAGGCCACGTCAGCCACCTTTTCACTGGCCGTGACGTGGGCCGTGACGGTGATGACCCCGCCCTGCAACGTTCCGTTGCCTGCCACCCGCTGGGCAAAGAGATCCCAGTAGCCCCCACTGCGCGCCTGCCAGACGACCAGGCACTGCCCCGCCCCCGACCGGCAGGCCACGGCCGGCAGCCGCTCACCGGCCGCCGTGTCTGTGACGGTGATGACCGCGCCCGCCGCCGTTCCGTCGCTGTAGAAGCGCCGGGCGTAGATGTCCCCTCCGGACCCATGCTGCCAGGCCAGGAAGTGGTCCTCTACCCCACCGTTGTAAGCCACGTCGGGCACGGTCTGGTCCCCCGTCCCCGTGACCAGGGCCAGGTTGGTGATGACCAGGCTGCCGGTGATGGAGACGCGCTGGCCGTAGACGTCCCAGTTGCTCCCGCTGCGCCCGTCCTGCCACACGGCCAGGTACTCCCCGGCCGTCTCGTGGAAGGTCACCGACGGCTCTTGCTGGTTCACCGTGCCGCTGCCGCTCTGGCCCAGGGCAAAGGGGTCGTTGAGGAAGGGGTCCAGGGTGACCGGGTAGGTCGCCGCTGCCAGCCAGTCGGCGGGCAGGGTCGTTCCTACAAAACAAAACGCCGGCCTTCCAAGTCCCTGGATGGATGGCTCGACGAGCTCACCACGGGCTTCAAAATGCCGGCGCGTTCTAGACTGTGATGGCGGTGCGACGATGGCAGAACGCTTCAGGCCCGGCCTGGCCCAGAGTCCACCCTCGACGCTTCTATTGTACCACAAGAATCCCCCAAAATCAAGCGGTTTTTTCCCCGCCAACCTTCTTCCGCAGGCGGCTCATGGCCTTCCGGACCACCCTCTTGTCCGGCAGGCTGTCGTAGCCCCATACCCCGCGCCACAATACTTTGTAGCCCACGGTTCGGTGGGGATGGTCGGCCAGGCAGGCCGGCGAGCACACTCCTGCTGGCTGAGGAATGCAGGCTCTCCGGCCATGGTTACGCGGCGGGCGGCCACGTCCACCACTAGAGCCTGCCCTGAGATGTCCTAAATCGTGTAAGTCCGAATAACAGGCTGTCGGAGGGTCGCCGACGCGCAGGCGGTCGCGCATCCGCTCGCGATGGCGGTGTTCGGCCAGGGCAGCGCGGACGGCAGCAAGCAGTGCTCTGTTGGAGAAGGGTTTGACCAGGTAATCATCGTTGCGCACCCCCGGCGTCGTCAGCGCGGTCAATATTCTGGGTCTATCGGAGGAAGTGGATCCTACAAGGCCATGCCTTTTGACAGGCTGAGGGGGATCTGACTGGGTCAAGGCCAGTGGTTTTTCGCGATGAGGGGCAGCCAGACCAGGCGGGCGTATCGGATGACTGCCTGGCGGGGGAAAGGCGGGTGGACGCCGTCGTCAAAGGTGACGGTGTTGGTGATGGGCCTCAGCAGGCTGACACCCACCGTGGGAGACATGACATAAGTGACCGTAACCTGTTCTCCAGCGGCCACGTCGCCTTGCCAGGTGATGCCCCCGTCGCTGGCGACCGGTGAGCCCAGGGTGGCGGTCAGGGTGTCCGTCAGGAGTGTCATGACGCCGGGCAAGGTGTCGGTCAGGCGAGCCGTTGCCGTCAGGTTGCCGGTGTTGCGCAGCGCGAGGGTATACCTGACGGCGCTGTCTGGCGGATAGAAGGCGCTGGATGGCCCTTTGGCCGACGTGACCAGCACCGGCGCGGGGGTGACGAGAATCGAGGTAAAGGCGTCGCCCCATTTGTCATCGCGCCAGTTTTCGACGTTACCCCAAATGTCGCGGGCGCGGACGCGGAAGAAATAGGTGTGGCCGTCAAGGCCAGTGTAAGCGGCGGCCACTTGCGTTGTGCGGGTCAGCCAATCGGTCCAATGGCCGTCGTAGCCGTCGCGTACTTGCAGGTCATAGTTGAGGATGGCCGAATCGTCGCCCCCGCTCCACAACAGCGCGACCTCCGTCGTGGTGGTATACGGCGGCAGGGCAGATAGTTGAGAGGTGGGTGGTGTCTGCTCTGGTGGGGCTTTGGTAGCCGTGAGCAATTGGTCTTGCCCGTCTAGGTAGATGAGCACAAAGTCATCTTTGTTTCCGGTGGCAGTAAAAGTGGCAGTGTAGGGTTGCGCCGGGGTGAGAGTCGCCACGACCTGGTGGTGCGACAGCACCTCATCGCCTTGCCGCCACACGACGACGACGCTTTCAGGCCGGGTTGAGGTGCTGTGTACGCCCACCGTGACCATATCGCCAATCTTGTCCAGGTGCAGGGCCGCCTCGCGGTTAGCCGCCGTCACACCGCCGATGCTGGACACCGGGTACCACGCTTCTTCCCATTCAAAGCTGGCTCCGGCGGACAGGGGGGCGGTATCCCAAAACGTAGGCGCTACGCCGCCGTGCATCTCGACGTAATACGAACCGTCGTCGGTCCATATTTCTGCGGGCAGCGCTTTCTGCCAGCCAAAGGCAAAGCCCTTGGCGCCTCGGGCCTGGTCGCTGGGAAAGACGCGCACCACGCCCTCGTCAACGGAAGTGTCGTAGAC
>CAYVPU010000085.1:2616-12078 GCA_964453885.1 uncultured Anaerolineae bacterium | reverse complement strand
GGGTGAAAGACAAGCTGGCCGCGCGAAGCCTGGGGATTATTCAGAACAACCTGGCACTGGCGGAACCTTTCTTTGCCCGCCGGGGGGAGGTCTTTCGTTGGAACCAGCCTCTGGCCGGGTCGGTGGCGCTGGTGGGTTTGCGGGGGCAATCGGCGAGGGGATTTTGCGCCCGGTTGGTGGCCCAACAGGGCGTGCTGCTCCTGCCCAACACCGGCCTCGGCATCGGCGACGGTCACGTGCGCTTTGGCTTTGGACGGCTCAACTTCCCCGAGGGGTTGGAGAAATTGGATCGCTATTTGGCACGGAACAACCCTCCAGCGCCCGCGTGACCAGCAGGGACGACTCACCGTTAGATCACTTTCAGCAATTCTCATTTTGAACCGGTCATCGTTCGCCGAAGGTCTCCTGACCGAGGCGCAGAGGGCTCGGTCAGGAGACCCTGTACTTGGCCGTACAGGACAAGTGCCTTCGCCCATCACAGAGCAAACTTGAGCCATAAGAGAATTGCTGGATCACTTTCTTTGGTCAAAGGGAATATCGACCATACTGCCGTACTGTTTCAAACATTGCCAGCAAGTTCTCGACCGGTGTCTGCGGTTGGACGTTGTGAATCGTGTTGAACACGAATCCTCCCCCCGGGCCAAAAATCCTGATGCGTTCGCGGACCTCGCTGCAAACTTTTTGCGGCGTGCCAAAGGGCAGCGTGCGTTGGGTATCCACGCCGCCTCCCCAGAAGGTGATGCGACGGCCGAACTTGCGCTTGAGTTCGGAAGGATCCATGTCCGCTGCCGAACATTGTACCGGATTCAGGATATCAAACCCAGCTTCGATGAAATCCTCGATTAATACCATAACCGAACCACACGAATGGATGAACGTCTTCCAAAAAGTGTGCCCGTGAACCCAGTCGTTGACGCGCTTGTGAAAGGGTTGGTACAACTGGCGGTAGGTTTTGGGGGAAATGAAGGGACCTGTCTGCATCCCAAAGTCCGTGCCGGTCACGAACACCGCCGTCACACGATCCCCCACAGCCTGGTAGATCCTCTCCAGGTTCACCAGGGCGATCTCGCATTGTTGTTCGAAAACCTCATAGATGTAGTCACGGCGAGTGACCGTGCTGATATACCACTCTTCGACATCCCGTATCCCTTTGGGATGCTTGAGCCACGGGGCAGGCACCAGCGCGATGTCGCCAAAAGCCGTACCGCCAAAGTTGGCGAGAATCGCCTTGTCCGTTTCTGTGTACAGTCGCTCGGCTTCCCGCCTCAAGTGCTCCAGTTCTTCGTCCGATATTGGGCCAAACTCTTCCAGGTTATGCTCTACATCCAGGTTGTCATCGTCAATGGGTGGCTGGCGAATGATCGAGTCAAAGTACCAACCGCCACTGGGCATCCGGCCGCTGGGTGGGGCGGACTTGTCACCCTCAGGATACATCAAGATACCGCCGTTCGGCTCAGGCTCGGTGTTAAAGCCTTCCGGGACGAGCACCGGCGTGCCGTCGAAAGTGATCCACGGCTTCCACCCCTCATTCTTGAAACCGAACAGGGTTTTTGTCCCCTCCAGGGAGACGACGTCAACACCGAGGGCCTCGATGAGATCGGGCTTGATCTCACCTAGCATCTGGTAAGGCTCAATGACTCTGACCGGGGTTCCGGGTGAGTCCAGGCCCAATGCCTGGCGCAACCAATAAACAGTACTCACATGCATTCCGGTCACGAGACTGCCACCCAGATCCAGGGGGATTCGATCCGGTTCCTGGAAATTTAGGGCCATATTTACCCGTTCTCGCGAGTTCATCATGTCTACATTCCTCCTGTGTCCACATCCTCTAACAGCACAAGTGTCAACTTTTCTTCCTTTTTTCTGTCACCCGTCAGGTGGCTGGTAAGGAAACCAGTTGCTTGCTGGGCAAATTGCTTTGGCGGCAGGCGGACTTTTTCTATGAACTCCCACTCATAAAGAAACCGCAGCCTTTAGTCGCAACAGGCCAGTGTCGTTTTCGATTTTGTCCTCATGGCCAAACAAGAGGATGGCCTATTAGTGGCGCAGCGGACAGACGTACGGGCGTAAAACGTAGCGCATAGTACGCATTACACTTCCTCACCCACCACAGCTTACGTTTCACGCGAGTTCCACGCCCTATCAACGCGCCCGTGCTTTCGTGACCATCAGCTTCGCACCGACACACAAAACCCAGCTGGTGACAGCCGGGTTTTGTGACTGGACAAAAGTGCCATATCAATCTTTGGGCGGCGATGCCCCAAGTTTTTTCTCAAGCAAAGCGCGTATCTCTCGCACCAGATTGCCTGGTGTGCAAATCTCGAGTTTCGTCTGCCTGGCTACTTCTGGAGTAAAGTCCTTCGTGTTCAGAGTCACGAGCCGGGCCGGTTTAGCTTCCACTGCCGCCGCCAGCACAGGCGCATCTTTGGTTTCGATGATACCAGCCCATCGGCGCACCTCAGCTGGCGCAGGATCGCTCACCACCTCCCAATCCAAACTGTTACACAACCGGCGATAATAAGGTAACGCTTCAGACAATTTCTTCGCGAGATTGCGCTCTGTCTCTTTGAGAATGTAGGGACACACAACCAGCTTCAGCAGGCCTAACTCCGCCAGAATGAGAATTGCCCGGCTTGCACCCGTGAAAGAAGCAGCCCCAGCGACCAAAACGCTGGAGTCTAGAAAGATGCGTGGCGTCTCAGGCGGCAACGTCGGCATACTGCTCCTTGTATAGCAGCTCTCTTTCCTCCCGCAAGCCTGCCAACAGGTCACCCAATGTAAGACCCTCCTCGATTGCCAACCCGGCTATGGCATCAGCCATTTCTGGCACAACGAGCCGTCTGGGAGCCAGCAAGAAGTAGCCATTCAACTTGATGAGAGTCAAATTGTCGCCAACGTTCAGCGCCAACTCCCGTTGCCATTCGATGGGAAGTGTAATTTGGCCTTGCTCCTCTAATTGAACAACGCGAGATACATCATAGACTTGCGCTTCTGCGTTCATACTATCATTCCTTCCGACAGGCGCGGCTCTCACCCGCCTGTCCCCCGGCGTACGACTGCCGGAAGACTCGGTCGAACTTGTCCTCTTGCCCTATTATAATCTCAAAATGCGACTTGGTCAAAAGGTTCAGTTCAAAACCACATCTAACAGCCGCAAGACACTCTTCTTCGTACCCTCTCCGCCCTCCGCCACCGGCCCAATGCACGACGGGCAGCCGCTCCGGCAGGCGCAGCCAGCGACCACTTCCCTGGCCGCGGCCAACAGCGTTTCGTGCAGCTCGAACAGGCGCTCGCTAAAGCCGGTGCCGCCCGGCACGTTGTCGTAAATGCAGACTGTGGGCGCCTTGGTATAGCGCCAGCGCGCTTCGCTGAACACACCAATGTCGCGCGGATCGCACATCAGGTACAGCGGCGAGACGTGGCGCAACACGTAGGCCAGCCCGGCCAGCGCACCCCGCACCCGCTGCCTGGCCTCGGCCCGCCGGTGACAGGATGAGCAAAGGGTGCTCAGGTTCTCCAGGCGGTTGGCCTCCAGGTAGCGGACGTTCTGCCCCGGCACGTGGCCAAACTCCCGAAACGGCACCAGGTGATGGACGTCGTGCTGCCGGCCGGGTCGCTCCGGCGCACCGCAGTGCTGGCAGCGAAACCCATCCCGCTGCCGGGCCTTGTCGCGCTGCTCGGCCCAGTTGGGGCCCCGGTCGCCGGAATCGAGTCGCAGCAGACCCTCGCTCTCCAACTGCCGTGCCGCCAGATCCGTCAGGCCGAACCAGTAGCCGGTCGTCTCCATCTCTTGTTCAGGCAAGTCAATCTCGCCCCAGCCCAGCGTTTCGTGAGTGTAGAGCTTGACTTTTTTAAAGCCGGCGGCTTTTGATATCACCTGCACCGCACCGTAGGCCCTGCGCGTTGCGTGGACAGCCGCCTCCTCCAGGACATCAATCACCTGCACATCGGTGGATGTGCTGGCGGTGGTGTAATAATCCACGGCAACCGGGCGAACCTCGGCCAGCCTGCCCTCCCAGTCGAGACGCTCTACCTGGTATTGCAGCCCCCCATGAATGTAGATCGCCTCCTCGTGAATAGTCCTCGGTGCGCTGTAAAAGTCCACCTGGCCGATGGCGTGCGCTTCGCCGTATTCGTCGCGAGTCACGACGACAAAGTTGTCGGCCGTGCCGGTGCGCAGGCTGACGTCGGCTGCCGGGTAGCCCTCGCTCATCCAGTGCCAGCTCTGGCCGGCCTTGACCAGCACGCCCTCTTTTGCCAGGAAAGCCAACAGCGCGTCGGCCTCGGGGCAGCGGCCAAAGCCCTCCCCCTCGGCAAAAGGCAACTCAAAGGCGGCGCAGCGCAGGTGGTTGAGCAGACCCACCAGGTTGTCGGGGTTGATCAGCGCGTGCTCTGGCGAACGCTCAAAGAAGAAACGAGGATGGCTGACGACGTACTGATCCAGTGGCGAACCGCCGGCCACCAGCACCGCTACCGACACGTCGGCCGTGCGACCCGCGCGGCCGGCCTGCTGCCACGTGCTGGCAATCGTGCCCGGGTAGCCCGTCATGACGCAGGCGGAAAGCTGGCCAATGTCCACGCCGAGTTCCAGCGCGTTGGTGGCCACCACGCCGCGCACCGCCCCGTCGCGCAGTCCCCGCTCAATGGCGCGGCGCTCGTTAGGCAGGTAACCGCCCCGATAGCCGCGCACCGATTCCGGTGGGCGGCCCTCCCCAACGATAAAATCCCGCAGATAGGTCAACAGAACCTCGACGGTCAGCCGCGCCCGGGCAAAGACGACGGTCTGCACATCTTGCGCCAGAAAACGACGGGCCACCGCCTGTGCCTCCAGCACGGCGCTGCGCCGGATGCCCAGTTGCGGATTTATCACCGGTGGATTGTAAAAGATAAAGTGTTTTTCGCCGGTCGGAGCGCCATTCTCATCTACCAGCGTCAGCGAGGCCTCGACCAACCGTTCGGCGTGTTCGGCCGGATTGGCAATCGTGGCCGAGGCGCAGAGGAACCGTGGCTGCGAGCCATAGAAGGCGCAGACGCGCGACAACCGCCGCAGCACGTTGGCCACATGACTGCCAAAGACGCCGCGATAGGCGTGGATCTCGTCAATCACGACGTACCGCAGGTTCTCGAACAACTCGGCCCACCGGGTATGATGGGGCAAGATGCCGGTATGCAGCATGTCGGGGTTAGTGACAATGATCCGGGCGTCGCGGCGAATTGCCGGCCGCCGTGAGGATGGCGTGTCGCCGTCGTAGGTGTGGGCGGGGAGGCGAGCCTGTAATGCAGCGATGAACTGGCCCAGCTCGTGGAGTTGATCCTGGGCCAGGGCTTTGGTAGGAAAGAGGTACAGCGCCCGAGCGTTGGGGTCGCCCAGGAGCGCGTGCAGCACCGGCAGATTGTAGCACAGCGTCTTGCCCGAGGCAGTTGGTGTGACGACGACGACGTTTTCGCCCCGCAGCGCGGCCTCGGCAGCCTGGGCCTGGTGGGTGTAGAGCCGCTCGATGCCCCGCGCCCGAAGCGCAGCGCTCAGGCTCGTGTCCAGACCTGGCGGAAAGTCGGCGTAGCGGGCGGGCCGCGCCGGCAATCGCTGCCAGGCGGTGACGTTGCGCGTAAATTGGAGATCGAGACGGAGGTCACGGAGAAGTTGATGGAGGACCACCTCAAGCTCAATGTTCATTGGGGTCATCGGCGGAGAGCCCCTCACCTCGTGCTGCTTTACACAGAGCCTCATCCGCAGAGACAAAGATGAGAGGCTGCAACTCTGCCCCGACTAGAGCGGTGTTGAGGACAATAGCAGTGGCCAGATGCACTGCATCGTATCCCCGGAGAGGATGCCGCCTAGTCAAATCCACTGCCAGTTCGGTTACTTGGTCACTCAGCGGAGCGATGATATATTCCTCGTTCCGCACATCCACCAGGAACAACCACAGAGCTGCCTCATAATCCTCTTGGCCCAACTCCCCGGTACGCACTTTTCTGCTCAGGGCAGCAGCGATCTCTACAACTCCTACCTGGCCAAGGTAAATTGTGTTCCCCTTGGTGGGCTCAACAATGAACTTTATCCACTCACTGCCCCTTTCCGGTGCATATCGTTTGATCGCAGCGCTGCTGTCAAAGTAGTACAACATCAACGCTCCCCTCGCATGGCGATGATCTCTTCGGACAGAGGAACTCTAAGCCCGGTCAGGGAGGCTTCCACCTGGACACGGGTGGGAGCCTTTGCCATAGGCAATGTCGCCATCATGGCTTCTGCCAATGCACGTTGCCTCTTCGGGGACATAACTGCTCCAGCTTGCCTGAGAGTTTGCAAGACTTTTCCCTTCCCAGCTTTCTCCTCCCACTGTCTCTCCAGCCACATCTGGATGACCTCGGCAACAACTTGGCTCAGTGCTTCATCCGAGGACACTTCCTGCTGTATCCGTTGCACCAGTGTGGACGGTAGTTGAATCTGAACGGTTTCCATGACCTGTTCTCCTTCCAAAAGGGAAAGCGATGAGCGCCCTATCTTCCCCATAGACAAGCTTGTAAATCCTTGACCACGCTTATTATACCACAGTCCTGTCCTGCAATCTACTCCAAGCCAAAGCCAGTACAAACCCAAAACAGAAGAAATCAGCTCGCAAATCAATTCCATCTATCCAGAATCGCGTTGACCTCGTCCAGTTCCCCAGGCGTCAAGAAAGCGACGCCAACAACCTCTCGACCTCGGCTACCCGGATGCCCGTCCGCTCCAACAAAAGGTCGTAGATGCTCTCGAGTGCGCCGATCTGCTGCTTCATTACAGCCTCCGCGCCGGGGCGCATGCCCAGTTTTTCCGCGCCGTCCGACAGCGAGACGACAACGCTGAACAGCCGCTTGATGCAGGCAGCCACGTCAAAATAGGCCATCTGCTCCACCGAGGCACCCGCCAGGCGCTCGTACTCCCGCAGAATACGCTCGCGCCAGGCCGGGCCCTCATACGAGCCCACCAGGAGCAGCGTCCAGGCCAGATCGAAACGCGAGTCCGAGACGCCGATCTGGGTCCAATCAATCACCACCGCCGAGCCGTCGTCGCGCAGGAGCACGTTGGCCGGGTGAAAATCCCAGTGGATGGGCGAGGGCCGGCGACAGGGCACCTGGTCCCGCCGCGCCTCCAACCATGCCACGACGGGAAGAAAATCGTGCCTGGAAAAGTGCTCGAGATAACCGCGCCCGCTGCCCAGTTCGTCATCCACAAAGGTATAGGGATCGCCCGTATCGTAGCCCGCCGCGTCGTGCAGGAAGGGCCGCCAGTCCAGGGCGTGCAACCGGACGAACAACTCGCAGAACAGGGTCAGCAGCGCTTGCTGATCCGCCTCCGGCGAGTGGAACAACAGCGGCCACAGGTCCCGCCCTTTGATCCTCTCCATAACAACGAACGGTTTACCAAAGGGAGAGTTCTCGCCCTCCAGGAGCAGCACCTGGGGCACGGGGTAACCGGACTTGTGCAGTTGGCTCATGCCGTGGAATTCGCGCGCCGACTTGGCAAGCGCATCGTTTCCCGGATAGATACGCAGGATCAGATCCTCACGGCGGCGTCCCCCCGCTGGCCCATAGTCCACGGCGAAGGCATAGACGTCGCTCTCCCAGCCGGCGTTGATACAGGTCAGGTCGCCGACCTGCACCCCCGGCCTATCGGGATAGGTCGCGGCATAATAGGCTTGTAAGCGGCTCTGCATGTCGTCGTTCATGGTGTGCCTCTTTTCCCTGTTTCGCTCTGCCCATCTTTGTCGCCCGTGATGAGATGGGGCAGCAAGGGCTTTGGGCGGTCATTCCAGAAGGGCGATAGTAGCCCTCGCACAAACGAACACCGCTCGCCGCCCCGCTTCCCCCACCACGACCGGTGCCAGTAGGCGAAAAGCGCAGGGCTACGCCCTGAGCGGAGTCGAAGGGCCGCGAGCTAGCCTTGCGGCGAAAGGTGTCGGCACGCTCATGGCATGCCGACACCTGTGAGCGCGTGCCCTTTTTGTCAGTGTCAGGGATATAGCCCGATCTCAATGAGCAGCTTGCGTTCTTTAACCCGAGTGGCGTCATTAAGACGCAAAATCTTGACGGTTACCCGGCCCTCGGGCGTCAAAGGACGGATGACAGGGCCATTGAGTTGAAAGTGGTCTTGCCAGGCTTGCGTGCCTGGGCTTTGAGCATAATCATGATATGTTCGATTTGCTCTATCTCGTCCAGTTCAGCCTGTTCCTCCAACGAAAGTAACCCGGCCTCATTCAAGGCCAACAAGCGGCGTAAGCGTTGCTGGGCCCTTTCAGAAACGGTGCAAGCAGCCACTTCATCTGGCGAGGGGCCGGTAGATAGAAAGGTGATGATCTCAGAGGCGGTTTGCACGGCTTTGGTCTTGAATCTAACCAGGCTCAATTCCAGCAGGGTCGGCAACCAGGAGGACATAGGGCGCAGCCGCTGGGCCAATCTATCCGGAACTTGCATTGTCACTTCAAACATCTCGATCACCTTATCCCTTTAGAGAACAGATCCCAACTATACGATCTGGACACCGGCAAGGATGACAGTCTGATGGAGTGCCCGCTAACTGATGTACCAGTTGGTTGGGCTAGCCGGCGGTGGGTGTTCCCGCACCCGCCGGCGGTGCTTGATACGCCATTGGATACCGCTATTGTACGTTGTTCCATCGTGATAGTCAAGCGGAGCTTTTGGTCTGAAAACCACCCTCAGACCTTCGCCGGGGTTTCGTCTGAACGAATACCGCTCACCGCCTCGTTTTCTTTACCTCGAGTCCGGCTGTCTCTGACTATAACCTAACGGCGGCGCTTGTGCAAACGAACGCCGCCCGCCGCACCACGTTTCTCGCCTGCCGGTCGCAGCGAAGAAAACGGGGCGGCGTCCTGAGCCCGCCACAAGCTCGTAATCAGAAAAACAGAAAGTACCGAGGTACACGTTTCACGTAGGAACTGTACGAATCACCATACTGTCCCAAGCAAGCTTCTTCCTCCGCCAGGATCCCAAAGTGCTGGAACAACCTGGATATCATCAGCATGAGCAGCGCAAGCCATGAGCCTATCACAAGGCATATCCCCAGGAACGAGACGAATAACGTGACTATCTGTGGATGGCGTGATACTCTATAGAGCCCCCTCGTGACCGGCTGACCGAGGGGTGTGTTTTTAAAGTCGAACAAAGCAACGACCAGTCCCACCAAGCCAAGGGCGTACAGAATCGCTCCCATAATGAAAGCACTGGAACCGGTTTTAATCGGAGTGAGGATTATCAGAACCAGACAAGCAAGAGAAAACAGTTTTCCCACAACCGTAAAGGTTTTCTGCTTTTTGTCCCAGCCAGACCTATCAAACAGCCTTACTCTCACATCCTTGGGAAAAACCACAAGCAAGAGACCCTCTACCAAACACAGCAAACATAGTGGAGTCCACCCATTGAGCCATCCCATTTCAAGCGTGGGCATTAATCCCATTTTTCACTCCT
>CAYVPU010000085.1:0-2516 GCA_964453885.1 uncultured Anaerolineae bacterium | reverse complement strand
TCTTTGTTAACTTGCCTGGCCAGTTCAAAGCCCTGACTCTTGTAAAAGCCGACTGCGGACTCGGAAGGGGTAGCGGAGACGTACAACTCTTTGGCGCCCACTTCTCTGGCCAAGCGGCTTATTTCTGCGGTTAGCTTTTCTGCGATGCCCCGTCTACGATAGTCCTTGCTCACAAATAGCGCCACTAACTGGGCCATACCTTGTGTCAGCCTGTGGCGGAGTATGGCAAACCCGACTAACAGGTCTCCGTCGAGGGCCCCAAGTAACACGCCGCCCTTTTCCAGTATAGGCGCCCACTTTTTGATATGCGCCTCAACACTAAACTCGTGTGAACTATCCGAAAACCAGCGGGGCACACGCCAGTCTACTTTTTCTGTCTCCAGCTTGCCATCTTTGTATACGTAACCTAGAGTTACGTGCTCAGAGCGGTCAATTTCTGCGATCCTTCTTATGCCCGACTTTTCCAGTTGTTTTATTATCATCACACTTTATTTGGCCCACAGCCCGCCCGTTTCGGCCATCCAATCGGCTATCCTGTCGGCCGCGCCGGCGATATCGTTATCCGATACGTCCAGTTCCAGGGCCGGCAGAAGTGACTCGCCGATCAACTGGCGCATGACTTGTTGCTCGTTGATAAAGATTCCCAGGTCGTCATACTGAGCCGGGTTGCCCGAGACCTTGAGCCTCTCGGCGCGAGCGGCGGCAAAAGATTCCGGCGTCCGCGTGCAGAACACCAGGTGGAAACCCAGATTCACCAGCCGCTCCTCCAGCCAGCGGAAATCGTAGTCCTTGCCGTAGGCCTGCCGCTGGTACAGGCGGGTGGAGAGGTGGAAACGATCCACGATCCACGAATAGTAAGGCAAAAGCTCAAAGAGCCGTGCCCAGGTGCGGTAGGTTTCCATGGCCCGGGCTTTTTCGTGGGGCTCAAAGTTGATGAGACCGCGTCCCCAGGGAAAGTTGGTAAAAGCGCACCATTCGGCCGAAATGATGGGCGAATGATAGCGGTATTTGCGCGGCCCGACGACACGTGGGTGCTCATTCAGGGCAAAGGCTATCTCGGTCTTGAACGTCAGCCGCGTACCCTCCAGGATAATTTTGGGGCACAGTTTTGAAGACATCTCTCGCCTCAATCAAACAAAGGAGGTTTTGAGAGCCGCAAACAGGGCCAAATAATCCTTCAGATGCCGCGTGCTGAGAAAGTTCAGCCGCACGTGTTCGCGGGCTTTTTGGCCCATGACCTGGGACTCGTCGGGATGCCGGAGCAGGTAGAGTGTCTTTTCGGCGCACGATTCTGCGCTGTCCACCAGAAAACCGGTTTCCCCGTCAATGACCTGCAGCGGGATGCCGCCCACGTTGCCACCGACCACCGGCTTGCCCTTCCACAGCCCCTCGGTGACGACCAGCCCAAAACCCTCGCGGGTGGATTTCTGAATGACCACGTCGGAAACGGTCTGAAAGGCGTTGACTTGCTCGTTACCCACGCCGTGAAAGTTGTGCAGGATATAGATGTCAAAGTCTTTGCCGGCGTGGCGCACGGTGCGGTCGTAATAGACCCACCCTTCAGGGTCATCGGAAGCCATGGAACCAACCAGAGCCAACTGGACGCCGGGGATCTGTTCTTTGACCAAAAAGTAGGCATCAATGACGCCCAGCGGGTCTTTCCAGGGATCGTAGCGCGAGACCTGGGTGATTAGCGGCCGGTTCAGATCGATCCCGTAACCGGCCACGATCTCCTGGGCGCGCTCCAGCGGCACCGGCGCGTTCTTGGGCGAGAGGGGGTCTATGGTCGGGGTGATGACCGCCAGGTGCGGCAATGTCAACCCTCGGGCCACGTATTGTTCCATGGTGAAAATCCCAGCGTCGTACCCCTCCAGGTAGGGAGCCATAAAGTCCCAGAACGCAGGATTGGGCGTCGAGGTGTCAATGTGACAGCGCCAGGCCCAGTGCTTGCCGCCCCGGCCGTCGCGCATGGCCTTCATACCCGCCGGCTGCGGATCGTGCACGACGACAAAGTCGTACTCGCCCTCAAAGGCGGCGGCGTTACGCTCGTTGTAGCGCCGCCAGATGGCTTTCATCTCCTCGGTGAGCGGCAGGTCCATGCCCTGCAAGCCGTTGTGAAAGGCTTTGGTCACATTAAAGAACTCGTCCGTGCCCTCGATGACCCGCCACTCGGCGTCCAGACCGACGTCACGTTTCAGCGGCAGCAGGGTGTAGAGCATCTCGGCCACCCCACCGCCAAATGCGGTAGCGTTGACGTGCAGCACGCGGGCGTCGCGCAGCGGCTCGGCTGCCTGGCGGATACTCTCAATCACTTGTTCGCCCACGATGGGCGCATAGTCGGTTAACGACTTGTCTTGCAGTTTCACTTTGGCTAACACGTAGATCTGTCTCCTCTCAGGATGGTAGATTGATGGATTGGCAGCAATCCCCGTTTTGGCGGACTCCCCCCCTCAATCCCCCCCAAAGGGAGGGAGGTTGGACGGTTCTCCCCCCGTTGGGGGGAGTTAGAGGGGGGC
>CAYVPU010000084.1:6317-12337 GCA_964453885.1 uncultured Anaerolineae bacterium | reverse complement strand
CATCTATTACGTGGTGCGCACCCTGCTCAACGTGGTGCGCTCCATCGAGACGCTGATGTGGGCCATCGTCTTTGCCGTGTGGGTGGGCCTGGGGCCGTTCGGCGGCATGTTGGCCCTCATGCTGCACACCGTCGCTGCCCTGGGCAAGCTATATTCCGAAGCCATCGAGAGCATTGACCCCGGCCCCATTGAGGCGGTGCGCGCCACTGGCGCAACAGGCCCACAGGTTGTGATATACGCCGTCCTGCCTCAGATTTTGCCTACCTTCACCTCGTTCACCCTCTATCGGTGGGACATCAACGTCCGCATGTCGACCGTCATTGGCCTGGTGAGCGACGCCGGCCTGGGCTTCCTGGTCATCCAGTGGATCCGGCTCAATCGCTTCAACTCAATGGCCACGGCGATCATTGCCATCGTGTTGGTGGTAGCCCTCCTGGACTATGTCTCGGCCCGGCTGCGAGAGCGGATCATCGCCGGCACGCCGACCACGCGCCGGGGCAGCCCGCTCCGCCGTTACGTGACGACGGGACTGTTGCTCATCGTCTTTGTGGCCGCCTTTGTCTGGTCCTGGGGAGTGGCTGAGATCAGCTTTGTCAAGTTCGTTGGAGGCACGCCGGCCGGCCTGGGCATGGCGCGCGACTTTTTGGTGCCAGAAATGTTTACCCGACCCACAGAGGAGCAAAGCGTTAACACGGCGCTGCCGGTGCCGTGTGGGTCGGGCGAAACGACGCCCTCGGGCGTCAGCGGCCCGAGAGTGAACCTCTCCCTTTCCTGCGGCGACGTGGGCGATGAGTTGATCATACGTGGCCACGAACTGCCGGCCAACACGGACGTATCGGTGCGCTGGTCTTTTTCCGACGGCGCTTACCTGCGCGTCCACAAGGATTGCTGCACCACCGACGATATGGGCAACCTGCAATGGGAAACCAAGATACACCCCCTGATGGAAGTAAATGCAGAGAATGGGCGTCCGGAACCCGGCACGGTGGTGATTACCTGGAAAGAGGTAGTGGGCGGGCCGCGACTCAGCGAGGCGTTCAAAACGGTCGTAGACCTCTCGCTGGTGACGCTGCTCATGGCTCTCCTGGCCACGACTTTGGGATCGCTCTTTGCCATCCCGTTGAGCTTTCTGGCCGCCCGCAATATCATGGGCGGGAGCGTGATAGGACGCGCCATCTACTATATCTTACGCACGGTCTTTAACCTCTGGCGCTCGGTCGAGCCGATGATCCTGGCCCTGATTTGTTCTGCCTGGGTGGGCGTTGGCCCTTTTGCCGGCGTGCTGGCGCTGGCTTTCAACAACATCCCCAACCTGGGCAAGCTCTTTTCAGAGACGATTGAGGAGATTGACACTGGACCGGTCGAGGCAATCACAGCCACGGGGGCCAACCGTCTGCAAATGCTGGTCTATGCCATCATCCCCCAGTTGGTGCCCAAGTTTTTAGCATTCATCTTGTACCAGTGGGACATCAACATCCGCATGTCTACGGTTATCGGCTACGTGGGCGGTGGCGGCATCGGCCAGCAGTTCCGGCTGTGGGTGGGATTGAATCAATATTCTGCCGCTGGTATGGCTGTTTGGGCCATCGTAGTCATGGTCTGGAGCATGGACTATGCCAGCGCCCGCACGAGAGAGATGTTGACCTGAAAAATGCTCAGTGCTCGATTCTCAATGCACAATGCAACTAACAATGACGACCCCAGGGACTTGGCGGTCGTCATTGTTAGTTGGAACGTGAAAGCATTGCTGGTCAACTGCCTGGCTTCGACTTTCGAGAGCCTGAACGGGTCAGGACTGGACGCCGAAGTGTGGGTGGTAGACAATGCCTCCCACGACGGCAGCGCCGAGATGGTGCGAACGCGCTTCCCGCAAGTACACCTCATCGCCAGCCCCAAAAACCTCGGCTTCGCCGCCGGCAACAACCGCGCCCTGCGCGAGATCGGCTTTGGCAATCCCGAATCCCGAATCCCGAATCCCGAATTGCCTCGCTATGTACTGCTGCTCAACCCTGATACCGAGGTGCGCAGCGATGCCCCGGCCACAATGGTGCGCTTTATGGACGAGACACCGTCGGCGGGGGTGTGCGGTGCGCGGTTGGTCTATGGCGACGGCAGCTTTCAGCACTCGGCGTTTGGCTTTCCTGGCCTGGCGCAGATCGCCCTCGACTTTTTTCCCCTTCACTGGCGGCTGACCGAATCGCGGTTCAACGGGCGCTATCCCCGGCGCCTGTACAAAGGCGGCACGCCGTTCGAGATTGACCATCCTTTGGGCGCGGCGATGATGTTGCGCCGCGAGGTCATCTTGAGAACCGGCCTCTTTGACGAGGGCTATCGCATGTACGTCGAAGAGATTGACTGGTGCATGAGGATTCGCCGGGCGGGGTGGGCCATCTATTGCGTGCCCTCGGCGGTGGTGGTGCACCACGCGGGGCAGAGCACCCGGCAGGTGCGGGACGAGATGTTTGTCGCGCTGTGGCGGAGTCGCTTGCGGCTGTTGGGCAAATACTACAGCGGGACATTCCGTTGGGCGGCACGGCGGCTGGTGCGGTTGGGGCTGTGGGCCGAGGCTCGCCGGGCGCGGGCGGCCCACCGGCGCGGGGAGTTGAGCGCGGAAGCCCTGGCGGGCTGGCGGGATGCCCTACGCCAGGTGGCGCGGTTTTGAGAGCGTGGTGCGTGACGGCACGGAATACACACCATGCACCAGGTACTCCTTCAGGACCTCGTTGTAGATCTTGGGCAAGAAAGAGCATCACCTCGCACCTGATACAAAAAGTGCAGCCCATCCAGAATCTGGAACCCTTTGTACTCGGTGCCCAAGACGGCAAAATGGGGATCGTAAGTGACCAAGTGAGTTGCTTTGCCTTCCACTGCGCAAGCGATGACGATATCGTCGTCGGGATCATCAGGAATGAGTGGCCGGATAGCTGTTGAAGGTACGACTATGAAAATACCCGCTTGTCTCAAATGAGCCAGAAACTCGATTCTCTTATCTCGATCAATTCTCTGTTCTGCTGTCAGTTTCTCGCGGTATTCCAGGAGTAGATCCTCGGAGTACAAGAGATCGAACTCACCAGCGTACCATCGCTGAAGAAGTTCAGCCAGTGGGCTGTTTGGGTTCCGGGTGAAAAGCGATGCAAAGATGACATTAGTGTCAAGGACAGCCCGCAAACGGTGTGGCTCAGTCATAGATGGCTGCCTCCCTTGGATCCTCAACGGCAATGCCCTTGGCGATAGCTTCGGCTCGAATGGCCTCGATGTTCTCTCTGAAGCGCCGACGACGTTCGCCCTCCGGCAGTTGAGCAAGCCAGGCAGCTAGCTTGTCAGCCAATGCCAGTTCTTGAGCTGCCTCGTTGGAGCAAGGGCGGGTCAGCCGCGCTCGCACAGCAGCCACCTCTGCCTCGGTGACGACGATTTCCTCGCCGTCAATCACGTAGCGAGCCACCGGCTGGCTGGCGTCCGCCAGGAGCGCGATGATCTCATCCAGGTCTGAACGCAAGGCAGATGCCTCTTTTTCCACGCGGCGAACTCGTCGCCTCATATTCTCTACTGTGGCTTGCAAGGCTCTCGATTCCACTGCCATATTCCTCACCTCCGGTCCTATCTATAGGCACTCATCCAATCGTTCGGCAAGGGATTGAGCACGAACGCTCAATCCCTCGCGGGAGGGTCTCGCCGGCATGGATCGGGACAAGTCATCCAATCCGTGGCACTCACTCCATCACTATCATCCGTCTCAATCCCAATAACTTGCGGTGCTCTGATCGCAGCGATTCAAAGTGTTCCAGCACCATCTCCACCAGTTGTTGTCCGTCAATTAACTCGATAGTTTTTGTCCCTGATCTGGTAGCCTCTTTAGTTGCTGAGGATGAAAAGTGTCCCGTAGTAATCACCATGCCAAACTCGTCTTGAACCAACGCACCGCGCAATTGCCGGATCACGGGGCTTCCTACACGGCCCTTCTTTCGTTTGACCTGCACTTTAACCGGCACTTGAAAGATACCGCTGTCCCACAAGCCCTGGTAATCCACGCCGCCATCACCAACATAGCGCGTTACCTCCCCTGTGTATCCTATTGCTTCGAGCAAGTCCCCGACAAATTCCTCGAACGCTCTGGGATCAAGCGACCGGAGCTTTTTTAGAAGCGCAGTGTTTAGTGCACTACCTACGACGATCTTGCCCGGCAGTGGGCGACGGTGATCCTTGAGGGCTGGCAGCACCTCAGTCACACGAAATACAGCTGGCGGCCGTCCAAGTTGTCTACGAGTATCGTCATCAAGTTCCGTGCGCGGCACCTGAGCCATCCACTGCACTGGGCGGCGCAATTTAAATGAGCAGTCGTCTCCCCAATCGGCCTTGTATTCCACTTCTCCCGTCACTTGTCCCAGCAGATAACGGTCCTGGGCGAGGTCTGGCACAGCGAGCCAGTCGCCTAGATGCATATCCAGCATGAAGGTTCGCACGCTGGCCCATCTGGCACCAACTCTGTAAGAGGAACCACCAGACGTTTGTGCGATGTGTTCACGTAACTCGTCCGCATTTAGATCACGGACATCGTCCAATCCGAATCCGATGCCGACAAAGCTCCCCTTCAAAAAGTGTTCAACGAGTTTACCGCCTGCTGCACGAACCACGTAAGCCGGTTGAGGTTTGTCCATTTTGGCCTCCTTCGTCGTAACGCCATTTTGTACCATCCCAAGAGCCACAGCAAACTGTGCTAATTCTAACCTAGGTTGGGGCAAAAGGCAAGCGTCGTGCCTACGGCGACAGCCGCTTCATGTCCCGTGGAAAGAGCGTCGTCTCGCGCAGGTTGCCCGCGCCGACGATCATTTGCAGCAACCGCTCGGCGCCCATGCCGAACCCGCCGTGGGGCGGCATCCCGTAGCGAAAGGCCTCCAGGTAGCCACCAAAACCTGCTGCATCCAGTCCCCACCGCTTAATGTGACTCAACAACTGCGGACAAGAGTGCACGCGCTGACCACCGGTGACAATCTCCGTGCCCCGGAATAGCAGGTCAAAGCTGTGGGTGTGTTCCGGGTCTTTTGGGTCCGGCATAGTGTAGAAGGGGCGCTTGGCTGCCGGGTAGTGGGTGACAAAGAGTAACTCCGAGCCGTGCTCTTTCTGCGCCCAGCGGCAGAGCCAGCGCTCGTGCTGCGGCGACAGGTCCGCTTCGTCCCGGCAGTCCTCGCCGAATCGTTCCAGGATGATCTGTTGCGCCTGCCTAAATTTGACGACGGGAATTTGCTGGCCGACGACGGGCACTTGCGCGCCCAGCAAGGCTAGATCACCGGCGTGACAGCGGCGGAGCGTCTCAAAGATGTGACGCACGACGCCGGTGAGCACTGCCATCACGTCGGTATGGTCTTTGATAAAGCCCATCTCGGCGTCGAGACTGGTGTACTGGTTGGTGTGGCGGGAGGTGTCGTGCGGCTCGGCGCGAAAGACCGGCCCCACCTCGTATACCCGTTCGAACACGCCGACCATGATCTGCTTGTAAAGTTGCGGACTCTGGGCCAGGTATGCCTGCTGGCCAAAGTAACTCACGGGAAAGACATTAGCCCCGCCTTCGGTGGCTGTGCCCACTAGCTTGGGGGTCTGAATCTCGGTAAAGCCCTCACTGGTGAGATATTCGCGGAAGGCGACGAGAACCGCGCTGAACAGCCGGAACGTCGCCTGCTTGCGTGGATGACGCAATCCCACTGGTGCGTGTTCCAGGAAAATGTCCAGCCCTGGCTTGAGCACTTTTTTGTTGAGCTCGAACGGCAGAATCTCTGTTACGGGAGTGATGACGCGCACCCAGCAGTCGTGCAGTTCCAGCCCACCGGGGGCCTGCGGTTCAGCGATGACGATGCCTTCCATTTCGATCACCGACTCTGGCAGGGCGTTGCGCAGCTTGGCTAGCTCGTCGACGTCGTCTATCACGGCCTGGAACAGTCCAAAGCCGTCGCGCAGCACCAAAAAGCTGATGCCGCCCAGTCGCCGCAGCCGGTGCAGCCAGCCGGCCATTCGCACCTGCTGGCCTA
>CAYVPU010000084.1:0-6217 GCA_964453885.1 uncultured Anaerolineae bacterium | reverse complement strand
GTCAGTCGTTCGACCTCGCGGCTCCAGAGTGTCTTTCAGAAGGACCGAGCGCTGCGTCGCAGCACCCGCAGCTCTCTGGGCCTCGGCGGTCTTCCTACTCTTCTCCATCACAGCCGATGAGTATGAGGCTGGCGGATAATATACCACAAGGTTTGGTTGCTGTCAAATTTCGACCTATCACGTCTAGTCCTGCCGGCGTGGCTTGCCGACGACTCGTGCCTGTAGCGATCCGTCTTTGTTCCACCGCCCGGCAGCGCCTATCTGATCGCCCACGGCGATGTCGTCCAGGCCGGGGTCGTCGTCGCCGGGGATGCGGAAGTGGGTATTCTCGTCGGTGTGCACCATCACCAGGCCATCGGCGGTGTCAACCTGGAGCGTCGTCCCTTCGATGCTTGTAATCTCGCCTCGGACGATGTGGCCCCGAAAGTTCTCTGGCAGCTTGCCCACGCCCCTGGCTACCAGATTGCCGTCTCGATCCTTGTGGCCGATGACGCCCACCTGGTCACCCACGTCGATGTCGTCCAGACCAGGGTTGTCGTCGTCAGGGATGCGGAATTGGGTCTCGTCGGTGATGGTAAAGGTCAACTCGCCATGGTGGGGTGTCTCCAGTGTGAGGGAGCTATCGCTCACCGCCGTCACCTCGCCGCGCACCACCACCCGGCGAGGCCGCCGGGGCACCACAGCCACACTCTTGGCGATGAGCTCCTCACTTTCGTCCTTGTAGCCCAGGGCTACGAAACGATCACCCACCTTCAGGTCACTAATAGAGGCATCCTCGATGCCGGGAACTCGAAAGATCGTCTCGTCGGTGGTCTGCACGCGTTTCTCCTCATGACCGTCATCGCCGGTGGCCACGACCAGTGTGCTGCCATCAATGGCGGTCAGCTCGCCCCGGACCACGTGCCGCTGGATGACCCGGCGGGGGATGATAGCTACGGCACTGGCCTGGAAGGCCTGGCCGTCTTTATCGTACTGGCCCATCACGATGACCGGCGTGTTGTCCTTGAGGTCGGCAGCGGTAGCATCCTCGACGTTGGGGATGCGGAACACGGTCTTGTTGTCCGTGACTATTGTCACCTCGCCCCGGCGGGTTCTCAGTTGGAACGTTGTGTCTTTTGCAGCCGACACGATGCCGCGCAGTATTTCGTCTTCCAGGCTGCCGTCCGGGATGACGGTGACGTGGCGAGCCAGGGCAGCGCCATCCTCGCTTCGCACCGCACGAACGACTACAAAATCGCCGCTGGCGAGATCGTCCAGCGTCGCGTCTTTGATGCCCGGCACCTCGAAAACAGTCTCCTCGTCGGTGAGCAGCGTTACCTCGGCCTTGGGGGTTTGCACGGTCAACGAGTCACCGGCGATGGCGGTTACTTGCCCGCGCA
Organism: uncultured Anaerolineae bacterium; assembly: GCA_964453885.1. GTDB lineage: Bacteria > Chloroflexota > Anaerolineae > CAYNKW01 > CAYNKW01 > CAYNKW01. Next base: position 4,838 of record CAYVPU010000084.1, on the reverse strand, counting down.
GCAGGCCACCCCCGGCGTCTGTACCAGCAGCCCAGGCCGTTGTCGCCAGTCCCAGGGAGAGCGCTAGAATTAGAATGGTCAGCATGATTTTGTGTCGCGTTTTCATCTCTATGCCCTTTCTTCTTGATGATATTTCACTTGCCGTTTGACAGTAGTATGGCTGGTAAGTGTTGCCAGAAGATTAGGCATTTGTAAAAAGAGTGTAAAATGATTGACAGGATGGCCCCCCGGTGCTATAATCGCCCTGAAGCGATACGCAATACGCAATACGCAGCACGGGAGGGAATTGATGCGCTCTCGGATGTTTGCCGCCGTGGCCCTGGTAACGCTAATACTGATCACGCCGCTGCTGGGGCCAAAGACAGACGTGCAAGGACAGGCCATCAACCTGTTGATGAATCCTGGCTTTGAAGAGGGGTTCAGCCAGCGCGGTGCGGGGGAAGTAGAAGTGGCCAACGGCTGGGTTCCCTGGTGGGTGCAGGGCACTCCCGACCAGACTGAGGTGGGCTACCTTCGCCGGCCGGAATACAAGCCAGAGACTGCGCGTTTGTACGGCTATCGCCGCGTCCACGGCGGAGATTATGCCCAAAAGTACTTTACGACCTATTCCACCCACGTGGCAGGGATTTACCAGCAGGTGTCCGTTCGTCAGGGCTACCGGGTCACCTTTTCCATCTGGGTGCAGGTGTGGTCCAGTTCGGGCGATAACCCTGATGCCATAAAAGACGACGGTGACTATAAGGTGTCCATTGGCATTGACCCCACCGGCGGTGTAGACGGCAGTTCTCCCAATGTGGTCTGGTCCGCGCCGGCGAAAGAATACAACCAGTGGATGCAACTCCAGGTGACGGCTGTCGCCCGATCCGCCACCGTGACCGTGTTCATACGGGGTGCGCCTCTTTATCGCGTCAAGCACAACGATTCTTACTGGGACGACGCCAGTGTGGTCGCTTCGGCGCCGCCGCTGCCACCGCCCACCCCTCCCACATCTACCCCCACGCCAAAGCCGACGCCTACTCCCTGGCCTACTTTTACGCCCACGCCGGTCACAGGCACCATCTGCGTGGTGGCCTTTGAGGATCACAATGGCAACGGTGTGCAGGATCCCGCCGACGGGCGGCTCTCCGGCGCGCTCATCACCGTCTCGAACGAACGGGGCCTTGTGGAAGAGTATTTGACCAATGGCTTTGACGAACCACACTGCTTCCGGGGATTGTCACCGGGTCACTACTTTGTCTCCGAAGTCAATCCCGGTGGCTACCGTTCCACCACACACGACGACTGGGGCGTTTCGGTAGTGGACGTGGCCAAAATCCACGTGGCCTTTGGCGATTACTCTCCCCAGGAGGCCACACCGACGCCACGCCCGACTCCCACATCACTACCGCCGCCACCGACCATGTTGGGCAACCTGTTTAAGTCCTTGTACAACGCCAGCGGTATTATCCTTCTCTCGCTGGGGGTGGTGCTCGTCGTCGTGTTGCGCGCGACCACTGTTTCATCAGAGGAGCCTGAAGAGTAAAAACGTGGTGAGTGTTCAGGGGGTAGATCAGAAACCCGGTTTTTTGTGGTCTACGAGTCAAAAGTTGCTGGCTGCAAGGCGCTTTTCAGGGACCAACAGGATTCTCTGGCAAGAAAAACCGGGTTTCTTGGCCCCCTGGTGAATGGTTACAAAACGTAGTGCATAGTGCGTGTTCTCCACCATCCAACCACCCAACCACCTTCTCGACTAGTCCACCGTCAACGTCTTGCTCAAGTTGCGGGGGAAATCGGGGTCAATGCCCCGCGCCACGCTCAGGTGATAGGCGATGAGTTGGACCGGCACTGTTGCCAGGACAGGGACCAGGAAGCGACTGGCTTCTGGCACGGTCAGGTAGTCGTGGACGTTGGCCCGCAGCGCCGGGTGCTCGGTGGCGATGGCGATGGCCCGTCCGCCCCGGGTGGTCACTTCATTGACGTGGTTGATCATCATCGCCTCGTCACCCGGGGCAGTGATGAACACCACCGGGTAGCCGTCTTGCACCGCCGACAGCGGCCCGTGCTTGAACTCGCTGCTGAAAATGCCCTCGCAATGGGCATAGGTGATCTCTTTGAGCTTGAGGGCTCCTTCCAGGGCGATGGGGTGGGTGAGGCCGTAGCCCAGGTAGTACATGTCGTCCCAACTGTCCAGGTAGGCGGCCAACTGGCGGGCTGCGCCGTCAACGGTCTCAAGGGTGCGAGCCAGCAGGTCAGGCAGGGCGTCCAGTTCCTCCGTATCGCCACCGGCAAGACGATAGGCCAGGTAGAGGAACAACACAGCCTGGTTGACAAATGTCTTTGTGGCCGGCACACTGATCTCGTAGCCGGAAACCAGGGGCAGATAGCCGTCGCTTTGGTTCATCAGCGCTGAGCCCAGGACGTTAAGGACACCCAGGACCCGCCCTCCGCGCTGGCGCATCGCTTTGACGGCGTTGAGCACGTCTTTGGTTTCGCCGCTCTGGCTGACAAAGACGGCGACATCCTTTGGCCCCATGCTCTCCCCGTACTGCTCAATGAACTGCGGCCCCAACACCGGCACGGCAGGCCGCCCGGCGAGCTGGTTAAAGGCGTAGGCGCCCCACAGACAGGCGTAATAGCTGGTCCCACAGCCCACCAGGTAGACCGGTCGGTCATCCGGCGCAGCCAGGCTCTCCACGAAGCGGTCCACGTGGGGCGAGCTGTTCAACAGGTGTAGCAACTCGCCGACTGCCGTCGGCTGCTCGTGGATTTCTTTGAGCATAAAATGGGGATAACCGCCCTTTTCCGCCACCTCGATGGGGCCATCGTACCATTCTTCGTCTCGCTCAATGCGGGCACCATCGTGGACGTTATAGATGTCCACGGCTTCCGGTGACAGAACGACGATCTCGCCGTCGTAGATGCGCAGGATACGCCGCGTCAGGGGCAGGAGACTGGGCAGATCCGACGAGACGTAGGCCTGCCCCTGGCTCAGGCCAACCACCAACCCGGAGCCCTTTTTAATGGCGTACAACCGGTGGTCGTCGCGATGGGTGATGACAAAGGCATAGTCGCCCTCCAGATCGGCGTAGGCAGCGCGGATGGCGGCCACCATGTCGCCGCCATTGCGGTCAAAGTGACGCTCCACAGCGTGGACGCAAGTCTCGCCGTCGTTGGTCCCCCGAACTGTTAGCCCCTCGCGGATAAACAGCTCTCGCAGTTGGACATTGTTGACCACGTTGCCGTTGTGAGCGCCTACCAGGTCGCCGTCGGAATCAAAGTGGGGCTGGGCGTTGGCGTAGGACGGTGCGCCAAAGGTGGCCCAGCGAAGCTGGGTGATGCCCCGCCGGCCGCGCATGGCCGCAAAGTCGAGTTCGGCGCTCACCTCTTTGATGCGGCCCACTCCCTTGCGCAGGTCAATGGCCCCGTCGGCGTCCACAGTGGCGCAGCCCACCGAGTCGTAGCCGCGATAGGCCAGCCGTTTGCCACTCTCGATAAGGATAGGCCCCAGTGCTTGTTCCTGTTCGGTGATGATGCCAAAGATGCCACACACGATATTGGTTCCTCCGATTTATGGCGTGAAACGTGATCCGTGATTCACGTTTTACTCTTTATCCCACTTTGGTTGGATACCCTGTAATCTCTTGGATTTCCTCATATAGTGGCTTTAACTGGCGGTACATCCGCTTGTAGATGCGGTGATACAGGCCGTCATAGATCTCGCGCGTTTGCGGATTGGGGTCAAAGGTGTCGCCGTGATGGGTCATCTCGCGGACAGCGGTCGAAAAATCCGGGTGCAGGCCCAGGCCGACAGCGGCGTCAATAGCTGCGCCCAGGCCGGAAGTTTCGTAGAGGTGGGGGCGGGAGGTAGGCAGTCCAAAGATGTCGGCCGTAAGCTGCATGGCGGCGTCGCTTTGGGAACCGCCGCCGGAGACACACAACTCGGTGACGGGGACGCGGCTGCGTTTCACCGTGCGCTCCAGCCCCTCGCGCAGGGCGTAGGCCAGCCCTTCCAGGATGGCGCGGTAGAGGTGGCCACGCGTGTGCACGTCGCCAAAGCCGATGACCGCTCCCTTGGCCTCTGGGCCAGGCACCTTGACGCCGGGCGACCAGTAGGGCTGGAGCACCAGGCCCATAGAGCCGGGCGGTACCTGGTTCACCAGTTCATCGAACAGCTCTTCCGGCGGGATGCCCCGCTCTTCCGCGATGCGCTGCTCGCGATGGGCGAACTCGTTTTTGAACCAACTGACCATCCAGTAACCGCGATAGACCTGGATCTCCAGGCTATAAGCGCCCGGAACGGCAGCCGGGTAGGGGGGGATGAGCGGGATGACCTCAATGTACCGCCGGTGGGTGGTGTTGATCGTGGCGGTGGTGCCGTAGCTCTGGCAACCGACGTGCGGCTCCAGCGCGCCGGCGCCGATGACCTCGCACGCTTTGTCGGCGGCGGCAGCGACGAGGGGCAGGCCGGCCGGGATGCCGGTGTCGGCGCTGGCCTGCGGCGTGATCTGGCCCAGGATGCCGGCTGGCGGGACCAACTCGGGCAGTTTCTCGGCCTCCATCGGCAATGCCTGCCACTTCCAGTCCCAACTGGCAGCCCAGCGCAGGCTTTTGTAGTCAAAAGGCACATAGCCCACCTGGCAGCCGATGGAATCCACAAAGCGCCCCGTCAGTTTGTGGGTGAGATAGCCGGACAGGAAGAGATACTTGTGTGTCTTGTCCCACATCTCTGGCTGGTGGGTGCGGATCCAGTTGCCCTCGGCTTCGGCCTGAAGATAGGCCACCGTCTGGCGCATGTTGACCAGCCGGAAGGCCAGGCCCCACAGGCCGCCCACCGGCGGCAACCCCTCGGTGCGGCGCTG
>CAYVPU010000083.1:0-12386 GCA_964453885.1 uncultured Anaerolineae bacterium | reverse complement strand
TTTGTCCACTGCGGGCCGTTCGCCAACATCGCCCAGGGCAACAGCTCCATCATTGCTGATAGGATCGCCCTCAAGCTGATAGGCCAGGACGGTTACGTGGTCACGGAATCAGGCTTCGGCGCGGACTGCGGCATGGAAAAGTTTATGAACATCAAGTGCCGTGTCAGTGGACTGGTTCCCAACTGTGTGGTGTTGGTCTCCACCGTCCGCGCCCTCAAGATGCACGGCGGTGGTCCCAAGGTCATCGCCGGCAAGCCGCTGGACAGGGCCTATACCGAGGAAAACCTGGAATTGCTGGAAAAGGGCTTGCCCAACCTGCTGCAGCACATCGAAAACGCAGTGAAATTCGGCGTGCCGGTGGTGGTAGCCATTAACCGCTTTGTCAACGATACCGACGCCGAGATCGAACTGATTCGCCGGCGCGCCAAAGAGACGGGCGCCGAGGACGTGGCGTTGAGCAACGTGTGGGCCAAAGGCGGCGAAGGCGGTGCAGAGTTGGCCAAAGCGGTCATTGCAGCCTGCGAAAAGCCGACCGATTTCAAGTTGCTCTACACGGATGATATGTCCATCAAGGAAAAAATTGAGACCGTGGCTCGCGAAATCTACCGCGCCGATGGGGTGGACTATACGCCCGAGGCAGAGGCCAGGATCAAGCTCTTTACCGGCATGGGGTTGAGCCACCTGCCGCTGTGCATGGCCAAGACACACCTGTCCTTCACCCACGATCCAAAGCTCAAGGGCACGCCGCGTGGATGGAGACTGCCCATCACCGACGTGCGGGCCAGCGTAGGCGCCGGGTTCATCTTTCCGCTGTGCGGCACCATGCGCACCATGCCCGGCCTGCCCACCCGCCCGGTCTTTACCGACATAGACCTGGACCTGGAGACGGGCCGGGTCATTGGTCTGTCCTAGTCTGTTTTCAACGAGGTGGGAGGGTGAACCCTCCCACCTCTCAGCTCTTATACAACAACTCTTGTTCAGAATCGTATGCAAATCGTTTTGCAGATGCGCCGGTCTGTGGTATAATTGCGCTGCCCGGCAAGGGTGTCATGCCTATTGGTGGCCAGATTGGCCACTTCCAAGCCCTTGACCCATTGAAGCGGGAACTGAAGCCATTGCCAATGCTTCTCACCACTCTGCTGAGCGGATGAGTCAAGGCGGCAACTCGTGTGAAATCACCGGCTAAAGAAGGTCATTGTCATCAACGACTTGGACCTGGAAAAACAGTGTGAGATTCAATTCCTTAAAGCGTACCAAAGATTGAGCAAAATAGCCAATAGTTATGTCGTACCCCCTTTATCGTGGAAGGGATTACAGACATAAAGTACGATCAGTCAAACAATCCTAACAAGGAGGCATCGCAATGTCCAAGTTTATCGCCAGCGCCGCCATTCGAGGCGGTCACGACGTGGTCTCTCGGGCCGAAAAGCAACTCAAAGAGGCCATCGTCAAGCACGGAGCCGACGCCAAGGTGGAATTCCCCAGCACGGCTTACTATCTGCCCATCATCTTTGGCCTGACCGGCATGGAAGTGACCACCCTGGGAGGCATGGAACCCGTCATCGCGCATCTCAAGAATTTGCTCCACCCCATCCCCCAGGACAATCTGTGGATACCCTACCTGGCGCCCGCCTTGGATGCCGGGATAGCCACCCTCATGGCCGAAGAGTTGCTCATGGGCATCGGCTTCGTCGAGGGCACGCAGCCCGAAAAGAAGATCATCAACGGCCAGGAATACACCTACAACGGTCCCATTGACGACATCCAGCTTCGCTCGTGGGGTATTCAATTGGTGGACGGGCGTATGCCGGGCTTTGTGGCTCTGATAGGCCGGGCCAGGAGCAACGAGGTGGCCGAAAAGCTCATCCGCGAGTTCCAGCGGCGTAGCATCCTCTGCTTCCTTTCCGGCAGCGTGGATGGCGTGGGCATCGTCGAGCAAGCCCTGCAAGCCGGCGTCGAACTCGGCTACGACACCTACACCGTCCCCTTTGGCTCCGACACCGAATCCACCAGCTATGCCGCCGGTTTTGCCACCCGCAGCGCGCTTACCTTCGGCGGGCTAAAGGGCGGCATGGCCAAGGCAATGCTCGAATATAACGAGCATCGCACCTTTGCCTTTGCCCTGGCCCTGGGCCACATTGACGACCTGAAATACGCCACCGCTGCCGGGGCCGTCAACTATGGTTTCCCTGCCATAGGCGACACCCGCGTGCCCAACATTTATCCCAGCGGCCTCACCCTCTACGAGGCGGTCGTCTCCATGCCCTGGGAAGACATCCCCGGCAAAGACGACATGGAAAAGGCCGAGCACCTGGCCCAAAAGTGCATCGAAGTGCGTGGCGTCAAGATCAAGATCACCGATGTGCCTGTACCGGTGGCCTACGGCTCCGCCTTTGAGGGCGAGCGCGTCCGCCGGACCGACATGCGCGTCGAATTCGGTGGCAAACATTCCCGCTGTTTCGAGTACCTGTACATGGCAGACATGGACCAAGTCGAAGACCACAAGATCGAGATCATTGGCCCCAATTTTGAAGACGTGCCCGAGGCCGGGTATATGGACCTGGGTATCCTCGTTAAAGTCGCCGGGCGCACGATGCAGTTGGACTTTGAGCCGGTTTTAGAGCGGCAAATTCACTACTTTACCAACGGCGCATCCGGCGTCCAGCACATCGGCCAGCGCGACATTGCCTGGATTCGCCTCTCCAAGACGGCCTACGACAAAGGCTTCCGCCTGGAACACTTTGGCGAGATCCTCTATGCCCGTATGCACGCCGACTTTGGCGCTATCGTGGACAAGGTGCAGGTCACAATCATCACCGAGCCCGATCTCCACGCCGAATGGCTGGACAAGGCCCGCGAATCCTACCACTTCCGCAACCTGCGACTGGCTGAAATGACCGACGAGTCGGTTGACGAGTTCTATTCCTGCACCCTGTGCCAGTCTTTTGCGCCGGATCACATCTGCGTCGTCAGCCCGGAGCGGCTGGGCCTCTGTGGAGCTTACAATTGGCTGGACTGCAAGGCCAGTTACCAGATCAACCCTACTGGCCCCAACCAACCTATCGTCAAGGGGCGGGCCATTGACGACTGGACCGGCATCTTTGATAACGTCAACGACTTTGTCAAGCAGGCTTCCCACGGCTCGGTGGATACGGTGACAATGTACTCGATCATGGAATATCCCATGACCTCCTGCGGCTGCTTTGAGTGCATCATGATGATCATGCCGCTGTGCAATGGCTTTATGATCGTCAGCCGTGAGGACCCCAGCATGACCCCGGCGGGCATGACCTTCTCTACGCTGGCGGGCATGGCTGGCGGTGGTCTGCAAACCCCTGGCGTGTTGGGCATCGGCAAATACTTTATCATCAGCAAAAAGTTCATCCGCGCCGACGGCGGGCTAAAGCGCATCGTCTGGATGAGCAGCTTTTTGAAGGAGTCTATGGCCGAAGAACTGAAAGAAGCAGCCATCCGCGATGGCGATCCTGACCTGATTGACAAGATCGCCGACGAGCACGTGGGAACCACTGAGGAAGAGGTACTAGCCTACCTGGAGGAGGTGGGTCACCCAGCGCTGATGATGGATCCGCTATTCTAGGTTGCGGACGAATCAAAGCGGCAAGCGGTCACCTACCAGTCGCTTGCCGCTTGTTCATGCCCTGAATCCCTGGAGCCAGTACTCCGAGGACCCTGGCATTTGAAACGCACCCACCAGATATATCTGTGAAATAGCAACAACAAGGAGACAGCCAATGCCAGTTTCAACCGAAATTCCCACAGAAAAGTGGCCGGGCAAAGTGCGAGAGGTTACCCTCGGCGCGACGGCAACCGAGGGCGGCACTCGTACCCGTACAGTGACAATTGGTGGCGAGACATCGCTGCCTTTCCTGCACTTCGAAGGCGAATTCCCCCATCCGCCTGCCATCGCCATCGAGGTCCAGGACGGGTATCCCTCCGACTGGTCGACCACCTTGCTAAATGCCTGGGGCGATGTGGCAAACGACCCCGCCGCCTGGGCCAAAAAGGCCGAAGAAGCCGGCGCCGACATCATCATGCTCAAGCTGCGGGGCGAGGACGCCGACGGCAACCAGACTACCCCAACGCAAGTCGCAGAGACCGTAAAGAATGTCCTGGGCGCCACCGGCCTGCCTCTCATCATCCTGGGGCCAGGCCAGGCAGAGTTGGACAACGAACTGTTGATCGCTGCCGCCGAAGCCGCTGCCGGCGAGCGGGTGGCCCTGGGCTTGTGCGAGGACAAGAACTACCGCACTATTGCTGCCGCTGCTCTGGCCCACGACCAGTTGGTCGTGGCCAGTTCGCCCATTGACGTTAACATTGCCAAACAGATCAACATCCTCCTGACCGACATGGCCATTCGCCTGGATCGCATCCTGATGGATCCCACCACGGGTGCTCTGGGCTACGGCATCGAGTACACCTACTCGGTCATGGAGCGCCTCCGCCTGGCTGCCCTCCAGGGCGACAGAATGACCCAGCAGCCAATGTTCTGCCTGACCGGGCAGGAATCGTGGCGGCAAAAGGAATCCAAGGCAGGCGAGGGCGTGCCGGAGGAATGGGGCGATTTTGAGAAACGAGGCATCACCTGGGAGGTGCTGACCGTCACCACCCTCCTCCACGCTGGTGCCGACATTGTTCTGATTCGCCACCCAGAGAGCGTAAAACAGGTGCGCGAGGCGATCGGCAAATTGATAGCTCACTAATAGCGATCGACGGAGCACTTTGGCATGGAGGTAAACTACTGGACGCTGGCCGGAGCGATAGTCTTTCTAGCCATCAGCCTCCTGAGCGTCTACCGGCCCAACCTGGTCTGGGGCAAGCCCCGTCCGGTGCACAAAGCCAGCCGGCAAAAGATCATCCGCCGGCGGCAAATCGGCACCCTGGTCTACTTTACAGTTGGCGCCGTCCTCCTCATACTAAGCTTCCGTTGACGACAAGGAGAGAAAAACCATGGGAATGAGTGGTCTTCAAATCTACAAGCTGCTGCCAAAAACAAACTGCAAGGACTGTGGCTTCCCCACTTGCCTGGCTTTCGCCATGAAGCTGGCGGCCAAGCAGGCTGATCTTGCGGCCTGTCCCCACGTGTCGGAAGAGTCCAAAGTGGTCCTGGCCGCCTCCTCAGCGCCTCCCATGCGGCTCATCACCCTGGGCAGTGGAGACACAGCGATCAAGGTGGGGAACGAAACAGAAATGTTCCGCCACAGCAAAACATTTTACCACGAGTCGAGCGTCTTTTTGCGCGTAAGAGACACGCAACCCACCGCCGAGATTGAGGCCGCCGTGGCCGAGGCTATGAGCTACCAGGCCGAGAGGGTAGGCATCACAATGGGTCTGAGCGGCGTGGCAGTGGAGAACACTTCTGGCGACAAAGACTCCTTCGTGACTGCCATCAATGCCGCCAAGGCCAAGTCCAACGGCAAGCCTTTCATTATCATGACGGACGATCCCGCCGCCGCCCAGGCTGGGCTCGAAGTGGCTGGCGAAAAGCCACTGCTCTACGCTGCCAACAAGGACAACTGGCAAGAGATGGCCGCCGTGGCCAAGTCGGCCAGCGCTTCGATAGCCATCTACGAGCCAGACGGCCTCACTCCGCTGGCCAACCTGGCCGAGAACATCAAGGGCGCGGGCGTCGCAGACATCGTCCTCGACCCCGGCACGCGAGGCGTGATCGACTCGCTGGCCCTCTTTACTCAGATCCGCCGCCTGGCCCTGACCAAGAACTTTCGGCCGCTGGGCTATCCCATCATCGCTTTCCCTGGCGAAGGGGCAGAATCGCCCGAAGAAGAGGCTATCATTGCCGGGCAGCACATCGCCAAATACGGGGGCTTGATCGTTCTGGATCACTTTGACCCGGCTGTCGCTTACATCCTGCTCACCCTGCGACTCAACATCTACACCGACCCACAGAAGCCCATCCAGGTCAGCCCAGGCGTCTATGAGATCGGTGACCCCGGCGCCGACTCGCCGCTGTTTGTGACTACCAACTTTTCGCTCACCTACTTTAGCGTCGCCGGCGAGTTGGACGGCAGCGGTATGCCCAGTTGGTTGCTCATCACCGATTCCGAGGGGATGAGCGTGCTCACTGCCTGGGCCGCCGGCAACTTTGACGCCGAGACCGTGGCCAAAGCGGCAAAAACGTTCGACGTGGAAAGCAAAGTCGGCCACCGGAAGATTATCATTCCTGGTTACGTGGCCGTCATCTCGGGCGAGTTGGAAGAAGAGATGCCTGGCTGGGAGATCCTGGTCGGCCCGCGCGAGGCAGTGGACATTCCGGCCTATTTGAAGCTCTGGAAGAACTAGCGCGATTGTCAACGTCCTGGCTCCTCGGCGTGTGCGTCCTGAGCCCTCGGTCCCTGGGCCCGAGGACCAGGGGCATAGCCAAGGGGCTCAGGACAACCTGACTCCAATCTGCACCAGGCAAGACCATGTCGGGTAGTACATCCCGCTGAGAAGCCTTTCAACTTACCTTGTCGTCCGGCAGACGCCGTGCTGGATCGCGCCTATGACTGGCCCATCGGCCTGGGAGAACGGTTGTTCACGACATGAACGGCGCACGAACGAGCCGGTGGCTTCTGGCCCTGACTTTGGCCGCACTGCTGCTGGCTTTCGCCCTGAGAATCTACCGCCTGCCAGACCAGAGCCTGTGGTACGACGAGGCCTTGAGCATCCATTACGCCAACCAGTCTTTGCGCGGGCTGCTGGCTGGCGTCTCGGGCAGCGATCACCCGCCGCTGCACTCGCTGTTGCTCCACTTCTGGATGGTCATTGCCGGGCAGAGCGAGTTCTCGGTGCGGTATCTATCCCTGTGGTGGGGCGTGCTGGGCGTGGCGTTGCTCTACCGCCTGGGAAAACAGCTCTTTGACAAATCAACCGCTCTATTAGCGATGGCGCTGCTGGTCGTTTCGCCCTTTCACATCTGGTATTCGCAGGAAGCGCGGATGTACAGCCTGGCCCTGGCGCTGAGCCTGGGCATCGTGTTGGCCTTGCAAGCGATCATCTCTTGCTACAAGACAGACCAAGCAAACACCCTGAGCCCTCGGTCCCTGGGCCCGAGGACCAGGGGCGCAGTCGAAGAGGTCGCAACTCGGCAAGACCCGCACCCTTTACCTGACTTGGAGTGCTCGGGTGGCTTTACAGTGATCTGTCCGTGGGTGGGCTATGTCCTGGCTGGCACACTAGCCCTGTACGCCCACTTTTACACCAGTTTTGTCCTGATCTTTGCCAATCTGGCCTTTGGCGGGTGGTGGCTGGTACGGACGGCGCGCGCGGGCTGGCGGGCTACGCGAGGGCTGCTGATCCGCTGGGCAATGACACAAGCGGCCATTCTGTCACTCTTTGTGCCGTGGGGTCGTTTTGTGGCCGAACAGTATGCCACCAACGCTACTTACTGGCACGGCGCGTTGGGCCTGGGGCAAATCCTCCGTGACACGGCCCTAGCCTTTGTTGCCGGGGACCGGGTCCGCACCCCGTTGGCTCAAGCAGCAACGCTGGCCCTAGTCGCCACTGCTCTGCTGGGTCTCCAAGCAGCCGCCCAGAGCGACAGTGCTCCGGCGAGATGGGCACTTTCGCGGCGCGAGCGAGCCCTTCGACTCTGCCCCTGGTCCTCGGGCCCAGGGACCGAGGGCTCAGGACAGGCCCTCTGGCTGTTGCTCTGGCTGACCGTGCCAGTGGCCGCGCTGTTCGCCATCTCTCACAACCGACCAAAGTTCGCACCTCGGTATCTGCTGCCGGCACTGCCCGCGCTGCTTCTTCTAGCCGCGGCCGGAGGTGCGCGCCTGGTTTCCCTGGCCTGCACTACCCGTCCCTCGCCGGCACGGCAACCCAAGCGATGGCTGGCAGCATCGGGGTTGCTACTGGCGGGCGCCCTGGTCTTTGGTGCGTCGGTCGCATCACTGCAAAAGCAATACTTGAATGAAACCCTGGCGCGCCCGGATTTTCGCGCCGTGGTAGATTATGTCGAGTGTCACGCCCAACAGGGTGATGCCATCGTTCTGATCGGCGGCCACAGCTATCCTGTTTTCACCCATTATTTTGATGGCAACCTACCCATACATCCCATGCCGCCGGGTCTACTTCCCTCCACGCGGGAACCGTTGGACTATCGAGCCATTGAAGAGTTGGGCCAGATTGCCGCCGGTCGGGAACGGTTGTGGTTGGTGCTCTGGCAGTATCGTCTGGCTGATCCTACCGAGGTGGTTCTCAGCCATCTGCTGCGCACCTGCCCCCGGATAGACGTGGGTCAGGCCTTTCATGATGTGGCGCTGCTGCTTTTTTCCGTGGCAGACTGCGAGCTAGCCGCGCAGCCGGGGCCTGCCCATCCATTACACGCCGAGTTCGGCGGCCAGGTGCGACTGCTGGGCTACGACTTGGAGCCCTCAGCCGTCACACCGGGCACTACGCTGCACCTGACGCTTTACTGGGAAGCTATGGACGAGGTCGCCACCAACTATACCACCTTTGCCCAGTTGCTCGGCCCTGACGGACGCGTCTACGGCCAACATGACCGGCTGACTGGCGACGACGCCTACCCGACTTGCCGCTGGCGGCTAGATGACATTGTCCGCAACGAGCACACGCTGACCGTTTCGTCCGACGCGCGGCCAGGAATCTATAGACTCATCGTTGGCCTGTACGTCAACCACGGAGAACTACCCCGTCTGCCCGTCACTTTTCCGACAGGGGTTGCTGACAACGCTGTCGAACTGGCCGAGGTTGAGGTATTGGAGTAGCATAACGATACTAATCCCTACAGCAGGGCAATCATCCAATGGCGCACCCGAGCCTAAAGCTGACCAGGGCGGCAAGGTCGAGCAGACCAAGAGGCTAATACTCGTATGATCGGTCCAGAATCAGTCAACGATCAAACTTTAACCTGCACCTTTCATCCCAGCGGACAGGTCGTCGGCGTAAAGGCCGGTACCAGTGTGTCGGACGCTATCGCCGCTGCCGGGTTGCAGATTAACCTGCCCTGCGGTGGACAGGGACGCTGCGGCCGCTGCAAGGTCATCGTCGAGAGCGGCGCGGTGGAACTGCGTGCAGTCAGCCGTCTTTCCAGCACAGAACTGGAGCAGGGCTACGCGCTGGCCTGCCAGAGCTATGTGCAGAGCGACGTGACGATTTTCGTGCCACCGCAGGAAGAGATGATCGTACGCAAGCTGCCCAGCGAAAAGCAGACCAGCAAAGTCATCGAACTGCCCCTCGAATGCGATTTGGTCAGCCAGCAAGACCTGCGCCAGCTTTACCTGGCCATTGAGCCACCCAGCCTCATGGATAACACTACCGACTTTGACCGGCTCAAGCGGGCACTCTTACAACAACACGGCGTGCGCGACCTCTGGATTGACCTGCCGGTGTTGCGCAAGCTGGCCCACGCCCTGCGCGACGCCGACTGGGACGTCACCGCAGTATTAGAGATGCGCACCTGGGCCAACGGTGGCCCGCCCCGTCTACTGGGCATCATGCCTGGCGATCAGACAGACCAGCCTCTCTATGCCGTAGCGGTGGACATTGGTACCACCTCCAATGTCGTCTACCTGGTGGAAATGAAAAGCGGCCAAGTGGTAGATATCGCCATCGAATACAATCGCCAACTCTCCTGTGGCGAGGACGTTATTTCGCGCATCGTCTATGCCAAGCGCGAAGGCGGGTTGGAGCACTTGCAACGCCTGGTGATCCAGACCATCAACGACAACATCGAACATATTTGCCAGCGGCAGGGGATCGAGCCGGCATCCATCCACAAGATGACCGTCGCCGGCAACACAACAATGATGCATCTCTTTCTGGCCCTCTGGCCAGAACCCATCCGCCGCGAACCTTACATCCCCACGGTGAACCATCCGCCACCAGTGAAGGCTCGAGAGTTGGGCCTGCACATCAACCCAGAAGCCACCGTAGACTGTTTGCCAGGCATCGGCAGCTACGTGGGGGCCGACATCACAGCCGGCGTGCTTAGTTCCAAGATGTTTGCCACCGAAAAGCTCACCCTCTTTATTGACGTAGGCACCAACGGCGAAATAGTCCTGGGCAACGACGATTGGCTCATCTCCTGCGCCTGTTCCGCCGGGCCGGCTTTCGAAGGTTCTGGCGTCCACTCTGGCATGCGAGCCACCATGGGGGCCATCGAAGAGGTCTGGGTCAATGCCAGCACCTACGAGCCGACCTATCGCACCATCGGTAACACCCCACCCCAGGGCATCTGTGGATCCGGCATCATCTCCCTGCTGGCCGAGATGTTTGTCACCGGCGTGACGGACAAGGCGGGCAAGATCAACCAGGACCTGGACACGCCTCGCGTCCACAAGGGCGAACACGGCATGGAATACGTCATCGCCTGGAAAAAAGAGACCCGCAGTAAGAAAAAAGACATCGTCATCACAGAAGTGGACACTTCTAATCTGATTCGAGCCAAGGCAGCCATCTATGCTGGCTTTTCAGTGCTGGTGCGGAGCGTGGGCCTGGAACTCGCCGACGTGGAACAGGTGCTCATCGGCGGCGCCTTTGGCAAATACATTGACGTGGAAAAGGCTATCCAGATCGGCCTGCTGCCCGACATGCCGTGGGATCGCTTCCACTTCCTGGGCAACACCTCGGCACTGGGTGCCTACACCGCCCTCCTTTGCCCCGACCTGCGACAAGAAGTGATCGGGATCGCCAGCAAAATGACTTATCTGGAACTCTCGGCCGACAATACTTTTTACGACGAGTTTACCAAGGCGCTCTTTTTGCCGCACACCGATATGACCACCTTCCCGGCCGTGGCCCGGTTGCTGGAAGGTCGCTACGGATAGGCAGGTTGACAATGACCGCGTTTCCGATTACAATGTGAGCGTCAGAACGCGCAAGGTCAGAGGAAGAGATGTAGAGCGATGATAGGGAATCAGATCCTACGCCAAAGCATGGAGCGCCTCATGCCCTCTCAGACATTGGAAGAAGGGCTAAGAGATCTGCTGCTCCAACAGGTTCGCCGTAACCTGGTAAAATATCGCGCCATGACCCAGCGATTTCGAGAAAAATACGAAACTGACTTTGACAGCTTCCGCCAGAAAGTGGCGGCGTGACATTTCTTTGCGCTGCCGAGAGAGATCATTCAGAAAAAAGTACAAGGAGGTAAACAAATGCTGATCATTGGTGAGAACATTCAAATTCTTTCCACCACGGTCAAGAATGCAGTGAACAACCGTGATCCCGCGCCGCTGCAAGCGATGGCTAAGAAACAGGTGCAGCATGGCGCTGGCGTGGTTGATCTGAACATCGGCCGCCGCAAAAAGGATGGCCCCGAGGTGATGCGCTGGATGGTAGACATCATGCAAGAAGCAGTGCCCGGCGTGCCCCTCTCGCTGGATACTACCAATGCCGCTGCCATCCGTGCCGGGCTGGAACGCTGCCAGGAATTGGGCATCGAAGCGTTCATCAACTCGATCTCTGCCATGCCTGACCGGATTGAGGAGGTTATGCCGTTGGCAGCCGAATTCGACGCCAACCTCATCGCCCTCACCATGACCAAAGCTGGCATTCCTGTCCACGCCGACGAGCGGGTCAACATCGCCGTGGAGATCCTCATGCCATCCATCACGGAATATGGCATTGACGTGCCAAAGATCTATTTCGATCCACTGGTGCTGACAGTGGCTGGCTCACAGGAATTCGTGCCCGAGGCCATCGAAACGATCCGGATGCTCAAGATGATGTGGGACCCCGCGCCCATGACTGTCGTCGGCTTGAGCAACGTCTCTAACCAGGTGCCCCACGAAGGACGCAGCCTCATCAACCGCGTTTATCTGGTCATGCTTATGGCTGCCGGTCTGGATTCGGCCATCGCTGACCCAATGGACACCGCCCAGAACGAGTTCATTCGCATCGTCGAGGAGCGAGATACCAGCACCGGCCTGGGCCAACTGCTGATCAACCTGTACGATGCCGTGACTGCCATGGAAGACCTCGACCCAGACGTGGTGGATATGAGTGATCCCGAACAGGCGGCTGCCTGGAAGACAGTGCAGATCCTGCAGAACAAGGTCATCTTTGCCGAGTCCTACCTCAAGATGTAGCGACCGAGATGCAGGTTGCGCTTAACCCGCACCTGGTGTATAATCCGTTCGCGCGGGTGACAGCGAAGTCCCCTCTCTGGTACTACAACGTGACTCTGTCATTCAGAATGACCTTTTGGGGAAAGTAACGTTGGAGTACTAGACTTATTCCTGAAAAGGGGGAGTCCTCACCAGCGGCACTTCCCTTTTTTGGTATCGGTATCCAAACACTCACCAAGAGTATCTTCTCAACAAGTTGGGGGAGGGCAGGTTCAGCGCCGGTCGAGCCCTTGGTCTCCTTGATCCTGGGGCTCAAGGACCCAGGGCTGTGGCCCAAGG
>CAYVPU010000082.1:0-12471 GCA_964453885.1 uncultured Anaerolineae bacterium | reverse complement strand
TGACTTTGAAAGACGATGCGATGAGCTTGGCCGTTGCCTGTCCATCACAACGAGGAGGTGATGATGGATTACAAAGCAGGGCGTCTATTCGTCGCCCTGGCTCTGGGACTTGGCCTGATTCTGGTCTTGATTGGGCTGCTGGGCTCTTTGCCACCTGTGGCCCGCGCCGACCCTGGCATCCACTACGTCGCGCCCGGTGGCGACTGCGGTGGGGCAATGCCCTGTCACGCCACGGTTCAGGAGGCCGTAGACGCTGCCGACTCTGGCGACGTCATCAGGATTGCCACCAGCATATACACTGACGTTAGCACCCGCGATGGGATCACCCAGGTGGTCTATATCAGCAAGAGTGTCACCATCCGGGGCGGCTACACCACCGCCTTCATCGAACCACCCAACCCCAGCGCCAACCCCACCATACTGGACGCCCAGGGACAGGGACGCGTGCTGTACATCACGGGCAACGTCAGCCCTACTATCGAAGGATTGCGCATCACCAACGGCAATGCCAACGAGCTGGGTGGCGGACCGGTGGACGACGCCGGCGGCGGGGTGTACGCCATCAGTGCCACTGTGACGATCAGCAACTGCCGTATCTTTGGCAACACCGGCAGCGTGGCTGGTACAGGCTACGGTGGCGGGCTGTACCTGCGAGCCAGCCTGGCTACGCTAGACGGCAACACCATCACCCTTAACTCTGCCAGCTTGGAGGGTGGGGGCGAAGGCGGCGGGCTGTACCTGTACGCCAGCGATGCTACTTTGCGGGGCAATGTCTTTACTGGCAACACTGCTCAACGTGGCGGTGGGCTGTATCTCTCTCATAGTGCTCCCATCTTTACCAACACCGTGGTAGCCTACAACCAGGCCACGTTGGGCGGCGCTGGCATTTACATCTTTTACTCATCTCCCCACTTGTTGCACACCACTATCGCCCGCAACAACGTCAGCAAATTTGGGGATGGCAGCGGCGTCAAGGTCACGTATGAAGACGGCCTGCCCAGCACCGTCGCTCTGACCAACACCATCCTGACCAACCACGAACTGGGCATCAACGTCACGGCGGGTAGTACCATCACACTCTACGCCACATTGTGGTACGCCAACAGCGACGGCAACTGGAACGGCCTCGGCACCATCATTCACAGCAACGACATCACTGGCCCCCCAGCCCTTGAGGGTGGTGGCTACCACCTCACATTTGCTTCGGCAGCGATTGATGCGGCGGTAGACGCCGGTGTGACAGCCGACGTTGACGGACAGCCCCGGCCTGTCGGCCGACCCGACCTTGGCGCGGACGAATGGGGGACAAGAGGTTACCTGCCACTCGTGTTCAAAGGCTACTGACAGGCAAGCTTTAGAGTTCGGCGTCACAACCACCGGACGAATCCTACAATTCCGCAGAATGCCGATCTCCCTAGCCTGGCGCCCTGGCCACAAAGATCATTCGCTCGCTGTCGTCCTCGTAAGGATCAAAGCCGTACGAGCCGTAAAGGGCTTCGAGGGCGAAACCCGCTTTGTCCAGTAGCAGTTCCATCTCGTAACGAAAAAAGTAGCGCACCACAAAGGAGGCAGTCGTGCGGTGCACGACGCCTCCTCCATCTGTCTCGTCGTAAGCCAGCGTGAGGCGCTGTGTTTGAGTGGCCAAGTCCACCGTGGCGGTGACCAACTTGAGGATTGACCGCCCAGTATTGGGATCAGTAAGAACATGGTTGATCGAGAGGCGCTCACCAGCCTCCAGCAGCAGCAAGCGGTCGGCGCAGGGCAAGTCTATGACAAGCCACCCGCCAGGCATGAGGTGACGGCGAGCGTTCTCCAGAACGCGCACCTGATTGGCAATGGTGAGAAAATGCATAAAGGTGTTGATGGCCAGCGTAGCCATGGCGAACTGCTGATCCAGGGCAAAATCGCCGAGGCCAGCCTGCAGCAGGCGAACCTGTTCCGACAGACCGGCGCGGACCAACTTCTCGCGGGCAACCGTCAGCATGGCCGGTGAGACATCAAGGCCCACGACCTCAAAACCAGCGAGGGCCAAGTGCAGCGCCACCCGTCCAGTTCCACAGCCAAGTTCCAGCACCGGCGATCCGCAACGCCGAGCCAAGTTCTCGTACATGAATAGATCCTCTATGAGCGCATCGTGCTCAATATCGTAAAAGCGCGCAATCTTGTCATAACCATTCACGCCGGATGTCCTCTCCTCTCTCACGCAATTCGCAGAGGCGCGATGCCACCCTCCTCAAAACCGTATGCCCCATAAAAGGCCCTGGCAGGGGGATTGCCCTTGGCCGTGTCTACCAGCAAGTAGGCGCAGTGGCGTTGGCGTGCGCGGCGCACAGCGGCCTCCAGAAGCGCCGCACCGATGCCCTGACGGCGATAGCTCGGCTCAACCGCAATGTCGTCAATCCAGGCCTTGGGGCCAGTGAGGGTTTGGGAAAGAGAAAGCGCCACAAAACCAACCACCTGACCGTCCGCTTCGGCCACCAGCACCTCCAGGCCAACGCTTTCGCGAAAGCGCTGGACGATGGCTTCCATCGCCGCTTCCGACAGGTTGGCGTTGGCGGGGATGAGACACAGCAGCCTCAACACCTGGGATAAATGTCTGGCCTGAGCGTAGTGAATGATGATCTCAGGGAGAGGCGAAGGAAAGTCGCCAGCATGGCTGGGTGTGAGCAAGTCCCCGCGGGCAACAGCGCGCTGGCGCAAACGGGCCAGTACCTCACGATGGGTACGAAAGGCCAGGTTATCGGGCAGATCATCGAGGGAAAAGGCTCGCACTTTTTCGGCGTCGTCCCCAGCACACAGTTTGCCCCCGACGACGCGTGCCGTGTAAAAGATGACCAGGCCACTGCGCTGCATCCCCTCCGGAAAAGAGTAGACGCCGAATAGATCGTCCACCACCACATCCAGGCCAGTCTCTTCCTTGCACTCCCGCACTGCGCCCTCTTCGGCGCTCTCGTCCGCCTCCAGGAAACCGGCCGGCAGACACCACCAGCCAGCACGTGGTTCAAAGCGACGTTTGACCAGCACCACGCCCTCGTCCATCTCAATAATGACGCCAACACCAGGCACAGGATTGTAGTAGTGCACATAGCCACAATGAGAACATATCTGGCGGGGGCGTCCACTTTGTTCTTTGATCACCATTTCGTGACCGCACTGGGGACAGAACTTTGATTCCAAGGCGTCTCTCCTATACCAGCATTGAGCTCTTGTGCCATCAGAGTGCTCAGTTTTGACCCGGCAGGGCCAGAGCGAAGCAACATCATTATAGCACCCTCCTGCCGAAATTTCAACAGCAGGGACGAGGCGACGCTTGGCCCCTGCTGTTGCCAACCGGCTGGAAAACTGGTATAATGTGCCCATCAAACAGCCCCGAACGTAGATTTGTCGCTCTGGTTCTCCCGAGTCCGGACAAGCGAGGAGGAAGTGCCAAGATGCTGGTAAGAGACTTTGAGGCAAAAGACACCGCTGCGCTGGTAGAGATCCTGAAAGCCAACCAACAGTACGGGCATCCACAAGTAGACGGGCCGGAGGCCATGGTCGAGGTGCAAAAATGTTTGGCGTCCGAGTTCATGGTGGCGGAAGAGGAAGGTCAGCCGGTGGGGCTAATCCGGGGCGTCTTTGACGGGTCAAGGGCTATCATCTATCTGGCTTCCGTCCATCCCAACTTCCAGCGTCAAGGCATTGGCACAGCCCTTTTGCGAGAGATCACCCGCCGTTTCAAAGAACGAGGGGCCAAGGCGATCTCTGTGACCATCCCCGGCGATGCAGCCTTTTGGAAGCGATTTGGATTCCGGCAGACCACTCGTGTTATGTCGGTCTACCCTATTGACGAGGTTCTGACCCACACAGGCTAGGCCCACGTCGTCCCCAACCTACATTCTTGCGTTTTGGCCCCATTGGTGATGAATGAGGCAGATTATGACCAGACAAATTTTGATTGTGGACGACGACCAGGACCTGGCCTACGCTGAACGGGCTATCCTGGAAGAGGAAGGTTACGAGGTACTGTACGCCCCCGACGGCATAGCGGCGCTAGACTTGCTTTCCCGTCAGATGGTGGACCTGGTCTTATTGGACGTATCAATGCCTCGCATGGACGGCTACAAAGTGTGCCGGCGACTGCGCGACAATCCAGACACAGCGCAGTTGAAAATCATCATGGTCACAGCACGTGGCTCGACTGAGGAAATGGTCACCGGTCTGGACGCTGGTGCCGACGACTATCTGCCCAAGCCGTTCGAGGTACCCGAGTTTCTGGCGCGAGTGCGGGCGCAGTTGCGATTGCACGAACTCCAAGAACGCCTGGTAGAAATGGAGAGAACTGCCACCATTGGGCAGATGGTGATCACCTTGAGCCACGAAATCAACAATCCACTGACCAGCATCTTGTGGCACGCCAGGCTGTTACTGGATAGATTGCAAGAGCAGCCCTCGGTAGACACAGACACTCTGGCCTCGCTGCAGGCCATCCAGCACGAAGGGCAACGGATTGAAAAAGTCATGGAACGGTTGCGCCACATGGAAAAGCCAGTGGTGAAGGAGTATCTACCGGGCATAAAGATGATAGACATGCACCACTCAACTCCTCACCCATCCGAGGAGAACTGAAACAGGCTGTTATCTCCCAGATGATCGCCGGAAACGTAAAACTCCGACCGCCGTCGCGGTCGGAGTTTTACGTTAACATCGCACACCACAACAGCGGGTCAGCGACCCCCTGGCACACGACGCGGACTGCCAGTGAGCAGGCCCTCCTGTCCTTCGAATCGCCCCGTGATACGGATGCCTCCATCGCCTATCTCGAATCGCCGAATACCCTTGTCATGATCGCTACCTCGCATCTTGAGCACCAACAGCGCACGCTGCATGGCACTCTCGAGCTCCACATAGCGCAGCAAGATAATAGTGTCCACGACAAAGGGGAGACGTCCCTTTTCCGTATGGTCCAGCCCCACCGTTATACCTTCACTGGTCAGTATCGAGGTCATTCTCTCGCGCTTGAGCCCGTTAATCACCTTACCGTAGATATTGCGCAGTTCCGTGGGCTCGGTGGTTAGCCGGGTGAAATGAGCGATGCTGTCCAATACTACCCGCCGAATGCCCCACTCCATGATGGTTCGATTGAGAGGGCTGGTCGGCGATTCCAGGCTGGCGAGAAACACCCTTGGCGAGGTAAAGATGATCTTTAACTTGCGAGCATCCTCCAGGCTTCTCAATTCCCAACCCAACGAGTGTGCATCACGATGTAGCGAGTGTGGGAACTCTTCGAAAGTCACCAGCAGGCCCGGCTCGTCCTCCTGGATTGCACCGTGGCACAAGAATTGGAGCCCCAATATGGTCTTGCCTGTGCCCGGTGCTCCCTTGACCAGCACAGCGGATCCCTCCATCAGACCACCAGCGAGCATCTCATCGAGTCCTACGATTCCGGTCTTGGTGCGCTTTTTCATTCGCTGCCTCCTGCACGCAAGATGTGATAGACAAGTTTCATTCGGAACGCCCGATCCTGGGACGCAGAGACCAACAACTCGATAACAGCCAGGATTTCGGGGTCTTGGGTCAATGCATACACATAATCTGATTCTTGCTCGTCCCGGCGCAAGAGTCCCCTTTCAGCCATCTGGACGGCCTCAACCTCCACCCGTCCCACCTGGCGGCCGACGTAACGCGCCAGATTCTCGGCTGTATCCCATGTGCTCGAGTTGTAATGCAGGAACTTGAGCAGATCCCAACAAGCAAAGGACCTGACATGCTCCTTGATAAAAGAGAGCACACCTGGCTCCATGTCCTCCATTAAGTCAGACATCAAAGTGTTACTGTTCTTCACGTTGACTAAATCTCATCCCACGTATACACGTCCCTCGACAGGTTCCAATAAAACAGGGAATCCCTTACTTCACCGGCTTTTCCAGGGCGCTGACGATGGTTTGAGCCCCGGCTAACAAACCAGGAGCGGCATCAAAGATTGGCACACCACGGAGGTCCGCTTCTACAGCGTCCGAACTGTATGGCAGGAAACCCAGGATAGAAAAATCTGACAATTGCTGCGCGATGAACTCCTGATCCGACGGGCCACGTACCTTGTTGCCCACTATCACAATACGCGGAATGCCAATCTCCTGAGCCAACCGCCGGATGGTGCGCGCCGTCTGGATGCTACGCCGACCTGGTTCCACGACAATGACAAAAGAATCCACTGCCCGCGCAGTAGCCCGACCCAGATGCTCGATGCCGGCCTCCATATCCATAATAAGCATCTCATCTCGCTGAAGCAAGACGTGGGTCACCAGGTTTTTGAGCACCACACTTTCCGGGCAGACACAGCCCGACCCACCGTGATCCACAGTACCCATGACCAACAAGCGAATATCCCGGTAGGTTACGGAGAAGCGATCCGGAATGTCGTCCACCCTGGGGTTCATTTTAAAGAAACCGCCAAAAGTACCCGGCGTGGCTCCTGTCCGCTCGGCGATGAGATCGCTCATCTCTGCCACAGGCGTGACCACTCGTTGCGCCTCAGGGATACCCAACGCCTCAGCCAGATTGGCATTAGGGTCGGCGTCTATGACCAATACCTGCCGACCCTGCTGGGCATAAACATAGGCCAACAAACTCGTCAGCGTAGTTTTGCCCACGCCTCCTTTTCCAGTTATTGCAATTTTGGACACGATTGAATGGGCTTTCTCCCCCTAGATCGAACATCCGCTAATGTCTGCGCTTAAAGTTAACGATGACGAGGTTTTGATCACAGTTCTCCTTGTTTTCCACTTTTACTACCGGCGAGACACCCACGTCGTTCTGCACAACCTGAAGATAAAAAGTCTTGGTCTCGGCACAATTGAAAGGCGCGTGTTGCTCCCACCAGGACATGCTGCCGCCAAAAGCCGACCGATAGTTTTGAACCACATCTGCCCTGGCGCCTGGCATCTGATACGATTCCCAGCCCTCGCCATCCCACAGCTTGATCTGCACCGAGATAATGGCTGCGCCATTGGGATCAGTAACTTCTCCAGCGAAACCCAGCCACCAATTCTCAGCGCCAACGCCAGGGTAGAGGGTTTGCGACATGCGGGCTGGCTCTCCGTCCAGGTAGAACGGAGGCGGGGGTTTGGGCGTACTGGTGGCTCGCGGTGTATTGGTAGGCAATGGCGTGTTCGTTGGCGTCGGCGTGATGGTGGGCGTGGGCGTATGCGTCGGCGTAGCAGTGGGCGTCCACGTGGGTGGAAAGGTAGGCAACGGAGTATCTGTGGGTCCAGATCGAGTAGGCGTCACCAGCACAACCGCTGTCGGCGGTCTAAAGGGATTGAAAACGAATTGTGGATTGATAAAGATAGCCAGATAGCAACAGAGGATGATAATAGTAAACATCAAGACAACCGCCGTCATCACCCCCAACAACCGGTTCGGTCGCCTCTCCTCCTCCTCCGGCAAGTACTCAGGCTCCTCAGCAGGAAGTTCGCGAAAGCGATCAAAGTCCATCAGCGTTCCTCCTCAACGGCTCTGTCACTGCCTGGTAAGAGAGCGTCTCCACCTCTCTCAGTATACCACAAGTCAATACATTTTGTCCAATTCACCCCGTGTCCTCCACAAAGCGATGGATCTCGGCTGCGGCCAGTTGTTCAGATAGCCAACACTCAAAAGCTTTCTCGTACAGACGGCGTAACATATCCTCTGGCAGCGGACGATTTTCCTCTCTTTCGAGTACCTGGACAATGTGATACTGGCCAAATTGAGTCCGCACGACATCGCTGATCTGCTGCGGGGCCAGAGAGAAGGCTATCTCTTCAACCTCTGGCGAAAGCAACAAATCACGTGGGAAGAAGCCAAGGTCACCGCCATTGTCACGGGTGGTCGCATCTTGAGAAAACTGCCGGGCCAGCTCTGCGAAATCCTCACCATTCTGGAGACGGGCCAACACCTGGCGAGCCTCCTCCTCTGTGGCCAGAGAGATGTGCCGGGCGTGCACCTGTTCAGCAACCGTGGGCACGTCGCGAGTAACCCGCTGAAACACCGCCTGGGCGACCAGTTGGGCGTGCAACGACCGGTGATAATCACCGGCTGTCAGGCCATTGGCCTGCAACCATGCCTGGAACCATTCCTCCCCTCCTGCGTCAGCGATGCTCTGCTGAACGGCACGATCCACGACCTCTTCAGAGACAACAACGCCCTCGCGGGCCGCCGCCTGGAGGATAACCTCCTGTTCTATCATCGCCTCCAAAACACGGTGGCGTGCCTGGACCACCACCTGCTGTCCTTCAGGGACGTTGGGATCCACTCCCTGGCTTATGAGTGCCTGCTCAGCCTGCGTTACCTGGACCAGGTAATCATCTAGAAAGACCGGCGCGCCGTTGACCACAGCGGCCACCGGCTCGCTAAACGTTGGCGTTGGCTCGACGTTCGACCGCTCGGGCGTTGAGGTCGGAGCAATGGGGACAGCAGGAGGCAATGTCGGCGGCTCGTCAGTGGACCGACAGCCCACCAATCCGCCCATCACAAACAATCCCACTACCCAGACCAGCAACCACCTTCGTCCCATTCCCTCCAGCCTCCCAACGTCTTTGGGTTATGCCAACCAAAGTAATTATACCTTGTCGGCATAATTTGTCAACTTGCCCCGTCCGGTAGACGCGGTTTCAATTTGGGCCAATTTCTATACCGCGCGTTGGTTGGTGCGATATGGAAATCGCAGCTACTAATCTAGATCTTTCAGCACGATGGGGTCTTCACGCGGCCGGCAGATGCCGCAATAGAGAGCGTCGGGAACTACCAGCGCTTTGTGCACGCCGCTGCGGTTCACGTACATCTCTTCGATATGGGGCAACTCCTGGGCGTGTTCTTTACACACCGCTCGCCCACAAAAGCGGCAAACGCCATGGGCTGGTCGCTCACAATGCCAGCAATTCATCTTGCCACTCCTCTTCCTTCTCTCCTCTATGCGCTAAATCATGCCACTCAGCCGAACGGTCTGCGATCAAGCCCCTTCCGCTTCGTCAAGACCGCGGCGAACGATGTCGATCTAGACCACGCCGCTCAGGCCCAGCTTGCGACGGCTGTCCAACACCCGTCCACTCCCCACCTGCTCCAGCCGCCGTAAGGCTCTGGCGTGTGACCGGATAAAGACCTCGAAATCATCCCGTAACAGACCCAACAGCACCGCTCCTTCCGACCCGCCCACCACCGTGGCAATGGCCGGCTGATCCAGCAAAAGGCTGATTTCGCCGGCGTATTCGCCCACGCCCAATTCGGCCAGCACCCGCTCCTGGGGCGTTCCCCACTCACCGACGACGGTCAGGGAGTCCTCCACCACCACAAAGAAAGCCCGACCCGGCTGCCCCTGCCGGATCAGGACCTCGCCCGGTGCTACCCGCCCCCTGCGGAGGCACGCTGACAGCCGCGTGAGCTCCATGTGGCTCGCCTCGGCAAAGACTGGAATGCGTGCCAACAGAGCAACCGTCTCAGCCGACCGTTCCACCTGCCCGCGCATCGCCATGCGATCCCGCACCAGCCGATTAAAGTCGCTCCTGGACATGACCAGCAACTCCGAGTCTATGGCCGCGCGATAGGTGGCGTCGTAAGGCTCGCCCCGAAGCAGCGCGTACTCGCCGCAGTAGTCACCCCGGCGCAGTTCAGCGACCAGCCGCTCGCGCCCGCTCTCATCCCGGCGCCAGACCTCTATCTCGCCAGAGCGAACCAGGTAGACCCGGTTGCCTCGCTCGCCCTGGCGGATGACCTGCCGGCCAGCCGGTACACGCTGCGATTGCAGGGCAGTCACCATAGCAGCGATGTCTTTGTCGGAGCAACTGGCAAAGAGAGGCATGGAGCGCAGCAAAAGATGATAGTCGTCGCGCGTCACCTGGAACTCGCGGGAGAGACCCTGGCCCCAGGGTTCAAAGGCCAGCACGTGGCGGGCCAGCACCTCGCGCTCTTGCCAGGGCAGGCTGTCATAGGCAACCAGAATGGCCCGCTGGAGAAACGGCTTTCCGGCCAGGTCGTCCATCAGATCCACCGTGAAATTGAGGACTTGGCGATAGTCGGCGGCCTGGTCAGCCAGCGTCACGTCGTCCAACACCAATGCATCGCGCAGGCGGCCTCGATCCACGACCACACTCCACTCAGCCGTCACCGCCGCCACGTCCAGCCGGTCATCTACGCTCTGGGCCTGCCGCCGTCCGTAGAGATCCTGAAACTGGCTGAACAATGTCTCGAACAAGCGGCCAAAGGCTCTGCGCAATCGCTCCTTGTCGCTCATCGCCACACGAGCAGGCCATTCCTGGCGGCGATAGACCGCCCGCAGGTGTGCCAGGTAGTAAAGTAGAAAGGCCACCGCCAGGAGAATAGCGATGAGATTGCTCACCAACCACAGTCCCGGCAAGGGCAACGGAGACGTGGCATCGTACGCCAGGGTCAGGTTTTGCGCGACCAATCCGGCGGCTGCCAGCAGCAGCAAGCCCCACGAGAGGCCAAACCGCGTCCCCACAAAAGCGAAAAAGGTTGGCACCAGCAACGTCTGAGCCAACATGCCAAAGTAAGGCGGTGCGGCCGCGCTGAGCAACTGTCCCATCTGGAGAGACTGACCACGGGACTCAGCGGCTGAGAGTGTCCACAGCACCGCCGGCAGCGTCACCAAAAAGGCCGCACCCACAAAGATGAACATCAACGTCTTCTCCAGGCGCGTGGTGTACTCGAGCCCGTTGCGTTGAAAGGCCAAAAAAGCTGCCATCAGCAAGGGCAAAAAGGCCAGCCGGTGCAACGCTGGCACATCCAGGAGAAAAGCCGCGTACAGCGACTGGTGGGCCAACAGAAGAGTCAGAGTCAATCCCAGAGCGACGAACACGCCCAGAAAACCCGATCCACGGTAGTAGCGCGCCGTGCCGGCCAGCAGCGCCAAGGTCGCCAGCAGCAACAAAGCCGGCAGTGTATCCCGGTACCATTCGACCCAATCGGGAGGGAGCAAGTATGAAACGCCCAAAAGCAAAAGCAAAGCAGTGAAACTCAGCGCCGTCAGGGACCCTGGCCTATCCAAAAAGTCCTGCTGGCCCAGCCAGTGGGTCAGCCGGCCCAACAGGCGAGCTGCTTGCACCAGGAAAGCCAGGACCAGAGGGATGAGTAGCGCCGCCGCCAGCAGGACGAGCAGCACGCGGACCCAGTCAGCAGCACTGGCCCACAGGTCGCCGAACACACGCGCGATCTGGCGCTGCCAGAGGTAAACGGCAAGAAACACAGCCACGATAGCATAGACCGCACACAATACCCCAAAGACGGCAAAGATCCGCTCCTCGTAAGCAAAAGCCTCGCGACGGCGCAATTTGAACCACAATTGGCGACGAACGAACGCCAGCGAACGTGCGCGCAGGTTAGGGATGTCCAGCCAATCCATGAGGACAAAGTAACCGTCCAGTTCCAGGAGAGGGTTCAGGTTCATCAGGATGCTGGCGTAGGCCATGAACGCCATCTTGAAGAGAAAGACACTACCCACCCAATCAGGGAGGAGAAATGCCACCAGCGCGCAAGTCCCGCCAACCACAAAATCGGCCAGTGGACCGGCCAGTGAAACGGCGATGCGCGCGCCTTTCGGCTCCATCCAAATGTCCTTGGTATCCACAAAGAAGGCGGGCAATCCCCAGTAAATCATAAACCCACCGCGAGGCACCTCGCGACCAAATCGTTTGGTGGTCAGCGCGTGGGCCAGTTCGTGGAGAAAAATGGTCACCAGATTGGCGAGGTACAGTGCCAGGAAACCCAGCAGGTAAGAATCGCCGAACTCAAGGAGGGCATAAGTATCGGCGCCACCTTCCAGGGCCAGAAAAAAGGCCACCAGCCCGCCTAACCCCAGCAAGGCAAAGGCGACCAGCATCGGCGAAGCAAACAGAAATCGCAGCCCGGCGCGATACAGCATCGTTAGCGGACTGTCCAGGCCATCCACCGCGAACTCGCGATGGAAAAAGCCTTGCACCAGCCGGTCGCTCCAGCGGGCGCGGCTGCGTGCCTCGACGGCGGACTTGGCTTGCTCATAGATGTTGACCGGCGGCTGGACCAGGAAATGACCATCTCGCAGCGCCTGCACCAGCCCGGTGATGAGCCCGAAAGCCAGGGCCTGGTAGCGCTGAAAATAGACCACCATCAGGTCTCTCACCGAGTGGGAACCGTCCATGAGCCGCCAGAGGTGAAACTCGCGCTCATTGAGTCGGAGGTAGGTGCCAGCTTGCGCGTTCTTTAGCACATAGATCCGCTGGCCCTGGCTCTCCAACCGCCGCACGATCACGTCGGTGCACACCTCGGGACGGAAAAGGAGGGGATCGGCCAGTTCCTTCAGCCATGCCCGCAGGCTGATCCGGTCGGTCACTTCCTCGCCTGCCCATTGAAGCAGGTCTTTCAGCCACGCCCAAAGGTTGAACTGCCCAACCGGCGCTCGCCGCAACCGCTCGTCAAACTGACGCCACCAGCGACCGCCTTCTCTTGTGACTTCCACGGGAA
>CAYVPU010000081.1:0-12719 GCA_964453885.1 uncultured Anaerolineae bacterium | reverse complement strand
GCTCAGGATAAACTCCGCGGAGTGCGGTTTTGCGCTGCTTCGTAGCGCACTACGAACGTCACTTCCTAAAGTTGAGGGGCGCCCTCAGGCGTTGGAATTGGCCAGGGGTTAGTTAGCGACAGGGCTACAGTTGTCACCATGGATAGAAGAAAAAAAGATCAATCAATACTCGACGTGTTCTCCAACCCGGGTTCGGTGGCTGTAATTGGGGCTTCCAGAGACTCAAAAAAACTCGGCTACGGCATCCTTTCCAATGTCATCCAATATGGTTTCTCTGGCGACATCTATCCTATCAACCCCAAGACAGACGAGATCCTCGGCTTGACCAGCTATCCCAGCGTGTTGGACGTGGATGGACCGATTGATTTGGCCGTTATCGTCGTGCCGCACCGATTCGTAGCTGCTACCCTGGAGGAGTGTGGGCAAAAAGGTGTCAAAGGTGTCATTGTCATCAGCGCCGGGTTCCGAGAGGCGGGGTTAGACGGTGTGCGTCGGGAGAAGGAACTGATCGCTATTGTCGAAAAGTATGGCATGCGGCTCATTGGGCCGAATTGCCTGGGAGTGATTGACACCCATTGTCCACTGAATGCTTCTTTTGCCGCCGGGATGCCGCCCACCGGCGAGATCGCCTTTATGTCGCAGTCGGGAGCGCTCTGCACGGCCATTCTCGACTGGGCGCTGGCCAAGAACATTGGCTTCTCTCGCTTTGTGAGCCTGGGCAACAAGGCGGATATTGACGAGATCGATCTATTGGAGGGCTGGGAGGCAGACCCGAATACCAAGGTGATCCTGATCTACACCGAAGGACTTGGCGATGGGCAGCGTTTCATCGAGGTAGCCCGCCGGGTGACCAAGAGCACGCCGATAGTGGCCGTCAAGTCAGGCACCACCAGTGCCGGTTCGCGGGCGGTGTCGTCGCACACTGGCTCGTTGGCCGGATCGGAGCAGGCTTACAAAGCCGCTTTCAGCCAGGCGGGGGTGGTGCGTGCCGAGTCCATTGAAGAGATGTTTGACTTTTCCACGGCTTTTAGCTACCAGCCGCTGTTGAGAGGTGGCCGCATTGCCATCGTGACCAACGCGGGTGGGCCAGGTATCATGGCCACCGACGCGCTGGAGCGGGCGGGTTTGCAGATGGCCTCACTGAGCAACGAAACCATCCAGGCGCTTCAGGCTGGCCTGCCGGCCGCGTCCAATATCTATAACCCCATTGACGTGCTGGGTGATGCATTGGCCGATCGTTATGGCCTGGCTTTGGAAGCGGTGATGCGAGACGACGGCGTGCACGGCGTCATGGTCATCCTCACGCCACAGGTTATGACGCAAATCGAAGAGACTGCCGCGGTGGTAGCCCAGATCGCGGCACGGTATGACAAGCCGGTGCTTGGATGTTTCATGGGTGAAGCCAAAGTGAGCGTTGGCATCAGGGTGCTGAATCACTACCGGGTGCCTAACTATGCCTTCCCGGAACGGGCGGCCAATGCGCTGCGCGTCATGAAGGAGTATTACCGTTGGCGAGAAACGTCGCCGATGCAGTCGCCTGTCTTTGACGACGTGGACACGGATCGGGTGCGCGACCTCTTTGACCGGGTCAAGGCGGAGGGACGTTTGAGCATCGGCGACGCCGAGGCTCGCCAGGTGATGGAGGCCTATGAAATTTCTGTACCTCAATCTCGCCTGGCCAGCACGGCAGAAGAAGCAGTACGCTTTGCCGAGGAGATCGGCTTTCCAGTGGTCATGAAAATCGCTTCGCCCGACATCCTGCACAAGACCGACATCGGCGGCATCAAGCTGGACATCCGCACGCCGACCGATGTGCGCGACGCCTTTGACCTGCTGACCTATCGCGCTATGCGTTACATGCCGGACGCGGAGGTCTGGGGCTGCCAGGTGCAAGAGATGGTGGGCGGCGGCAAGGAGATCATCCTCGGTATGAACCGTGACCCGCAGTTTGGACCGCTGATGATGTTTGGACTGGGCGGCATCTATGTCGAGGCGCTGAAAGACGTGACGTTCCGCATTGTACCTTTTTCCCGCGACGAGGCCAGGACGATGTTGACCGAGATTCAGGCCATTAACTTGCTGCGGGGCGTGCGCGGCGAGCCACCCGCTGACCTGGAGGCGATCGAGGACGTGCTGCTGCGCCTATCGCAATTGGTCACCGATTTTCCCGAGATCGTCGAGATGGACATTAACCCACTCATCGTCTTTGAGAAGGGACGGGGTGCAACGGGGGTAGATATGCGGTTGGTGCTAAGTTAGCACTTGTTCAAAAACAACATCGCGTTTTTGAAGCTGTTTTGCGTTTGATTTCCAACCTAAAGTGCGAAGCACTGTCCTGGACGACAGTACAGGGTACAGGGTTAATAATGAACAAGTACTTGGTTCGCGTAAGGCGTATTACGTAAGCTTCTTTTGGCCGCGAGATGATAGGCGATAGGCGATGCGCGATTCACAGGAGGAGCAAATGAGAGCATTATACGTGACTTCGACGGGGTCTTTTTCTGGCAAGACGGCGCTTTGCGTGGGATTGGGCAAGCGGATGCAGCGGGATGGCTTTGTGGTGGGCTACATGAAGCCGATCAGCACCACCGCCCGCCGTGCCGAGGGCCGGATCGTGGACGAGGATGCTCTGTTCATGGAAGAGGCGCTGGGTCTGAGCGAATCGCTGGATGTGATCTCGCCGGTGACCTTGGTGCCCCACCAGGTGGCGCGCATCCTGTTGGGAGAGGATCGAACCGACTATGTGACTCGCCTGACGTCGGCTTTTGCCCAAGCCTCGGCTGGCAAGCAGGTCATGATCCTGGAAGGTGGGGCCAGTGTGACCGAGGGTTCGCTGGTGGGTCTCTCGGCAAGAAAGGTGTCGCAGCAACTCCGAGCGCCGGCTCTGGTCATCACAAAGTATGCGAGTGACCTGGTAGTGGACGAGGTGCTGGGTGCCAAGGCGTTGTACGGCGAGGGGATGATCGGGGCAGTGATCAACGCTGTGCCCCGCCAGCGGATGCGCTTTGTCCAGGAAGTGGTCAAGCCGTATCTGGAGAAACACAGCATTTCCGTCTTTGGCATCCTGCCTCAGGAGCGGTTGTTGCTCTCCATCAGCGTGGACGAACTGGCCGATTGTTTGATGGGCGAGATTCTCTGCTGCCCCGACCATGGAGACGAGTTGGTGGAATACCTGATGGTCGGTGCCATGAGCGTGGATAGCGCTCTTGCCTATTTTCGCCGCAAGCCAAACAAAGCGGTCATCACTGGCGGCGACCGGCCCGACATTCAGTTGGCCGCGCTGGAGACCTCTACCAAGTGCCTGATCCTGACCGGCAATTTGCGACCCAGTCCCATCATCATGGCTCGCGCCGAGGAGGTGGGTGTGCCCATGATCCTGGTCAAGCAGGATACGCTCACTGCGGTTGAGATCATTGAGCAATCCTTTGGCAAGACGCGCTTTCACCAGGAGAAAAAGGTGCAGCGTTTCCAAGAGATGATGGCAGAGAGGTTCGATTTTGAGGATCTGTATATCGCCATGGGATTGCGACCGGTCGGAGGGGAATGACATAATGGCAAATGATAAATAGCTCGCAGATCACAGGAGGAGCAAGGTGTCATTCATTGAAGATGTTATCGCCAGGGAGATCCTGGACTCGCGCGGAAACCCTACGGTTGAAGTGGAGGTGATGCTGGTTGGTGGGGAGATGGGCCGGGCGGCTGTGCCTTCCGGTGCATCTACCGGCATGCACGAAGCCGTGGAGCTGCGCGATGGCGACGAAAAACGCTACGGCGGCAAGGGTGTGCTTCAGGCTGTCGAAAACGTCAACGCGGTCATCGCCGAGGAGTTGTTCGGCTGGGACGCCACCGACCAGGTGGGCATTGACCAGATGCTCATTGATCTCGATGGCACACCTACCAAGGGCAATTTGGGTGCCAATGCCATCCTGGGCGTGAGCCTGGCCGTGGCCAAGGCAGCAGCAGAGTACGCTGCTCTGCCACTCTATCGCTACATCGGCGGGGCCAGCGCGCGCACGCTGCCGGTGCCGATGATGAATATCCTCAACGGCGGCAAGCACGCCCTGGACAGCACCGACCTGCAAGAGTTCATGGTCATGCCCGTGGGGGCGCCCACCTTTGCCGAGGCGTTGCGCTGGGGTGTTGAGACTTATCACGCCCTCAAGGCGGTGCTCAAGGACAAGGGTTACAGCACCAACGTCGGCGACGAGGGCGGTTTTGCGCCCAGCCTGGACTCGAACGAAGAGGCCATAAAAATCATCCTGCAAGCCATCGAGCGGGCTGGCTACCAGCCGGGCCAGGACATGTTCATCGCCCTGGACCCGGCGGCCAGCGAGATTTTTGAGGACGGTGTGACTTATTACCTCAAGAAGGAAGGCCGTCGCCTCACCGGCGAGCAGATGGTTGATTTCTTTGTGGACTGGGCAGACAGGTATCCCATCATCTCTATCGAGGACGGCCTGGCCGAGGACGATTGGTCGAGTTGGCCCAAGCTGACGGAGCGCATTGGCGACCGCGTGCAGATCGTGGGCGATGATTTGCTGGTGACCAACGTCAAGCGGATCGAAAAGGCGATCAATGAAAAGTCGTGCAACAGCCTGCTGTGCAAGGTGAACCAGATCGGCACGCTGACCGAGGCTATCGCCGCTGTGGAGATGGCCAAACGCGCCGGTTGGACCAGCGTCGTCTCTCACCGTTCCGGCGAGACGGAGGACACCACCATCGCCGACCTGGTGGTCGCGCTGAACACCGGCCAGATCAAGACCGGCGCGCCGTGCCGCTCCGACCGGGTGGCCAAGTTCAACCAGTTGCTGCGCATCGAGGAAGAGTTGGGCGACGCGGCCGTGTACGCGGGGATGGGCGCGTTCCATAACATTTCGCGCTGACTTTTTCGCTGTCTTTACCCTCTCGCTTGTCTCTCAACTCACTTGAAACGCACCCCTGGATATGATGAATCAGGAGATGTTGAGATGGTGACAGTAACCCTTACAGCAGTTCTGCATAAGGAAGATGACCTGTACGTCGCAGAATGTCTCCAAGCTGGCACCGTCAGCCAGGGATATACTATTGAAGAAGCGGTTGCCAATCTGAAAGAAGCCACGGAACTCTACCTGGAAGAGTTCCCTTTGCCTCCAGCCAGCAAGCCTCTGTAGAGCGTTGATGTTTCACCGGGCAAAGCGAACGAACCTGCGCGAGTGGTGGAAAACACGCGGCCCGGACGGTGACAGGATTGCACCGTCCGGGACGGTTCTGTTGCTGTGACCAGCCGGTCAGTGGCTCTTGAGTACTAACCCTTCGAATTGCCTCAGGACGAGCGGCAGGTAGATGTAGTAATCGCCGGCCGACGTGGAAGTTTCAGTGTAGACACCGGTTGCGCCCTCGTCGGTCGCGACCTGCACCACGTTGGTCAGTATCCCGCTGTAACCCGTCTCGACGGTGACGATGACCTGCTGTGTCCAGACATCGTTGGGTGTGATGGTGACCCCTGTCCAGGTGCGCGTCCCTGCAGGTGTGACCTGCGCAGGCAGGGTGTCGGTAATGGTGGCGTGCAAGTCCACGTTGCCGGTGTTGGTGACGCGGAGGGTGTAAGTCAGTTGCTCACCGGCCTGCACCGGGTCGGGGTCAGCCTGTTTGGTCACCTCCAGATGGGGTACCAGCTCGTCGGCGCCGATGTCGAACTCGTCGGCACCATCGCCGTTGCCGTCGAAGGGGCGGGAGTCTCCGTCTATGTCGTCGTTTACGCCAGCATCCACGCCCGCGTCAACTGCCGCGCTGCCAGGGCCGATGTGATAGTCGCCTGCGTCCGGGTCCACGAAGGCCGGGTCGCCCCAGACGTTGACCGTGCCGGTGATGACCGTGCCGTCGCCGGCCCAGTCGGCAATGTTGGCCCAGACTCCGCTGCCCCACAGGGTGCCTTCCAGCGTCGCCGTGTTGCCCGCTGTGACGGTGATGCCCGCCGTGTGGCTGACCAGGATGGTATTGGTCAAGGCCACGGTGCTATAGACCCACTCCTCATCAGTGACATAGACCCCACTGCCGTCGCCGCCGCTATTGCGGGCGAGGGTGGTGTGCAGCAGGCGAGGCGAGGAGCCCGCGATGTACAGCCCGCTGCCTGTGGCATTGGCCCAGTTGTCAGCGACGACGTTGTTGATCAATGTGGCGCCGCTTTCGTGCAGGGACAGCCCGCCGCCCTCGTGGTCGGCGGTGTTAAAGGTGATGGTGTTCCCGCTGAGGATGGCGTTGCTGCCGTGCAGGGACAGCCCGCCGCCGCCATCACCCCAATCAGTACCTTGGGCGGTGTTGCCGGAGATGATATTCCCGCTGAGCGTGGCATTGCCGCCGCTCAGGGACAGCCCGCCGCCACTCTCGGCGGTGTTGCCGGAGATGAAATTCCCGCTGAGCGTGGCAGCGCTGTCGGACAGGTACAGCCCGCCACCGGAGCTCCTCCATCCGCCTGTTGCCGCATTGCCGGTGACGGTGTTGCCGCTGAGCGTGGCGTTGCCCTCATACAGATACAGCCCGCCACCGGAACTCGTCGACCATTCGCTTGTTGCCGCATTGCCGGTGACAGTATTGCCGCTGAGTGTGGCACCGCTGCCTTCCAGGCACAGCCCGCCGCCGCGCTCACCAGCGGTGTTGGAGACGACGGTGTTGCCGCTGAGCGTGGGGTTGCCGCCCCAAAGCCACAGCCCGCCGCCACCACCCTGCCAAAATGGCTTCCCCCATCCCAGGGGCTGGGTGGCGGTGTTGTCGGAAACGATGTTCCCGTTGAGCGTGGCATCGCTGTCCAACAGGGACAGCCCGCCGCCACTGTCATCGGCGGTGTTGGAGGAAATGGTGTTGTCGCTGAGCGTGGTCATGCTATTGTATAGGTGCAGTCCGCCACCCAAAAAGGCAGTGTTGCTGAACACCTGGTTGTCCCGGATGGTGGCCGTAGCGGTGATGATGTACCCCCCGCCCCCGCAATCGTAAACAAATTCTTCCCACGCCATAAAGCTGTAGCCGCCGAGTCCGGCCGCGTCGCCGCCGGTGATGCGCAGCCCCTCGACCGTGGGGGTGATGTTCCCCGTGATGTAGAGCACCCGCCCCTGCCCCAGCGCGTCCAGCGTGGTGGGGTTGGCCTCGGGGTCGGGCGGCTCAGTGAAGGCAGAGGTGTAACCGCCCCGGATGGTGATGCTCTTGTCCAGGTAGACCTGTTGGCGCAGCCCCCCTCGCCAGTTGACCCCCACGCAGGCGCCAGCTACCTTGACCAGGTCGCCGGGGCTGGCCGCGTCCACCGCCGCCTGGACGCTGGTATACTCTGTCGAGTCGTCGTTGAGACGCACGTGGCAGTCCTGAACCATATTGGCAGTCTGGGCGCTGTTTGTCGTCTCGTCTGCCATCGCGACGACGGTGTTGGTTATCATCCGCCCCGGCGCGACAGCCGTGGAGATCTGAGCCGTGAGTGTGACCACGACGGCCGTGCCGGTGACCAACGTGCCGGGCGTGCAGACTACCTCGCCGCCCCAGCCTCCGTCGCTCACCGAGCAACCTCCGGCCGAAGAGGTGGCCGCGATGGGCCGTTGCCAACCGTCCA
This sequence comes from uncultured Anaerolineae bacterium, assembly GCA_964453885.1. Lineage (GTDB taxonomy): Bacteria > Chloroflexota > Anaerolineae > CAYNKW01 > CAYNKW01 > CAYNKW01. The sequence continues at coordinate 5,146 of CAYVPU010000081.1, read as the reverse complement.
GCGTGTCGGTCAAGATGACGCCGGTAGCGTTCATCCTCCCGACGCTGGCGACGACGATGGTGTAGGTGAGGGCCTGGCTGCGGTTCACCAGGACCGCCGATGGCTGCTTGACGACATCCAGGCCGACGCCGGGATACTCGTCGGCGCCGATGTCGGGCTCCCAGTCCATCGGGCGTGGCTGGCCGTCTATATCCCGCTTCACGCCCGCATCCACCCCGGCCTCGCGGGCAGCCGAGGTGCCCCCGATGTGATAGTCCCTTGCGTCGGGGTCCACAAAGACCGGGTCGCCCCAGATGTTGACCGTGCCAGTGATGATGTCGCCGTCGCCGCCCCAGTCGGCCCCGTTGGCCCAGGCGCCGCTGCCCCACAGCGTGGCCTCCAGCGCCGCTGTGCTGCCGGCCGCGACGCTGATCCCCACCGTATGACTGACCAGGATGGTGTTGGTCATGATCACGATGCCATAGTTCGGCTCTTCCCCAGTGACCAAGATCCCACTACCGTCGCCACCGCTGTTGCGGGCGAAGGTGGTATGCAGCAGGCGAGCTGAGGAGCCCGAGACGCACAGCCCACTGCCCCCGCCTTCGGCCCGGTTGTCGGCCACCAACGTGTTGATCAGGGTGCTAACCCATCCGCCGACGTACACCCCGCCGCCCATATTGGCAGTGTTGCCGGTTATGATGTTGTCTCTGAGCGTGACAGCCTCGCAGTACAAGGACAGCCCGCCGCCTCTGTAGGCAGTATTGCCGGAGATGGTGTTGCCACTTAGCGTGGCGTCGCTGAAAAACAGGTGCAGCCCACCGCCGCTCCATTCGGCGGTGTTGGAGGTGATGGTGTTGCCGCTGAGCGTAGCGGTGCTGGAATTCAGGTACAGCCCGCCGCCGACCCCCCCGGCGGTGTTGGAGAAGACGGTGTTGTCGCTGAGGGTGGCATCGCTGTCGTACAGGCTCAGCCCGCCGCCGTAGGTGGCAGTGTTGGAGAAGACGGTGTTGTCGCTGAGGGTGGCATCGCTGTCCCAAAGGAACAGCCCGCCGCCGTAGGTGGCGGTGTTGGAGAAAACGGCGTTGCCGCTGAGCCTGGCGAGGCTGTCGTGCAGGTACACCCCACCGCCGACATCGAAAACGTCATCGTAGTAGACAAAACCGCCTAGACCAGCTGCGTCGCCGCCGGTGACCTGTAATCCTTCGATAGCGGGGTACCCCCCCGTGACAAAGAGCACGCGCCCCTGCCCCATCGCATGCAGCGTGGTGGGGTTGGCCACGGGGTCAGGTGGTTCGGCAAAGTCAGTCGTGTAACCGCCCCGCACGGTGATGTTCTTGTCAATGTAGACCACCTGGGTGATAAGCCCGCTGGCCGGCGGGCCGGGATAGTCAGGCGGGGCCGAGCGGGCGCTGACGCCGGTGTAGGTACCAGCCGCCACTTTGACCACGTCGCCATCGTTGGCAGCGTCCACGGCGTCCTGCACCGTGGTGTAGCATGGAACAGGGACGCCAGCGCAGGATGAGGCCACATAGAGCGTGCCCCGGCAGTTATCATTGACATCAATGGTACCACTGATAATGCCCTGCTCAACCACTGCCAGTTCATCGCGCACACTCTGAGACACAAAGGGCTCCGTCTCGTGAAACGGTGCCAGCCCAACACCATCGGCTGCCAGGTCATAGAAAACGGTCCCAGAGGTGAACGTGCCCGAGACGACGTCGGCAATCGTGGCATAAACGGCGTTGTCCACGCGCTTCATGGCGCTGCTGAGCAGCTTGCCGGAGCCAGCCACCGTGCCGCTCATAAAGAGAGTAAGGTATTGGTCTGCGTCCACGCCAATGCCCCACACTCCCGACTGCGTCGCCGTCAACACCGCCCCGTCCCCGGTCTGGCCACCCGCTCCAAAGATGACGTCGGCTCCTTGGGCGATCATATCCTGAGCAAGCTGCGCTCCCAGGTCTGGATCGGTGAACGTACCGGCGTAGACGATAAGCGCAGTGGCGTCGGGATTGGCGCACTGCGCTCCATTGCGATAGCCCTCAGTAAAGGCCTCCACGACGGGAATCTTCATGCCACCGACGCTGCCCACGACGTCGCCTTGCGTCATCAACCCGGCCAGGGTGCCGGCCAGGTAACCCGACTCGTCTGCAGCAAAAGTTGTGCCCCGCAGGTTGGCGGGGTAACTCTCCCAGGCAAAGTTCACATTGGCAAAGGACGTCCCCGGGTTCGCCGCTGCCGTGCTCGAGATGGCATCGGCCATAAGGAATCCCACGGCAATGCAGAGGTCGTTGCCGTCATCCACACACTGCTGCAGGTTGGGGCCATAGTCGGCCGAACTGGTCGAGGTGTAGACGGTGCCCGCGACCCCTAACTCACTTTCGGCCCGCAGCAGGCCCTGGTGGCTGAGCCAGTTAAAGGCCCTATCATTTACAGTAGGCCCGTCAATGACCAGCCCGACGAGCGCAGATTGGGCTGTTGCTGGCGCTTCTGGTTGCAATCCCAGCAACAAGGCCAGGGTCAGACCCAAGCCCAGGGCCAAGATTATACTGGCGTTGATCGTAAAGCGTTTCATTTCAAAACCTCCCTCTCATGAAATTCGATTTTGGTGTACTGGCGGAGTAGAACGTGGCTTCTACCCTTATGAAAAAACAGTCTCTTGGCTGGAGTCGCTGGCGTTAAGGCGCTAGACGCCCATGTCCACTGGCACTGTGCCACCAGTGGCGATCCCGGCGCACTCGCTACCTTCAGCACGCGGCACGACACTATCATAGAAGCACCGCCAGAGGCGCCGGTGCTTTTCACAATGAAAGTAGTCTCAGTAGATCCAAAATCGCTCCGAGGGGACACTTGCGCCTGCGCACAGTGCAGGTGTTGTCAAATCCCCGGTTCTGGTCTGGATGGTTCGGCTGGCTCACCACAGGTCTGGCGATCCAGACCGAGCACTGTGCTGTACGCTCAGTACAGTGCAAAATCGGATCCACCGAGTCTGGGAGGTTGGGTTGGTACGTTTGTTAGCGCTTGAATGGGCGTGGATGCAAAGCTGCTATGGATAGCAATGGATGGAGGCCTGCGGCAAAGAAAAGGCGCGTGGATGTAACAGTTACTGTCAATGATAGGCCGGGATGAGGAGAAGGTGACAGTTCTCTGTTTCGGTGTTCATCGTTCGATGACCCAACTGACAAAAAAGGCCGATCCTGCACTGGGAACTCACCCAGGCCAGGGCTCGGCTGTCAGTCTTTCACGCTACCCTCCTCGGTAAACTACGATTGCGACGGGGGCTGCGATGGTGCTTATGCCTTAATTTACACCACAATTATACTACACGTCGAGGCAGAAGTCAATGATTTTTCGTATTTGGTTGGTTGCGGCGGGTTCCGCGGCGACCCGCTGGGGGGGGCCGGCGGCGCCGGCTGCCCCCCGCATTTTATGCCTCAGTTGCCGTTTTTGGCCCTCAGTATTTGCGCTCAGATGATTTTGTAATACAATGGGGGCAGGAAGTGTAATACGATCCAGACATGGTACTCAACCCTTCAGTGACCAGTTCTGGGTGAGTTTGCACATCCTTCAAGTAATGCCGGTTTCGAGATGTATGTGAAGAAGGGAAGGAGGAACCAGATGACCCGGAAGACCTTTCTGAGGAGGCGATGGCCCATTGTCTCCTTGACTGTGCTTTTTCTCTTGGTCCTGAGCGCGACTGGAATGCGTCCGACAGCGGTAGCACAGGGTGAAACTCCCGACACCCCGACGACACCCACCGGGCAGACCATTCGCTATACCGTACAGACTGGCGATACGTTGAGCGAACTGGCCAAAGAGTACGGCACCACAGTTGCGGACCTGGTCGCACTCAACGACATCGAGAATCCGGATCTCATCTACGTCGGACAGGTGCTGACGATCCATGTGCCAGCTGGCACAACCCCAACACTGGCCCCTCAACCCACAGGTGGGCCTTTGTCCTTGACGTGGTCCATTGTCAATTGGCGACCGGCTGATCCGGATTATATCGCCACTGTCCACGTCGATGCTCGAGGGGGCACGCCCCCTTACACATTCTACCATGATGGGCTGGTTCAGAAAGGGGACACATTCGAGATCGCGTGGCGGCGCTGCACGCCCAAGCCGGGCAGCGTTGGCGTTGCTGATGCCACCGGCCAGTACGTCCAGGCAGACTATTGGCTAGAGGCACCGTATTGTCCAGTTGGTATCGAGATCCTCGAGCCGGAGGAAGGCGAACGTCTAAAGAACTATCCCCGCGAGTTCAACGTCATCTGGGAGTACACAGTCGATTCCCCGCCTCCCGCGTTTGGGATTGAGGTACAGGTATGGGGAGATGGCGACTGGCACCCCTGGCTAGAGAACGAGCAGAAGCGTGGTGGGAGGCCACTCTACTTTGTGCCTGACTTTCCTGGGGACGTGGGCGGACGCGTCAGAATGTGGGGCATTTACGGCAGTGACCACGCTGGCCCCAAGACCCCGTGGCGCTACTTTGAGTTTCGCGTGACCTACTAGTGCCCTTTCACAAGTCAGAGTGACAAAGGAGCTCATTTGTCGTGCTGCACCAAACGCGAAAAGGCCCTGCATCGACGTTAAACCGATACGGGGCCTCGTCGTCTGGGGTGGTGGAATCAGGGACCTCACGGCTGACCTTGCAAGGTCAGCCACGGATGGGCGCAAGGGGTCTGTCTCGAGCTTCCGATTATGAGGATAAGCGGAAGCTTGGCGATTGCGCTTGATAAGAGATGTTATCTGTGAAACAAAAAGCCACCCTTGAGAATTGGGTGGCTTTGCTTTTGAAGTACCGCACGGGGATTAGCAGGCAAAAAAACAGCAGGACCTTTGGTCCGTTACACATCCAAGGCTTTTTATCATCAGCGCTACTATCCAAAAACCGTAGGCATGGGCTGCCATTCTGGGATGCCGATTCCGACAGTTGATCGAAATAGCGTTTGGCAGGCTATTCGAAGACTGTGAAGTAGTGAGCGGTACTATCCTGCCACTCGACCAGGCCCTCAGATTCCCCGAACCATTCCTGGAATTCAGCGTCGGTGGGCATAGTGTTGGAAATTTCTTCCATCTGTGCCACACTCTCGCACTGTGTCATGATGTGGTTCTGGTAGATCAGGCCCGTGCCATTTCCCAGCACCTGGGTAGGTGTGCCATACTT
>CAYVPU010000080.1:8990-12782 GCA_964453885.1 uncultured Anaerolineae bacterium | reverse complement strand
GGCGTGCAAAAAGCGATAGAGATCGTCACCGCGCTGGGCAAGATCTATGGCGCGGAAGAGTTGGTGCCGGTGAGCAGCGTGCAGGTCTCCGGCGTCAGCTACAAGAACCTGGGCGACGCCGGGCTGGCCTTTCTGCGCGAGTGGGCCGAGCATGGCGCGCGAGTGCGGGTGCCGACGACGCTCAACCCGGCGGGGATGGATTTGGACGGCTGGCAGAGGCAGGGCATCCCGGAGACTTTTGCCCGCAAGCAAAAAGAGGTCATTGCCGCTTTTGCGGCCATGGGCATAACGCCGACGTGCACCTGTACGCCATACCTTATCGGGCACGAGCCCGGTTTCGGGGAGCACCTGGCCTGGGCCGAGTCGTCGGCCGTGTCCTATGCCAACTCGGTGGTGGGAGCGCGCACCAACCGCGAGGGCGGTCCCAGCGCGCTGGCGGCGGCCATCGCCGGGCGCACTGCCCGCTACGGACTACACCTCGAGGCCAACCGCAAAGCCAATTACGTGGTGGACGTCCGTTGCCCGCTCAAGTCGGTCGCTGATTTCGGCGCGCTGGGATACACCGTCGGGCAGCGGGTGCGCCAGGGGATACCTTTCTTTCGGAACCTGGCAGAGCCACTGCTGACCCTGGAGCAGGACTTTAGTCTGCCTGTCTACCAATCCACCGGGCTGCCCGACCCGGCGGTGGATCGGCTCAAGGCGCTGGGAGCGGCCATGGCCGCCTCCGGCGCGGTGGCGCTGTATCACGTGGAGGGCATCACGCCAGAGGTTATGCAGGCGGACGTGATCGCCCCGGGCGCTGAAACGCTGACCGTCGAATCGCTGGACGAGGCTTACGCCGCGCTCAACCATCCCACAGACACTATTGACTTTGTAGGCATCGGCTGCCCCCACGCTTCGCTGGAGGAGATCCGCCAGGTGGCGCAGGCGATAGGCCAACGGCAGATCAAGGCCACGCTGTGGGTGACCACCGCCGCGCAGACCAAACAATTGGCCAGCCAGCAGGGCTGGGTGCAGGCGATCGAGGCCGCAGGCGGACACGTGGTGGCCGATACCTGCATGGTCGTCGCGCCGGTGGGCGAACTGGGCTTCCGCAGCATGGCCACCAACGCCGGCAAGGCGGCTTTTTATTCGCCGGGGCACTCTGGGCTGCGGGTGCGCTTTGGCTCGCTGGAGCAGTGTGTAGAGGCTGCGGTCACCGGGCGATGGGAGGCACAACGTGAGTCGTGAGACACGGCTGGTTCTGAAAGGGCGGGTCATCAAAGCCGGGTGCGCACGCGGCGTGGCGCTGGTCTCGCCGGAGCCCATCGGTTTTCTGGGCGGTGTGGATCCCGACACCGGCGTCGTCGTCGAGCCGGGCCACCCGCTGGAGGGCCAGTCGGTGACGGGACGGGTGCTGGTCTTTCCCACAGGCAAGGGGAGCACGGTGGGCTCTTACACCCTCTACCGCCTGGCTCGGAACGGCGCCGGCCCGGCGGCCATCATTAACGCCGAGAGCGAAGCAATCGTCGCCGTCGGGGCCATCATTAGCGACATTCCAATGGTCGATCAGGTGGACGTGGCGCATTTTTCCACCGGGGACGTCGTCGTCGTCAAAGACAGAGAGGTACGAATTGAGTGAACGGGTCTTTCTAAAACTGGGGGGCTCGCTGATCACCGACAAAACGCGGGAGCAAACACCCCGCCTGGAGGTCATCCGCCGGCTGGGGCGGGAGGTGCGCCAGGCGCTGGAGACCCGCCCCGACTTGCAGTTGCTGATTGGGCACGGCAGCGGATCGTATGGACATTTTGTGGCGCAACGCTACCGCACCCGCGAGGGCATCGTAAACGACGAGAGCTGGCATGGTTACGCCGAAACGAGCGCTATCGCAGCGCGACTCAACCGTCTGGTGACGGATACACTCCTCGAGGCCGGCCTGCCGGTGCTCTCGGTGCAGCCCTCCGCCTCAGCGTTCTGCCGTGACGGGGAACTTTTGCGCCTAGTCGTGCGTCCTATTGCCACAGCGCTGGAGAACGGGCTGATCCCGCTGGTCTACGGCGACGTGGCGCTGGACGAGGTCCGGGGCTGCACCATCATTTCCACGGAAGAGATATTTTGTTACCTGGCCGGACTGCTGAGGCCACAACGGATCATCCTGGTCGGAGTTGTAGACGGCGTCTATGACCGTGACCCGCTGGGAGACCCGGCTGCGCGGCCCATTGCCGAGATCTGTGCGGCGAACTTGGGCCGGGTCGAACAGCGGCTGGGTGGCTCGCACGGGGTGGACGTCACGGGAGGAATGTTCTCCAAGGTGCGAGAGATGGCCGAGCTGGCCCGGCGCGTCCCCGGCCTGCTGGTGCACCTGATCACGGGCAAAGAGCCAGGTCGCCTGCGCCAGGCGTTGCTGGACCCGGGTGCGGCCGGAGGCACGCGGATCCGGTGATCGGCTGATGCTGTCCCGGCGAACCCTCTCTTGCCAGATTCACAGCAAGAGGGTATAATAATTCAAGAGACGATACCGGAGAAACGCTCCGGTCAGAAAGGTTACAAGAAACGTGTTAACGATTCTCGGAGCAGTGCTGGCAATTACTCTTGTCATTTTTGTCCACGAGATGGGACATTTTGTGACGGCCAAGCGTTTGGGTGTCATCGTGGAGGAGTTTGGCTTTGGGTTCCCGCCCCGCCTGCTGAGGCTGTGGCGAGACAGGGCAACGGTCTATGTTCGAGGCGAAAAGCTACTCATTGACAAAGAGGTCGAGACCCCAGAGGCGCTCCGGTCGGGGTGCCACGTGCGCTATCAAACCACGACAGACAGCAAGGGCCGGTCGGTGCTCTCGAAAATCGAGGTGGTAGATGCCAAGGAGGCAGCAGACGCTGCTTACGTAGAAAAATTCGATCCGGGGACCGAGTACACTATCAACGCCATTCCATTTCTGGCCTTTGTACGGATGTTGGGCGAGGATGATCCCTCATTGCCAGGCAGTCTTTCCAGCGCATCCAAGCGAACACGGTTCGTGGTGCTCTTTGGCGGCCCTGCCATGAACCTGTTGCTGGCGTTGCTGCTCTTTATCGTAGCCTTTATGGTCGGTTGGCCAGAGCCGTCTCTCTACGGTGTGCTGGTGGCATCGGTGGCCGAAGGCTCGCCGGCAGAAGCTGCCGGGCTCCAGGTCAACGACATTATTCTGTCCATTGAGGGTCAACACACCGAGACGACGGAAAAAGTCAAAGCTCTTACCGATGCGCATTTGGACCAATTCATGACATTAGAAGTGCAGCGCCAGGGAGAGGTTTTCCAGGCGGGCATGGTGCCTCGTTCTCAACCGCCGGAGGGGGAAGGAGCAATGGGCGTGGCTATCGTCGGCGAGTGGGTGGTGCGCATTGAGCCAACGAGATACCCCCTGGGCCAGGCTATCGTGCGGGGAACAGTAGAGGCGGGCAGCACCATTGCCCTGGTAGCCATCATTCCCATTCAGATCATCCGGGGTCTTATCCCTATCGAACAGGCCCGCCCTACAGGCATCGTTGGCATCGCCCGCATGACAGCCAACGCCGTGGAGCAGACTGTGGATACCGGCTGGCTCTTTCCCATAGTGCAATTGATGGCCGTGATCAGCATCGCCATTGGCATCACCAACCTGTTGCCTATTCCTGCACTGGACGGCGGGCGTTTGCTCTTTGTTTTTCTGGAAGCGATCCGGGGCAAACGGATTCCGCCCGAGCGCGAAGGGGCCATTCACTTCATTGGCCTCACGGCGATGTTGGCGCTGATGCTGGTGATCACGTATTTTGACATCACGACGGACATGCCCACG
>CAYVPU010000080.1:0-8890 GCA_964453885.1 uncultured Anaerolineae bacterium | reverse complement strand
ACGGGCTGAGGCTTTGCCTGGCCTGCGTTGGCCTGGTGTTGCTCGTCGCCTGCCAGTTCCCATTCTCCCCCACCCCTACCCCCACCCCCTACGGCAGCGATGCCGAAATAGAGCTTGTCTCTGGGAAAGCCTGGGCCAGGCCGGCCGGCGTTGGCAACTGGACCGAGTTTCATGGGCATCTGTCGCTTCTTTTCAACGATCGCATTCGGGTGCCAAGGGAAGAAACTTTGCCCGCGGAATTGCGACTGCCCGATGGGACAACGGTACGCCTGGACCCGGCCACAATTCTTCAATTGTTACAGTCGCCCCTCCCCGAGTCACGGCCTGTGTTTCGCCTTGTGCAAGGGCGCATCGCCGTGGTTGCAGCTTCCTCTGACCAGTTGTTTGACATCTATGTTTCGGCGACCGAGGCGTTTATCTACGAATCCCTCAACTTTGTGGTGGACAGCCAGCAAGCCGGCACGGCCTTCCAACTCTGGGCCGGCGAGACCACAGCACACATTGCCATGGGTGCAGAGGGCCTGGTGGAGGTGTACACAGCGGAGGACAAAGCAGTCCTGGAGCCAGAGTGGGAGGCGTGGGCAGAACTGGATCGAGAGATTCACGTCGTCAAGCCGCGCCCGACAGACACGCCGACGCCCACAGAAACCTCCTCACCTACCCCCAGCTCAACGCCGACGGCAACGACGACGGCAACCTCCACGCCGACGGTGGAGCCCACGCCAACCGCAACGCTGACGCCCACGGCCACCCCGACGCTCACGTTGCCTACTCCTACTCCTGCTTCTACTCCTACCCCTACCCCTACCCCTACCCCTACCAGGGCGGCGCCCAGTGCGACGCCCACACCAGCGGACACACCCCCTACTACACCCACTGTCAAGGCTACGGTCGCTCTGCCGCAAGTGTACGAGTCACCCCTGCTGCTGGAGCCAAATTCTAACAAAGTCTTTGGTTTCGATAAGCAACAAAGCATCAGCCTGTTGTGGCTCGCTACTGACTCGCTGGCAGCCGAGCACTGGTACGAGGTTCAACTGTGGCAAGAGGATGAGGAGCCCACCGGTCGGTATTGGACCAAAGAGAACTGGTGGGACATGGGGCCAGAATATTATCCGGGAGATTACTATTGGCAAGTCGTCATCGTCCAGGGCAAAGGAGACAGCGTGGTTGGAGCCGTCAGCCCGCCCAGCGAGACGCGCTACTTTCAATGGATCGCGGTCGCGCCTACACCCATTCCTGGGCCTCAGCCCACCAATACACCTGTTCCTCCCACCAACACACCAGTCCCGCCGACCAACACACCAGTCCCGCCGACCAACACGCCGCCGAGGCCAACAGCCCTCCCAACCCCTTGACAATTTGCTTTCGCTCCTGCTGGATCGCCAGATCCAGCGGTGTTTAGCGATGTCTTACGGTGCGGAATTTGGCGATCCCGCACGAGCAATAATTATGTCGAGTTACCCTGTGAACCAAGCCTCAAGTCAATTCGAGGAGAGAAAGTTCTATGACCCTGGATCTGAGTGCAATCGGAAAGAAACTCGGACCGATCACCAGCGAATACGGCTGGAAAGACGTCGTCCTCTACGCTCTGGGCGTGGGGGCCGGCTTTGACGAGTTGGGGTACGTCTACGAAAACAAGCTCAAAGTGATTCCCAGCTTTGCTGTCGCCACCGTCTCTGACTTTTTTGCCCAGGTGGCCATCAATTCCGGCGTCAACCTGGCCGGTATCCTCCACGGCGAGCACGAGCTGGTTCTCCACAACCCCATTCCTCCGGAAGGTGGCACACTGACCACCGAGGGAGAGATCACCCACATCTATGACAAAGGGGTTGGCAAAGGCGCGCTGGTGATCGCTCAAGCAAACACCTATCACTCTGACGGGCAAAAACTGTTCACCAACGTCATCACTCTGTTTGCCCGACTGGACGGCGGTTTCGGCGGCGAAAACGCCCCCAAAGGAACGGTCGGATTCCCGGACAGAGAACCAGATTTTGAGGAACCGGCGCACCCCTCCCCCAACCAGCCCTTGCTCTACCGGCTTTCGGGCGACACCTTTGCGCTACACGTGGATCCCGACTTTGCCCGAGCCAGCGGCTTTGAGAAGCCGATTATGCACGGCCTGTGCACCCACGGCTACGCCTGCCGTGCGGTTATCAAGCACCTGTTCCCCGGTGAGCCAGAGAGACTCACACGATTCGACAACCGTTTCTCCAGACCCCTCTACCCGGGTATGCCGATAAAAACGCAGATCTGGAAAACCGGTCAGGGCACAGCCGTATTCAAGACCCTCAACGCCGAAACCGGCGAGGTGGTCATTGATCGGGGCACGATCGAGTGGATGAGCCGGGAGGAGATGGAACGACGAGCCAAGACGACCGGCATCCGCTTCGACGGCCAGGTGGCTATCGTCACCGGGGCGGGCGGTGGCCTGGGCCGCGTCTACGCCATCGAATTGGCCAAGCGCGGCGCCAGGGTCGTCGTCAACGACCTGGGCGGCGCTCGCGACGGCAGCGGCGCCTCCACTCGCCCCGCCGACGCGGTCGTCCACGAGATCGTCGAGGCCGGCGGCGAGGCCGTGGCCAACTATGACTCCGTGGCGACCGTAGAGGGAGGCGAAAGGATCGTCCAGACTGCCCTCGACCACTTTGGCCGCGTGGACATCCTGGTCAACAACGCCGGCATCCTGCGCGACAAGAGCTTTGCCAAGATGACGCCACAGATGTGGCAAGCTGTGCTGGCCGTGCACCTCCAAGGCGCTTACAACGTCACCCGACCGGCCTTCATCGCCATGCGGCAGAGCAAATACGGCCGCATCGTCATGACCACCTCCGCCGCCGGGCTCTTTGGCAACTTTGGGCAGACCAACTATGGCGCGGCCAAGATGGGACTGGTGGGCCTGATGAACACCCTCAAGCTGGAGGGAAAAAAGTACGACATCAAGGTCAACACCGTGGCCCCCATCGCCGCCACCCGCCTCACCCAGGACATCTTGGGCCCTGACCTGTCCGAAAAGCTCAAACCCGAGTTCGTCGCCCCCCTGGTGCTCTACCTCTGCTCAGAGGGATGTCCGGTCAGCGGCGGCGTCTATAACGCCGGCATGGGCTATTACAGCCGGGCCGCCGTGGTGAGCGGGCCTGGAACGTGGGTAAAAGACGACGGCGAGATGCCCACCCCCAAAGCCGTGGCCGCCCGGTGGCAAGAGATCATCTCTCTTGAAGGCGCCCAGGAGTATCGGGATGCCAACGCCACATTGATGGCCATGATAGCACCCCCCAGCCCGCAAGCAGCGCCCAAAGAAGAGACAAAGGAAGAGGATTGATCGGAGGAAAAGATGATCGGCATTATCGCTTACGGCGGCTACATCCCCCGGCTGAGGCTCAATCGCATGAGCATTGTGCAAAATCTGGGCTGGCTGGCTCCGGCCATCGTCACCGTGGCCCAGGGGGAGCGATCCTTCTGCAACTGGGACGAGGACAGCCTGACCATGGCTGTGGCGGCGTCCCAGGATTGCCTGGTTGGAATGGACAAGGCCCGAGTAGATGCGCTGTACCTGGCCTCGACCACCCTGCCCTTTGCCGACCGGCTCAACGCCGGCATCGTGGCCACGGCCCTGAACCTGCGGGACGACATTCTGACCGCCGATTTCACCTCGTCTCTGAAAGCGGGCACCTCGGCCCTGGTCACGGCTCTGGAAGCGATCAAGAGCGGAGAGAAGAAAAGAATCCTGATCACGGCTTCAGACCGGCGAGAGGCCAAGGCCGCCTCCTTTTACGAGATGTGGTTCGGCGATGGCGCAGCGTCCCTGCTCCTGGGCGACAAAGATGTGATCGCTGAATTCAGAGGCGCGCACTCGGTGTCCTACGACTTTGTGAGCCATTACCGGGGAGCGCAGCGCCGATTCGGCTATACCTGGGAGGAGAGATGGGTTCGGGACGAGGGCTATGCCAAGATCATCCCGCAAGCAATAAGTGGCCTGCTGGCCAAGCTGGGCCTTTCGATGGACGACGTGGACAAAGTGATCTACCCCTGCCTCTTTAAGCGGCAGCACGTCCAGATCGCCAGGACTATCGGCGCGGCCCCGGAAAAAGTAGCCGACAACATGCACGCCGTCTGCGGCGAAACCGGGGCTGCCCACCCGCTGGTCATGCTCGTCCACGCCCTGGAAGAGGCCCAACCGGGCGACCGCATCCTGGTCGCCGGATTCGGCCAGGGATGCGACGTGCTCTACTTTGAGGTTACGGAAAATATCCGCAGCCTGGCCTCTTCGACAAGCTCACCACGCGGCTCGGGACAGGCCACGCGAACCGGCATCAAAGGCTCGCTGGCAAAGGCAGAGACCACCGACAACTATCTCAAGTTCCTCAAATTTCGCGACCTGATCCTGACGGAAACGGGCATCCGCGCCGAAGCGCCCTCCCAGACGGCCATGACGACCCTGTGGCGCAAACGCAAGATGATCCTGGGTCTGGTAGGTGGCCAGTGCAAGGAATGTGGCACGCCACAGTTCCCCAGGATGGACATCTGCGTCAACCCCGAATGTGGGGCGCTGCACTCTCAAAAAGACTACGAATTTGCCGACATACCGGCCACGATCAAGAGCTTTACCGGCGACATGCTGGCCGTATCGGAGGATCCACCGGCCATCTATGGCATGGTCCAGTTCGAGGGCGGCGGCCGGTTCATGGCCGACTTTACCGACTGCGAGCTATCCGACCTACAGGTGGGCCGGCCGGTCAAAATGGTCTTCCGCAAGCACATCACCGACAAGGAGCGCGGCTTCACCGGCTATTTCTGGAAGGCAGTGCCTCAAGCAAGTAAGGTTGAGGCTGAGATTGAAAAAGCTGTTGATGAAATCCGCTTCGACGGCCAGGTGGCTATCGTCACCGGGGCGGGCGGTGGCCTGGGCCGCGTCTACGCCATCGAATTGGCCAAGCGCGGCGCCAGGGTCGTCGTCAACGACCTGGGCGGCGCTCGCGACGGCAGCGGCGCCTCCACTCGCCCCGCCGACGCGGTCGTCCACGAGATCGTCGAGGCCGGCGGCGAGGCCGTGGCCAACTATGACTCCGTGGCGACCGTAGAGGGAGGCGAAAGGATCGTCCAGACTGCCCTCGACCACTTTGGCCGCGTGGACATCCTGGTCAACAACGCCGGCATCCTGCGCGACAAGAGCTTTGCCAAGATGACGCCACAGATGTGGCAAGCTGTGCTGGCCGTGCACCTCCAAGGCGCTTACAACGTCACCCGACCGGCCTTCATCGCCATGCGGCAGAGCAAATACGGCCGCATCGTCATGACCACCTCCGCCGCCGGGCTCTTTGGCAACTTTGGGCAGACCAACTATGGCGCGGCCAAGATGGGACTGGTGGGCCTGATGAACACCCTCAAGCTGGAGGGAAAAAAGTACGACATCAAGGTCAACACCGTGGCCCCCATCGCCGCCACCCGCCTCACCCAGGACATCTTGGGCCCTGACCTGTCCGAAAAGCTCAAACCCGAGTTCGTCGCCCCCCTGGTGCTCTACCTCTGCTCGGAGAGCTGCACCGATAGCGGCCTGACCCTGAACGTTGGTGGCGGGTTCTTTAGCCGGGCGGCGGTCGTCTCCGGCCCTGGCGTCTTGCTTGGCGACGGCCAGGAGGTGCCCACCCTGGAAGAGATTCACAAGAACTGGGCACAGATTGATGCCCTCGAGGGCGGTCAGGAATATAGGGATGCCAACGCCGCATTGATGGCCATGATGGCACCCCCCAGCCCGCGATCAGCGCCCAAAGAAGAGGCAAAGGAAGAGGAAGAGGAGGGCGATGTGACGGTCCAGGCCGTCTTTGACCGGATGCCCGATTTCTTCCAGGCGGATGCGGCGGCCGGCGTGGACGTCGTCTTCCAGTTCCGCATCTCCGGCCCCGGCGGCGGCGACTGGAGCGTCACTGTCAAAGAGGGAGCCTGCACCGTCGAGGCCGGCCTCCACAGCAGTCCCACCACTACTTTAAAGATGCTGGACAAGGACTTGACGCGCTTGATCGGCGGTCAACTGCCGGCCATGCAGGCCTTTACCACCGGCAAGCTGGTAATCGAAGGCGACCTGATGAAATCGCAACTCGTCGAGAAACTGTTCAAATTTTAAAGATGTGGTACGTGATTCGTGTTGCGTAACGGAACACGCAATACGTGACACGTTGTTGATGCAAATACGGCACGGATGAGGAGACACGAACATGGCCACAGGAATTCGAGACAAAGTCGCCATTATCGGCATGGGCTGCACCAAATTTGGCGAACGCTGGGACGTTGGCGCGGAAGAATTGATGGTCGAGGCTTTTGAGGAAGCGACAAAAGACGCTGGTATTGACCGGCAGGAGATACAGGCCGCCTGGTTGGGTACCTGCATGGAAGAGAGCAACGTCGGCAAGAGCGCACTGCCGTTGTCTTTGACCTTGCGCCTGCCCAGGATCCCGGTGACCCGCGTCGAGAACTTTTGCGCCACGGGCACGGAGGCCTTTCGTGGAGCCTGCTATGCCGTCGCCTCGGGCGCTTATGACATCGCCCTGGCCCTGGGCGTGGAGAAACTCAAAGACATCGGCTATGGCGGCCTGCCCAACTGGGGCGCTAGCGCCGGGACGTTGACCTGGCAGTGGATGCCCAACGTGACCGCGCCTGGTTCGTTCGCCCAGTTGGCCACGGCCTACGCCGCCAAGCACAACATCCCTATGGACGACCTGAAAAAGGCCATGGCCCACGTCTCGGCCAAGAGCCACGCCAACGCCGTTCTGAACCCCAAGGCCCACCTGCGCAAGGCGATCTCGGTCGAGCGGATCATGGCCTCGCCCACCATCGCCTACCCCCTGGGGCTGTTCGACTGCTGTGGCGTCAGCGACGGCGCGGCCTGCGCCATCGTCACCACCCCGGAGGTGGCCAGGAGCCTGGGCAAGGTGGATTTTGTCACCGTCAAGGCGCTCCAGATAGCGCTCAGCAGCGGCGAAGAGATGGGCTACAACACCTGGGACGGCGACCACTTTTTGACCACCACCAAGTGCAGCACCATGGCCTACAAGGAAGCGGGCATCACCGACCCCCGCCAGGAGATCAGCATGATGGAAGTGCACGATTGCTTCTCCATCACCGAATTGGTGACCCTGGAAGACCTGCACATCTCCGAACGAGGCGGCGCCCCCAGGGACGTGATGGACGGTTTTTTTAACCTGGACGGGGGACTGCCATGCCAGCCCGATGGCGGCCTGAAATGCTTCGGCCATCCCATCGGTGCTTCAGGGCTGCGGATGCTGTACGAGATGTATCTCCAACTCCAGGGCCGGGCCGGCCAGCGGCAACTGCCGGCCCCCCGCTACGGCCTGACCCACAACCTGGGCGGCATGCCCTACATGAACGTTTGCAGCGTCACCATCGTCGGCCGGTACGGGGATTGATATGACCAAACCACCGTAGGGCAAGATCGTCCAACGATTGAGCGAGCGGGAGACGTTCATGAGTTCTAACCTCATAGCTGCTGAAAGCCTGGCCCAGGCCATTCGCCAGGTAGCCAGGAAAGCACATTCCGAAGAAGACTTGCGCGTGGGCGTCGAGCAGGCCCTGAGCGCGACCCTGCAGGCGTTGGGACTGACGGCTACGCCCGAATACGAAAAGACCACCCTCAGCGGCTCCGCCGATGCCGTCTACGGCCACGTAACCATTGAGTACAAACGACCGTGCCGCCTGTCCAAAAAGGGGTTCCCCACCAGGTTGGCCGAGCAAATGGTGACTGACGGCTCGAATGTGCGCGTGGCAGTTTCCGCTGATGGCCTGCGCTTCGAGCAAATATTCCTGAAGGCACTCAGCGGCCAATTCCCCTAAACACAGTAATGAGGAGATGCTAAAATGCTTAACCAGACACCGACAGATCCGGACCCTACCGGGGCCATGACTGCACCCCGCTATATGGAGATCCCAACCTTCATGCGGGCGCCGCTGATCAGTGATCCAGCCGCGTTTGACATTGCGATGATCGGGGTTCCCTATGACGGGGCAGTGACAAACCGCCCAGGCGCGCGGCACGGTCCGCGCGAAATCCGCAACTCATCCAGCATGATGCGGTCTATTCACCATGCGACCCGGATCAATCCCTACGAACTCTGCCGGATTGGCGATGCGGGCGATGTGCCCTTTACCAGGGTTTATGAGGTGGAAGCAGCCCACCATGACATCACCCGCTTTTTTGCGAAATTTCACCAGGCCGGGGTCGTGCCGCTGGCGGCAGGGGGCGATCATTCCGTCACTCTGCCAATTTTCCGGGCGATTGCTGCGGATGGGCCGATCGGCATGATCCATGTTGATGCACATACCGATACCTGGGACGAATTCATGGGCTGTAAATTCATGCATGGTACACCGTTCCGCCGGGCGGTGGAGGAAAATCTGCTGGACCCCAGGCGCACGGTGCAGATTGGCATTCGTGGTGCCCAGAACACGAGCGAGGGCTGGGATTACTCCCACGACAGCGGCATGCGTGTCATTTTCATGGAGGAATTCACAAAGCTGGGCGTGGATGCGGTGATCGCCAAAGCGCGCCGGATCGTGGACAATGGGCCGACCTACATTTCCTTCGACATCGACGGTCTGGACCCGGTCTATGCCCCCGGCACTGGAACACCGGAGGTCGGTGGCCTCACCACCATTGAGGCCCAGGCCCTCTTAAGAGGCCTTCGCGGCCTGAACCTGATCGGAGCCGATGTGGTGGAAGTTGCCCCACCGTATGATCCGAGCGGGAACACCGCCCTGGTCGGTGCCACAATCATGTATGAGATCCTGTGCCTGCTGGCCGAAGCTGTAGCAAAACGTGGCTGATCAAGGAAATGATAAAGGGAGGGGACTGATGAAGAACAATCAAAACGACAGGCCATCA
>CAYVPU010000079.1:1182-12983 GCA_964453885.1 uncultured Anaerolineae bacterium | reverse complement strand
GGATCAGGGCCATGACGAAAGTTGAAAGCATCTACCTCCTCTGTCCACGCTTCCCACGAAGGATCCCACACCCACAGTGCGTGGTTCATACCGCGCTGCTCAAACAGGTCCATCTGGTCATCCATAAAGCGGTCAGCGCCCGGCTCCCAACGCATCAGACCAAACTCGTTCACCGCCACCGGCACGCTATGTGTGGTGATGAACGTGTCAATCGTCGAGAGGAGATCCTCCATCCAGGCCCGATCAAACTGTTCGTCCTCCCCGTCCCAGTCCACATCACATGAGCCGGGGTAAGCACAGTCCAGGGAGTCCCACCATTGATGCGTATATTGGACTGGCGCGTATTGATGCACCATGTAGACCGTGCGCGGGTCACCCGTCAGCTCCAGGTAGGGCAGCCACTCGACGGCGCTGTAACCCATCCCGCCGATCAGGATGGGCGTGTCAGAATCCACCTCGCGGATGGCGGTGCTGATGCGGGGGTAGAGTTGGTTCCAATCGTACAAAGTGCCCCCATAGTCCGCGTAAAACTCTTCCGGGTCCCAGACGTCCAGGGGGTCATTGAGCGCGTGGCTGCCTACCTCGTTGGCATTGGGCTCAACCATCAGGTCATAACCGACGACGATCGGGTTGTCGCGGTAGCGTGCGGCGGTGTAGCGCCACATGTCCACCCAGGCGTCCTGGGCATCCTGGTCTTGCCACATGGAATCGTTGAGATAGCTCTCATCGAACCAATCCCCTACCTCATCCCAGAAGAAGGTGAACTCGCTGCGGCCTGGCCCGGTGCGGAAGCTGATCACAGCAAACATGTCGGCCTGGGCGATCACGTCAAGCAAGTGGTCAAGGTTGTCCTGGATGTCCTCGTCCAGAGCGTGCGGCGGTTTTTCAGTGAAAAGGCCGGGATGGGAGACGTTGACGTAATTGGCGCCCAGCGCCGCCAGGTGGTCAAAATCCTCCTGGGTGTAGGGCGGCCCAACGGGGCCAGCACCCATAAACTCGGAACCATCCAGTTCGGGGTAAACGCGGCGTTGATAGATATTGGCGCCGCGCAGTTGGGCGCCCCCTGTCCACAGCGCCCACTTGTCCACGCTGCCGGCGTTCAACAGCACTACAGGGAGATGAACCGTCGCCACGGGTGTGAAGGTCAGGGTCGCGGTGTGACGCAGTTCTTCTTCCCCACCGGCATCCCGGTCAAGCGCGGGGTGAACTATCCCTGGGGTCCCTTCCGCGTGTCTAGACAGAACAGCGTGACATCCCAACAAGCCTACAATCGCCACGGCGACAGCTATGGCTATCCAGGCCACTCGCGGCCATAGCTTTTGCGGTACTGCGCTCAAGTTTTTCACTTTTCGTCCCTTTCTGTACCAGTCAACACTGTCATTGGCAGCTACTCACCCTCCCGCAGGTTGGGATGTTCTTCGGGTACAAGTGTCGTCAATTTGTGAGCGTTCAGGGAGCAGGTCAGAAACCCGGTTTTTGGTGCTCCACGGGTCAAAAGTTGCTGGCTGAAGGTGCTTTTCAGGGGCCAATAGGGTTCTCTGGCAAGAAAAACCGGGTTTCTTGGCCCTCTGGTGAACGGTTACGTCAATTTTAACCTGCGGGAGAGCAGGCTGAGTAGTTATTGTCACTGGAATCAATCCGGCTCGTGGCCGGGGTTGATAGTCAGTTGATCCAGGTCGCGCACGGTGACAAAGGGCACGTAGCCCTTGACCAGTGATTTGGCATAAGCATAGTCCACGTGCTCCTTCGTGGTGGCATAATCCACCGTCAGCACCAATTTGCCGGCGTTTTTGAACAGGTCGAGATAGCCCTCCAGTTCAGCGGTGACGTCCGGCGGCGTCATTTCGTCGTCGTCATCATAGCCGTAGTAAATGTCCTCCTGGCCGATGCCATCCACGATGTTCAGGTAAGCAGGCACGAGGCTCGCCAGTTCGGGCGCGTTCTGCGGCAAGACGTAAAAGTTGGGATCGCGGGCGCGCGCGTGGGCGCGGATGGCGGCCACAAAATCGGCCATCTCCTGGGCAGCAGTGGCCCGACCCTGGTCGGTGTAGTACTCGTAAGCATCAATGATGTCCAGGTACGCGCCGTCGAAACCGGCGTCTAGCAGCCGGTCCGTGTAACTCAAGACGATGGTCTGCCAGCCGGGGTCCCAGTAATGTACCTTGTAGTTGCCCGGCCAGTCTGGATTCACAGCGTCCAGCCAGGCGGGATTCCCCGGCGTCCAATCGTCCTGCCAGTAGAAGCGATAGTCCTCGGCCTCGCCGATGCTCATGTAAGCCAGGACAATCTTTTCGCCGCCGGGGCTGCTCTTGAGGGCAGCGATTTGCGCGGCGGTGAAGGCGGTCTCGTCGTCCCCCTCGGCGGAATAGTCCATTACCACCAGGTCATAGGCCGTGTCGCCGATGGCGGCCAAGTCGAGGTCCTGGAGCTGATACAAAAAGTCGTTCACGGCCAAGAAATCGGGCGTCAACGAGGCGGTGAGGGTGAGCGGCAGGTAAACGTAAAATTCTTCATCGCAGATCCCCTCCGGCACAGCGATGCGCCACAAAGCCGTCGGACTGTCCTCATTCTGGCTTTCGTGCGATTCGAAGGCGATCCATTTTCCATCAGGCGACCAGGAGGGCGCGCCGTCGGGACGGGTCTCGGTGGACAGGACAGGTGACGGCGAGGCTGCATCCGGCAGTGAGCAGCCCCCCTGAGCGAGCAGGCTGACGGCCATCAGAGCCGACAGCACAGCCAGAGTGATTCGTGCCATCTCTACTGGCACCCACCGTGGCATCTTGTTGAGCATTTTCCATTGCTCCTTTGAACCGCTCCCGGGTCAATACCCGGGTGGGGGCGTCGTCGTCAATTGTGACAGCGACCGCCGGGACACGTAAGGCACATACTCCTTGTTGAGCGCGTTGGCGTAGGCCGTGTCCGCATAGTCCAGCGCGTACTCGCAATCAAAAACGGGCAGCCCGACGTCCAGGTACTGATCCAGATAACCAATGTAGTAATTGACCAACGAGGAGTCGTTCGGCCAATCGTACCCGTCGGGATCGTTCCAATCGTCGGTGGCGTCGCCATCGTACCAGATGGCTTCCTGCGAGATGGCGTCAATTACCCCGGTCAATTCAGAGTGCCCATCAATCAGGGAGGCAGCGTTCTGCTGGATGATGATAAAGTCGGGGTTTCGGACTGCCGCGTAGTCCCTCATCTCCTGGATGAAAGCGATCATCTCGACGGCCGGATCTTTGCCCGCCGCCTGTGCCTCCATAATGACGTCTGTGTCCTCAAAAGCCTCCACCCAGTCGAGGTAGATGCCATCGAATCCGTCTATGATGACCTCGTCAACGACGCTGTTGTAGTCTCTGTCAGGGTGGCTACCTTGATTCTGGCCGTATATGACAATATCTTTCCAGTCTTCGTCCCAATAGGCAACGGGATAGTTGCCTGCCCAGCCATCGGGATCGCAGGTGAGGATGTAGTCCGGCCAGGCCGCTGGGGGGTCGCCTGTACAATCCCAATCGGGCCATGCCGGGTCCCAGTACCAGCGCCAGTCCTCGGCCTCGCCAATGTCAATGTAGGCGACGACCAGCTTGCGGTGCACCCCATCGCTGGCCTGGCTGTTCTTCAGCCGAGCGACTATCCCCGGGGTATCAAAGAACTTGTCGTCCGACGACCAATCAGTGCGAGTCGGTTCCAGTACCAGCATGTCGTAGTGACAGGCGACCAGGGCATCCACCGCGCCCGGTTCGCTGATGCCCTGGATCTGGTAGGCCCAGTAAGTAACGTCCTGCAGGGACATTGGTTCAGCCAGGCCGGGCGAGGGCGGAGCGGTGAAGCCCTTGAGGATAAGGGGCAGATAGATCCACGCCATCGGCTCTCGCCACTCATACGCCCCGATGTCGGGCGCGGCGTCGCGGGCACGACCACTAAAGTCATCGGTTGGCGCGCCGTCGAACGTGCCTACATCAATGGCCGGGCTGTCCTTGACCAGGTAGGCATTAAAGGCATCAATGGATGAATTGATCAGACCGGGCGCCTCGCAGACGTCGTTGGAGCCCACCGGACACGGATCGTTCTTGACGTTGTGGATCACCGAGTAGTCCATATCGAAAGGATCGTGATAAAAACTTTCCGCCCAGGCGAGACAAGTGTTCTCAAAAGGCTGAAGAAAGTCGGTATGACCCTGAAAGATGTTGTTGCGCAGACGCACCGTCTCGGAGCCATCACAACTCCCGTCGCAGACGGCCAGCACCAGGCACTCCCCCTCGCTGGTAAGGGTAGAATTGGTCACAGTGACCCGGTTCCCCGGCCGCAGATCGAGCGAAAGCGCATTGCCAACCGCGCGACAGTTATCCACGTCGTAGGTAAACGACTGACCGTCAAAGTAACCGCAATTGCCGACGATGATCGAGTTTTCGATGAGAGTGGGACCATTGGTCTTGATTTGGTTGCCCGCGTTCCCCTCAGCAATGGTGCGCCGGATGGTGATGGAACTGTCTTCCCGCCGGACGTAGAGGAGATCGAGGCCATCGGAGGTGTTGTGGAGAAAGGTCGAATCCTCAATGATCCAGTCTCCCCCGGTGGCGCCGGTGCCGACCCCATCGCCGTACCCGCCGGCTGTCTGCGCCCAACAGCCGGTTGGCTCGCCGCCAGGGTAAGTCTCGCCACAGCCATTCCACTCGACCGTCCAGCCCCGAAACAGCAGGGTGCCCGAGTTCGAGTCGCCGTCTTCGTCCCATAAATCCCCATCCCAACCGGCCCAGCCATTGCCCGCGATGCGCACGTCCTCCACAGTCCAATCGGTGAGCCGGCCGGCGTGGATGCCGGCGTTTGCCAGGCCGTGAATGTTGAGGTCTCGCAGATGGACATTAGACGAGTCTTCGGCATAGAGGCCGACGGCGGCCCAATCTCCAAAGGGATAAGTATCACGCTCACAAGCCAGGCTTAGGTCGGCGTGGTCTTCGACGCAGTCAGAGCGGTCGGTGATCTCCAAACAAGCGATTTCGACATTGCTAGAGTCGGTCAGGTTGAGAATATACCATGACCTTTCCGTGCCCCACAGTTCGGGAGGGCTGGTGCAGCCAGTGTCCCAGCCAGCTCCCAGGATGCGGGAGGGGTGTTCCAAATCAGGACCGCTGGGAATCGGTGACATGTGGCATTCCCAAGGATAATCGGACTCGCAGATGTCAGCCCCGGACGCACCGTAGCCCATCATGTAATCGCCAGCCCCAATGATAAGGGTGTCACCACTGGCAATGCGCAGCGAGCCGCCTGGCGGGAGCGCGCGGAAAGGGTGGTCCCAGGCGCAGTCCTGGTCTGTCCCGCCGCCGGAATAAGGAGCGTCCACCAGGCCCGTGCACTGTTCGGGGGAGCCTCCGTCGGTGCGCACGTAGTAGGTGGTGCCCTGAGCCATGATCTGAGCCCGGCGCGTGAAAGTGGTAGCAGATAGATCATTCACCGGTGTCGTCGGTATGCAGGCGCTCGACACAAAAAGCAGTGCCAGCACGAGAGTCAGAGACGTCCTTTGCTGATCGAGTTTACTCCAAAAACTACTGCGTTCCATCATTGCTGTCCTCCTGGAAGTGCCGGGCACATAACTCCGGGCACAAATGCACTCTCATCTGGCGCTTTGGCTATAGATCATCAGGCACAGGCTGAACCGGGCGTACCTACAATAGCAGCAGTTGCCCCACTGGCGGTAAAAGATGCCGCCCCGCCACCCCCAACAGCCGCACTGGCCGCCCTCGCTGCCATGCCCTCTTTAGCAACACCAGCGCCGCCCGGTAGATCTCCCGCTCATTGTCCGTAGGCACCATCAGCGTCATCTGCCGCGTAAGGGTCGTGAAATCTGTGTAGCGCAACTTGATCGCCACCGTCCCCGCGGCCAATTCCGCCCTCTTTAACCGGCTTGCTACCCCCCGGCTCAAATGCCATAACTGCTGCTTCAACGCTTCTGCATCGGCCAAGTCATGGGTGAATGTCCTCTCCTGGCTCACCGACTTGGCCTCGTGCTCCGTCACCACCGGCCGCCCGTCAATTCCCCTTGCCCGTCGCGCCATCTCTGGCCCACGCCGACCAAAGCGCGCTCGCAGCTCTTCCTCCGGTAGTTGCGCCAATTGACCCACCAGCGTCACGCCCATCTCGTCCAACTTGCCTGCCGTCACCGGTCCCACACCCCATAATACCCGCACCGGCAGCGGCGCAAGAAAGGCTGCCTCTTTCCCCGGTCGCACCACTGTCAATCCACCTGGCTTGTCCCGGTCTGAGGCCACCTTTGCCACCAATTTGTTGGTCGCCACCCCCAATGACGCCGACAGGCCGATCTCCTCCCGGACGCGGCCCTGCAAGTGCCTCGCCAGCTCAATCCCTTCGTCCCACACGGTCACCTGGTCCGTCAAGTCCAAATACGCCTCGTCAATGCTCATCCGCTCCACCAGCGGTGACATCTGGTGCAGGATCGCCATCACCCGCCGGGAATACTCCTGGTAAAGGCGGTGGCGCGGCGGTAGCACAATCGCTTCGGGACATAGCCTCAAGGCGTGGGACATGGGCATCGCTGAGCGGACGCCAAAGGCCCGCGCGGGATACGAGGCCGTAGCGACGACACCCCGTTCCTCTGGCCGCCCGCCGACGAGCAACGGCTTGCCCGCCAGAGTGGGGTTCTCCAGCACCTCGACGGCAGCATAGAAAGCATCCACGTCCAGATGGACGATGGCGCACGGCCGGTCAGACATGCCCAGATCCTCGTTGCATCTTGAGATCGTAGACCTCGTGAGCCAGTTCGACCAATTCGGCCAAGCCCCAGGCCCCCTGATCCGTCAGGCAGCGGGCCAGATGCGCAGGAACAGCTTCCAGGCCCAAATATGCGCCACTGATGGCGCCGGCCATGGCCGCCGTGGTATCCACATCTCCACCCACGACAATCGCCGTGCAGATGGTTGCCCAATAGTCCTCCGGTGTTCTCAAAAAGGCATACAGACTCCACAACACGCTGCCCGTGACAAAGGGCGATATTCCCGGCCATCCGTCCGAATAGCCGGGCGACTTTCCGGCCGGGGAAATGAGCGTTACCGCCTCGTCTGGAGAGAGGGGTATCCATTCTGCCAGTCCCTGGACGTAGGAAGCTACGGACGGCTCGATCTCCTGGGCCCACTCGCCGAGTTGGGCAAGAAACGCACGAGGCTCGACCCGGCCACCCCAAAGCGCGAGCGCGACAGCGCCAGCGATGGCCACGGCGCCGGCCGAGCATCGCGGATCCTGATGCGTTATTCGACCCTGATCGTAGGCCGCCCGAACCAGTCGTCCCGGCTGGTCAAAGAAGAGCAGACCTACGGGGCCGGCTCGCATCGCACTGCCATTGCCTGCCGAGGGGGCAGGTGTTCCTGCCGCTTGCCAGGGCACGCCCGCCGCCAGGCGTCGTGCTGCCGCCTCCGTCGCCCGTCCCCGGCCGACAACCCGGTTCTCGAAAAAGATGGCGGCGATACGACGGGCATAATCCTCCGGCTCAAACCCCTGGCACGCGACGTAGCTCTGCAAGAGCTCGCGGGCCAGTTGCGAATCGTCGGTGTATTGACCAAAGGGAAACGGGCCACGGCCGCGTTCTCCCGCACGGCCCGACTCTAATATCTCTGTGACGTATTGCTGGCAGGCCGCTGGGGGATACCCTTCCACCGGAAAGCCCAGCGCATCGCCCAGGCACTGCCCTATCAAGCTGCCGCTAAACTGCTCCTGGCGCGGTACAAACATCTTTTTACCTCGTTGCTTGGTTCGTAGTCACGCACGAAGCGTAGCGGAGTGCGGTTTTGCGCTGCTTCGTAGCGCACTATGAGCATCACTTCCTCTCAGGGCGCGAAATGTGACATTGTCAAGGTAGCCACCAAGCGACATTCATCGCCCTCACCGGTAGCGGAGTGCGGTTTTGCGCTGCTTCGTAGCGCACTATGAGCATCACTTCCTCTCAGGGCGCGAAATGTGACATTGTCAAGGTAGCCACCAGGCGACATTCATCGCCCTCATCGATCCCGTCGTGCCCGCCTCTTGGCCTCGCGCAGGCGAGCCAGCGCGTCGTCAGTGGATGGTGCAGGCGACGGCGTTGGTTCGGTCGGCGGTTCGGTGGGGGCCAACGGCGGCGCTGTCGGAGGCGGTGCCCCGGCACGCGAGCGCCGCTGTCGAACCCTGTCCCGGGCCTGGAAAAGCTGGCCCAGGACACGCCCTCGCCGGGCAGCTCTCTCGCGGCGCGCTGGCAGCCGTTCTCGCAGCCAGGCCATTGCCCGGCGGAAATCTTGCGGCCCCAGCATCACCCGCCGCACGGCCACATCCAGCGGAAAGAGCAAGGCCACGATCAGCAGCAGCGTCCCCCAGATTTCGCGGGCAAAGTCAGCAGAAGGCAAGTTGTGCAGAAAAGCGGCCACTGGCTCCGGCAGTTCGCCACCACCGGTGAGACGAGCCAATTCACTCAGCAGGGTACGGTTCGTGCCACTGGCCTTGTACTCTGGCGAGTAGGGCACCACCAGGCCCAACGTCTGTTGGCCCATCGCCTCCCCCCCTTCACTCACCCCCAGTTGCACCAGGTACGTCCCCGGTTGCGCAAGCTCTACCAGCGCCTCGTAGCGGCCCGCGCCGACCTGGGCCAACACCACCTCGGTCCTTTCCAGATCGGGGCCGATGAGCACCGCTGAAACATCCAGAAAGTTGAGAGGACGTCCGGCTTTATCGGTCGCCTCGACACGCACCGCTGCCCGGTCGTCTTCCAGCGCAGCCTGGGCTGTTATCCCCTCTACCTGGGGCGCGGGCAGCGTCCAGCCGACCAGTTGCGCCGCAAAGCGGGCAAAGCCGGGCCACGACACCCAGTCTGTGGCCCATTGGCCCTTGAGATCCGACGTCCAGGCCGCCGCCCGGCCCAGGCCATACTGCCACGTCGCCAGCAGAGGGTCACCGCGCGGCGTGCTGAGTGCCAGCCGGGCCGTACCCTTGGGCGTGGTGCCGTTGTAACCCAGCAGCAGTGGCAGCGCGGCCGGGTCCAGTCCGCGCAGCACCGGGCTGGGCGACGAGGGAAGCGGGTAGAACGGCTCTTCAACGATATACTGGCCCACAGCTTTGACCGTCTCTTTGAGAAAAAAATCGGGCACGCGCAGAATGTCCACCGCCGGGTAGTAGCGCCCGCCGCCGCTCTGGGCAAGTCCGGCCAGGTACTCGGCCGACCCTCCCCCCGCCGCCACGACGCTGAGAGTGATGCCCTGTTCCCGCATCTCCCGCGCCAGCGCGGTGAGCTCACCCGCGTGCACCCAGCCATCGGTCAGCAGAATGACGTGTTTGAGCCGGGCCTCGGTGGCCTGCAGGGCGTCGTAGGCGGCCTCGACACCGGCCCGCATGTTGGTCTGCCCAACCGCCTGGATGCCACCGATGGCCCCCTCCAGGGTGACGAAATCCATCAACTGCTGCACCTCTATCGCCCAGCGGGCCGCGTCGTCAAAAGCAACCACACCGATATAGTCCTGCTGACCGAGCGCACCGGCGGCGCGCATCACCGCCTCTTTGGCAATATCTACCTTGGGCTGACCGACCTCGCGGCGGGCGTAGGACTGGTTAAGATCGGGGTTGTCGCAATGGCAACGGCCCATGCTACCCGACTTGTCCACCGCCAGCACCAGCGCCAGGTTCGGAGCCTGCTCCCTGGTGCGCACGTCCATATCCACCGGCAACACCTCTTCCAGGGGCGTGCGCAGGTAGCCGCCAGCCCCAAAGGCGTCCTCACCGCCGGTCATCAACAGCCCCCTGCCCAGGTCACGGACGTACACCTGAAGCACCTCCATTGCCCCGGAAGGGAGGGCGGCGGCCGGCACATTAGCCAGGAGGACGGCATCAAAGGCCGCCAGTTCGGGCAGCGTCGTCGGAAGCTCGCCCGGCGGCAAGAGTTCAACGTCCATCTCGGCCGCACGCAGAGCCTGGGCCAGGTTGTCACCTTCGACGGGTTGCCCGCCCACCAGCAACACCCGGGGCGGCCCGTGGACGACCGTGAAGGCACTGGCTTTGTTGTTCTGCAGCCGCGTGTCGGCGTCGGGTACGACCTGAGCGCGGAAGCGGCGGAAGCCGGTCTCGGCCGCCTCGACAGGGATCAGGAAACGATTGACGCCCGTTTGCAACCGAACCTCTTGAGAATGAAAAAGTTGTCCATCGCCAAAGACGCGCAAGGTCGCCCCCACCTGGGCTGTGCTGTGGATAACAACCGTCAGGTCAAAGCCCTGCCCCTGGCGAACGTCAGTCGGGGCATCCAACACCTCGACCAGCACTTCGACGTCACCTTCCGGGCCGCCGAGAGGCACGAAGGAAAGTTCAATGTCGTGGGCGGCAGCCAGTTCCGCCTGCGCCAGGGCGTGGCTCAAGTTCTCGCGGCCGTCGGAAAAGAGCACCAGGCGTTTTGCCCCCTCGTCGGGAAAGAGGGCCAGCGCCAGTTGCAGCGCGCCAGCGACGTCGGTGCGGACCGTGACCGGCACAGAGGTCAAACCCGGCAGCGTGCGCTCCTCAGAAGCCATCCGCTCCACCAGCGCGTCCTGGCCAAAGACGACAACGGCGGCCCTGTCACCGGTAGGCATGGCCTCGACCGCCTGGCGGACCATCGCCTCACCGCGCGCCTGTTCGGCCGCCGGGACGCTGTCGGAGACGTCCATGACAAATACGGCGGTAAGAGTGTCGGCCCGCAGGCGCAATTGCATGCCCGCCAGGGCCAGGACTATCAGAGTTATCAGGAAGACGCGCAAGGCCAGTCCGCCCCAGAACCTGTGGTGAGCCCTTTGACTTTGCCCTCCGTCCTTGGGCCGGAGGACCAAGGGCTCAGGACTGGCCATGCCGAACCAGCGGGCCCGCGTCGGGCGTCGTCGCCCCAGCAGGGCCAGGGCGATAGTCAGTGGGATCAGCAAGAGAAGCCAGAGGGCATTGGGATGAACGAAGGAGAAGGGAAGAAAGATTGGAAGGTTGGCTCTGTCGTCTTGCGCCCTAGCTCTCCGGTCTTCCAGCCATCCCCACAGCCGGGCCAGCGACGCACGGTGATAGACCAGCCATTCGCTCATCAAAAGCGCCAGCGCTATCCAGGCCAGCGGTCGCCACCACTCACGGCGGGCCCCTTGTGGGCGAACCTCCTCCCCTACCACCCCCGCCCCTACCACCGGCAACGCCTCGGCCGGCCGCACGTCCGACTCTTGCGGCGAAAAGAGGTTCACCGCAAAGCCCGCCTGGCCGGTCTCGCCCCATGCTACCTCATACACACCCAACTGCGCCGTATCCGCGAACACGATCCGTCCGCCCTCCGGCACCAGCCGGGCCGTCGAACCGTCGGGCCGCGTTACCTTTGCCGACTCGACCTCCGGCGGCAACGTGAGAGCCACCGCCGCGCCAGGCGCCACCTGCGCCGGCAGGTCGCTGCCGCTGCCAGGGGCCAGCCAACCGGTCAGGTTGGCCAATAGCAGCGGAAAGGCCACCTGCAACGGCAAGTCAGAGCGGTGCAGGTCAAAGGCCAGCACCGCCACGCGGCGGCCATCCACTTCTCCGGCGAACAACAGCGGTGTAGAGTCGCCCACGATTACCGCTCGCGCCCAGGGAGGCAGCGGTATCCGCACCGCTTCCAGCACACCGACATCGGCCAGATTGATGTGAGCCAGCAGCGGATCGGCGGTATCTACTGTGTGGGGTGCCGGCTGGTCTACTGTGCCGGTAACGGTAAAGTATTCCGTGCTGCGCGGTGGCGCGATGAAGAGGAAGTTGCTGGCTGGCAGAGTAGCAGTGAAAGGGACGTAGGCGTCGAGGATTGTCAGGTT
>CAYVPU010000079.1:0-1082 GCA_964453885.1 uncultured Anaerolineae bacterium | reverse complement strand
AGGTTACCTTCCGTAACGAGGGTCACGGCGGCGGGCTCGGTGGTCCGGTGGACGGCCCAGGCGCGGTCGTCAAGGGGGAGAGCGTCTTGTCCGGTGAGTTGCGCTTCCACGACGAGCGTGTTAACCAGCAAGTCGTCGGCAACGACGGCCCGCTGGCTGCCAGGCGGGATCTCTAAATCGTAGGCATTGACCAGTCCCCCGTCGGCATAGAGGGTCAAGCGGCGTTGGGCGGGCGTCTCGCCATAGTTGGCGATCTGAGCAAAGGCGGTCAGGCTCCCGCTGCCAGGGGCCAGTTGCAGCGAGAGAACGCTGACCGCCTGATTGTCGCCGCTGACACCCACCGGCAGGTAGCGCACGCAGCCTTTGAGGGCCAACCACTCCGGCAGTCTAACCCGCCCGTCGGAAAGGACGACGATCTCTGTCTCTGGTTGCCGGGCCGCGATAGCCGAGGCCAGTTCGAGGGCCGCCGTCAGATCGCTGCCACCGGTGCCAGCTCGAAGGCCCTCTATGGCCAGGCGAACCTGTCGCCGATCCTGGCTGGACGCGACCAGCACCTGCGCGCTGTCGCTGGCGGCAATGACGGTGACGCGGGCGTCGTCAGGCAGGCCGTCGGCCATCCGGCGAGCCTGGACCTTGGCGGCCTGCAGGCGGCTGGGGGCCACGTCAGTAGCGGCCATGCTGGCCGAAGTGTCGAGGATCAAGATGACCGCCTGACCGCTGGCGCCCTCGGCCCAGGTGAAAGGCCGCGTCAGGGCCAGGATGAGGGCCGTCAGAAACAGGATTTGCAGAATTAGTAGCAGATTGCGCCGCAGCCGCTGCCAGGGGGCATTGGCCTCCACGTCGCGCACCATGCGCCGCCAGAGGTAGACGCTGGACACGACCTGCTCGGTGCGTCGCAGCTTGAGCAGGTACATGGCAATGATAATGGGAATGAGGGCCGCCAGGATAAAGGCAGCGGGAGTGAGAAAGCTCATAGTTAGCCCTATTGATTCGGTAGGCTATCGGATGGCTGGATAGCTAGTCTTCAAAAGCTGGTATTCCACTGGGGAAGCTGACCATGTTCTTCAAAATATGCTTGCAAC
>CAYVPU010000078.1:0-12991 GCA_964453885.1 uncultured Anaerolineae bacterium | reverse complement strand
CTGGCGCAGGGCGAGGGTGTCATCGAGGCACAGGTAGTCAACGGCACCAGAAGCGGCGATCCTGTGGAGGGCCTGACCGTCACGCTGCGTGCCTTTCAGGGCATGACAGACGAGCTTGTGCCGCAGACCGCCGTGGCCGACGCCGAGGGCCGGGTGCGCTTTGAAGGAGTTGACATATCGCCGGACATAACATACGTCCTGAGCGCCATCTATGCGGACGTGGACTATGACAGCTTGTCCCTGAACTTTGAGGAGGGGGGCGAGACGACGCTGACCGCCTCGGTTGAGGTTTTCGAGACCACCGAGAACCCCGATGAAGCCGCCATCCAGGTCGAGCTGATGCACGTGTTTGTGGAGTTTCGGGATGGGGCAATGTCGGTGGGCGAGTTGCACATTTTCTCCAGCACCGGCGACCGGACATTTGTTGGTGTTCAGGAGCCAGAGTTGGGCCAGCGCATCACCCTGCGTTTCGCGCTGCCAGAGGGAGCAACGGATCTGCGCTTTGAGGCGATGGGGGAGGAGGGCGGCCGTTATCTCCTCACCAGAGATGGCTTCGCTGACACAGGGGTCGTGCGACCGGGCACCAGCCAACGGGTGCTTTTCGGTTACACCTTGAACTATGGCCAGGCGGACGCGTTCGACTTTGCCAAGCTCTTGCTCTACCCCACGGCCAATCTTAACGTGCTAGTGCCCCGCCTGGGCCTGGACGTGACCAGCGACCAGGTGGAATTGAGCGAGATTCGCACTCTGGAAGGGCAGGTGTACCTCAACCTCAGCGGCACAGACTTTGCCGCCGGTGACGAACTGTCCGTTCACTTTGCCGGTCTTGAAGACGTTGTGCGCCAGCCAGCGTCAACGGCTGCGACGCGGAGCGGATTTGACCCCAAGTGGATCGCCCTTGGCCTGGCGGCGTTGGCGCTGGTGGGGGCGGTGATCTATCCGGCGCTGCGGAGATCCGGGACGCCGGTGTTGGCTAGTGAATCAGTCGAGTCAGCGGATGCGCACCTCACCTGCTTGCTGCAGGCCATCGCCGACCTGGACGACGCTCTTGAGGCGGGCCGCATGGACGAGTCAAGTTATCGCCAACAGCGCCAGGCCCTCAAGAGTGAGGCGCTGGCGTTGATGCAGGAGTCGTGATGCACATGGCCGCGATCGAGACCCGCAACCTTGCCAAGTCATTCGGTGGCCACACGGCCTTGCAGGACGTGAGCTTGACCGTCGCTGAGGGCGAATTCTTGACGATGGTTGGCCCCAACGGCGCGGGCAAGACGACGCTCCTGCGCATCCTGGCCTCCTTGAGCCGGCCGACGAGTGGTGAGGCGTGGGTGGACGGCTGGAACCTGGTCGGCAGCGCGACTAAAGTGCGGCAGTGTATCGGTTTTATCTCTCACCAGCCGTTGCTCTATGGCGACCTGACCGCCGAGGAGAACCTGCGCTTCTACGGCCGGATGTACGGCCTGCCCGACCTACCGGCCCGCGTGGGCGAGGTGTTGGAACAGGTGGGGCTGTTGGCGCGGCGGCGTGATCCGGTGCGAACCTTTTCGCGGGGGATGCAGCAGCGGCTTGCTATTGCCCGGGCCATCCTGCACCGTCCGGCAGTGATGTTGCTGGATGAGCCCTATACTGGCCTGGATCAGCAGGCTGCTGTCATGCTGGACGAGGTGATGCGGGCGGCGGGCATCGTTTCGCGCACAGTGCTGATGACTACCCACGACCTGGATCGCGCCCTGGCCATGAGTGACCAGATAGCCATTCTATCGAGTGGGTCGATCGTTTACCGGGCCCCTCGCGCCGATCTAGACGAGCCCTCTTTCCGCCAGGTCTACCGCCAGGCCGTAGCCAACCACCCAACCACCTGACTACCTAAGCAACCAACCATGTCATTTCTAAGCCACATTGCCGCAATCATCCATAAAGACATCACTGCCGAGCTGCGCACCAAAGAGATGTTCAGCTCAATGTTTGTGTTTGCCTTGCTGTCGGTGGTGATCTTTAACTTTGCCTTTGAGCTTCGAGTGGCCGACGCAGTCACGATCGCCCCGGGGGTGCTTTGGGTATCGGTGGCCTTTGCCGGGATGCTGGGCCTCAACCGCTCCTTTGCGC
The DNA here is from genome assembly GCA_964453885.1 of uncultured Anaerolineae bacterium. Taxonomy (GTDB): domain Bacteria; phylum Chloroflexota; class Anaerolineae; order CAYNKW01; family CAYNKW01; genus CAYNKW01. The sequence continues at coordinate 10,888 of CAYVPU010000078.1, read as the reverse complement.
TGGAAAAAGACCGGGGCTGCCTGGATGGCTTGTTGTTAGCGCCAATAGATCGCAGCGCCATCTACTTTGGCAAGATGCTGGGTAATTTTATCTTTATAACTGTCGTCGAGGCCATCATCCTGCCCATCTTTTCAGCACTGTTCAACGTCAACCTGATCCAGCCGTGGATTCTGGTCGTGCTGCTGTTGGGCACGCTGGGGTTTTCCGGGGTGGGGACGCTCTTTTCAGCGATGGCGGTACACACACGGGCGCGAGAGGTGCTGTTGCCCATCCTGCTCTTTCCCGTCGTTGTGCCAATGCTGATCGCCGCCGTCAAATTGACCGCTGGCTTTCTCAACGGCCAGGTCCTGGGTAACATGGCCAACTGGATGCAGTTGTTGGTCGCGTTCGATGTTATCTTGATAGCGGTGTCGTACATGACCTTCGACTATGTGGTGGAAGAGTAACAGATGTGAGTTCCACCAGATCATCTACTGTCTCTCTCCCCCTTGACAAATACACAGAAATGGTGTATAATATGCACAGAAAATGCACAAAACATGTGCAAGATTGCTGCAATTTCATGCTTGTGTAGAAGGAAAGGAGAGCGAAATGGCCGAATCTAGTGTAGAGCTGGAGCGCCGCGTGCAAGAGTTAGAGTCCGAACTGAAATCGCTAAAGGGCCCCAGGAAAACGCGCCGCCGGGTGACGTTCGAGTTCAACGAAGAGACGTACCGAATGCTGCGCCGCCAGGCGGATGTAAAGAACACCTCCATGGCCAACATTGTCCGCGATGCCATCGGCTGGGGGCAGTGGCTGGAAGAGACCGTCGAGAAAGGCCAGCTCTATGTAAAAGAAGAGGACGGCGAGATCTACCGGGTGAAGCGGCTATGAGTGCCGGGAAAAAAAGCACGCCGAAAACCGAGGCGGAGATGGTCAAAGAGCCGCTTGAGCCAGAGATCATTGAGGAGACAGCCGAGGAAACAACCGTTGAGGCAGAGACCGTCGAGGTGTCGCCCACGGAGATAGGGACCGTCGTTGAGGCCGAGACCCCGTCTGGCCCCGCAGAACTGGGAGAGCGGCTAAAGTTGCAGCGAGAGAACACGGCTCAGATGCTGGCGCTGTTCGTCGTGGGCATTTTTGGGATGGTTTCCCTGCTTATCATAGTCTGTGGCTTTGGCGCCTCGCTGATCGCGTTCCTGGTGGCCACATCCCAGGGCGCAGGAGGGGTCGCCCCACCGACCTTTGACGCGCTGGAGGCGGCCAAGATCCTGTTGCCCTACCTGGCGACGCCGCTAGGCGTGGCGATGGGCTACTATTTTACCCGGCAGGCAGCGGAACAGAAAAAGTAGGGAAGAGAGCGGATAACTTGACATAACAATTCTCTTGACACGAATTGGCTAAAGTGCTATAATGAAAGTGCAGATTGGGCCGGATGGTGTTGTAGGGCTGAACGTCGTTTTGTGGGCAAGGGGTGACGGTAGATGGAGTACAAGGACTATTACAAAATACTCGGCGTAGACAAACGGGCCAGCGAGCGGGAGATCAAGCGAGCATACCGCAAGCTGGCCCGTCAATATCATCCCGATGTGAATCCTGGGGACAAGAGGGCCGAGGAAAAGTTCAAAACAATTAACGAAGCCCACGAGGTGCTGTCTGACCCGGAGAAACGACGCAAGTACGATCAACTGGGGTCGAGCTACTTTCACTGGCAGCAGCGGGGAGGCGATCCGCGTGGGTTTGACTGGAGCCAGTGGTTTACCCAGCAGCCGGGTGGTGGTCACACGCGCGTTGAATTTGGCGACCTGGACGATCTCTTTAGTAGGGGTAGTTTCTCCGATTTTTTCCAGACCATTTTCGGCGGCGCGGGGGGGCGGCCTCGTTCAGGACGACCGGTGCGCCAAAAGGGGCGCGACTATGAGCAGCCGGTAGAGATCACCCTGGAGGAAGTGGCCCACGGCGCGCAACGGGTGTTAGAGTCAGATGGCGAGCGTATCACCGTCAGGATTCCGCCTGGCGTCAAGACCGGTTCCAAAGTGAGGGTGGCCGGCAAAGGGGGATCAGGCATAGGCGGTGGGCCGCCGGGCGAACTCTACCTGAAAGTGACGGTGGCCAAACATCCTATCTTTGAGCGTAAAGGCGACGATTTACATTGCGATGCGCCGTTAGACCTCTACACCGCCGTCCTGGGGGGAGAGGCAGAGGTTCCCACGCTCGACGGTAGAGTGCGGCTCAAGATACCGGCCGGCACCCAGGGGGGCAGGACTTTTCGGCTCAAGGGGAAGGGAATGCCTCACCTGCGCGACCGGCAGAAGCGGGGAGACCTCTATGCCAGGATAAAGATCACTGTGCCCACGAAAATCAGCGAGAAGGAATGGCCACTGTTTAAAGAACTTGCCAATTTGAGAAAGTGACAGTCGTCGAGGTTTCCATACCTCGTGGCTCCAGTGCGCTAGCGGTTTATTTTCATAACAAAAAGGAGAAATTCAGTAGCTCATGAGTACAAACCATTGTGATTTGCGCAAAGCAGTCTGGATTGCGGGCTTGCTTATCGGCGTATTGGGGGCGATGGGATGTTTTTGTTCCTCCCTTCCCCTCGATTTCGTCAAGCCGACGCCGACCCTGCCTCCTACACCGACGCTCTCGCCACCGCCGCCGCCACCGGCCGGCGGCGACAACCTTTGGGTTGCGGAAGAACAACTGCTCATTGACCTCTACAAGCGCGTTGGACCATCGGTCGTGAGCATCATAGCAGAGCGGGATGGCAGTCTTGAGGACAGCTCGGGATCGGGGTTCATCTATGACCGCGAGAGGCACGTGGTGACAAACTTTCACGTCGTAGAAGGTGCGGCCAGGGTCGTGGTCATCTTTTCTGACGACGCGCAAGTAGAAGCCAGCGTCGTTGGTTTTGACCAGGACAGCGACCTGGCCGTTCTGCAGTTGGAAAACGTTCCCCCCGAATTGGTGAGACCCGTCGAATTGGGGGATTCGTCGCAGATACAGGTAGGCCAGCGGGCCATTGCCATCGGCAACCCCTTTGGTGATTTTGAGCAGAGCATGACCCTGGGCATTGTCAGCGCGGTGGGGCGGGTGGTGCGTTCCCCAAACAGCCCCTTTTCCAACGCGGAGCTGGTCCAGACCGACGCGGCCATCAACCCCGGCAACTCGGGCGGGCCGTTGCTCGACTTGCAGGGACGGGTCATCGGCGTCAACACGCTGATTCGCAGCACCGTGCGGCAATCGTCGGGCGTGGGCCTGGCGGTACCGGTGGACACCGTCAAGCGGATCGTGCCGGTGCTCATCGTCCGTGGGTACTATCCCCATCCCTGGCTGGGTATCATTGGTCGATCCATTGAGTACTGGTTAGTAGGGGGGTTGGACCTGCCGGTGGAGCATGGCGCGCTGGTTACAGACGTGGATCCCGATGGCCCTGCCAGTAAAGCTGGTGTCCGAGGCGGCGATCGTGAGGTGTTGCTGAATGTCCCCGGTCGCGATGAGCCGGTACCCTATCCCGCTGGCGGCGACATCATCGTTGGCATTGATGACCATGCTGTGGATGGTTTTGATGACATCATTACCTACCTGCAGAGCACCGAGGTAGGCCAGACGGTGGTACTCAAGATCCTGCGCAACGGCAAAGAGATCGAGATCTCTGTTGCGCTGGCCGAGCGGCCGTAAGCAATCACACGCTCAGGGGATCAGAAAGTTGGACAGAGGTGATTCGGCGAGAAGAGAGCGCTGCTGGGGATGGAGGGCCTGGGGCCTGGGACTGATGTTGAGCGCCCTGGTACTGGCCTGCACGCTCTCACCGGCGACACCTGCGCCCACTCCGGTGGTGATCGTCGTCACGGCCACGCCTGGCCCGCTGGAGCGGCGGCCGACGTTGAGCCCCGACCAGTTGGTAGACGTTGAAGAACAATTGGTTGTCAGCGTCTATGACCGGGTGAGCCCGGCCGTCGTTCACATCACCAGCCGGGCCTACGTCTACGGCTTCTTCTTTGAGATCGTCCCGCAAGAAGGGAGCGGTTCTGGTTTTGTCTACGACCAGGACGGTCACATCATCACCAACTATCACGTCGTCGAGGGCGCTGAAGAGTTGGATGTGACACTGGCCGACGGCACGATGGTTTCAGCACAGGTGGTAGGCGCGGACACGTACAACGACCTGGCTGTTATCAAGGTAGACGTGCCGCCCGAAAAACTCCACTCTGTGGAACTGGGCTCTTCGACCAATCTGCGGGTGGGCCAGCGCACCATTGCCATCGGCAATCCCTTTGGACTGGATCGCACGCTGACGACGGGGGTGATCAGTTCGTTGGGCCGAGTCATTGAGCGGGAGAACAATCGCCCGCTGGCGCAGGTTATCCAGACCGACGCAGCCATCAACCCCGGCAACTCTGGCGGACCGTTACTCAACTCGCTGGGTCAGGTCATTGGCGTCAACACAGCCATCAGGTCGCCCAGCGGTGGCTCGGTAGGCATCGGTTTTGCCGTGCCGGTGGACACGGTCAAACGGGTCGTACCGGAACTTGTAGCCAACGGTCGTTATCCGCATCCCTGGATTGGCTTCGAGGGCCAGGCCTATCGTATCACGCCAGTCCTGGCCGAGGCTTTGGACCTGCCCGTGGAAAGGGGCCTGCTCATCGCTCGCCTATATCGAGATAGTCCCGCTGACCGGGCTGGCCTGCAAGGGGCGGATCGCCGTGTCCAGTTGGGCCGTAGTGTGATCCTGGTCGGCGGGGACATTGTGACGGCCATTGACAGGCTTGCTCTGGAATCGTTCGACCAGTTGACTATTTACCTGGAGGCAGAAAAGCGTCCCGGCGATGAGGTGACGCTGACTGTATGGCGCGATGGAGAGGAGATGACGGTGTCCCTCACGCTGGGCGAGCGCCCGGAGGGGTAGGAGAACGCGTGAATAGGATTAGGCTCGTGCCGTTGTGGTGCGCGCCAAAGGGACCGTTTATGTATATAGATGACAGGAGGTCGAAATGTTCAGTGAGAAGGATTTACGCGAGTTGATAGGGTTTCGCAGTGCCAGCACACCGGTACTCAGCCTGTATCTCAACGTGGATCCGACGCAACAAAAGTCCGACCGGTACAAGCTGAAGCTAAGGAGTTTGTTAAAGAAAGCAACCGGCAAGGCAAATAGGAAAGACATAACCGCTATCGAACGGTATTTCGACTTTGAGTTCGACTGGCAGGCCAAGGGGATTGCCATGTTCTCTTGCCAGGACGAGGGGTTCTGGCGTGTCTATCCTATGGCCGTGCCGGTGGATGACCACGTCTACGTCTACGACCGACCATACATAAAGTCCCTGACGGACGTCCTCGACGCTTACGGGCGATACGGCGTGACCCTGGTAGATCGGGAGGGCGCGCGATTATACAAGTTTAACCTGGGCGAGTTGGAGCAAGTCACCGGCGTGTTGGGTGAGGAGGTGAAGCGACTCAAGCACGGTGCTGGTTCCGCAGCCGGTCGCCGTGGTGGCAAGACACCAGCCGGGCGGCGCGAGGAGGGTGTAGCCTATCGCAATTTGAAGGACGCTGCCGAATCGGCTACAGGCTTTTTTGAGGGGAGTGGCATCACTCGCCTGGTGCTGGGTGGCACGGAAGAGACGGTGGCTCAGTTCCAGGAATTGCTGCCCAAGGCGATCCAGGCTCGAGTGATTGGTAGCTTTCCGATAAGCACTGACGCCTCAGAGTCAGAAGTGCAGTCCCGCAGCATGGAGATCATCGAAGCGGCGGCGCAGGAGCGCGAGGCCCGGCAGGTGGAGCAACTCATCGCCGGTTGGAGACGCGATTCGGGCAGCGCCGTGGGTCTGGCGGATACCCTGGCTGCCCTGCAAGAAGGGCGCGCGGCCGTTTTGCTTGTCTCGGCCGGCTACGAAGCGATCGGCTACCGCTGCCAGGATTGCCATTATTTGACCTTGAAAGGCAGTGACGAGCCCTGTGCTCTCTGTGGTGGAGAGTTGGAAGCTGTTCCGGACGTGGTGGATAACGCCGTGCACCGTGCCTTGCAGCAGGGTGTCGAGGTCGAGATCGTGCGGGGTATTGACGAACTGGAAAAAGTAGGCAGCATCGGCAGCCTTCTCCGCTACTAGCTGCCGGCTGTGAATTGATGGTAACCAGAAGCGTGACCGTTAGGTCGCGCTTTCTGTTTCATTCCATCTCTAACAAAACTCTAACTTTCCTCCAACGTAACTCTAATACGCTTGGGGTAGAATTGAAACGTAGCGCGTAATGCGTAAAACGCACCCGTTACGCATCACGTTTTATGTTTTATCCACAAGTTGAGGTGTGATGATGAATCTACAAAAGTTTACCCAGAAAGCGCAAGAAGCCCTGGTTCAGGCGCAAACCCTGGCCGGCGATTACAGCCATTCACAGATCGAGCCGGAGCACCTGTTGCTGGCGTTGCTGGCCCAGGAAGGTGGCGTCGTACCACAGATCGTTCAGCGCCTCGGCGTCAGGCTGGAGTTGCTCCAGGATGAATTGGAGCAGGCATTGACCCTTCGCCCCAAAGCCTACGGCGCGACGATGCAGGTGGGCCTCGCACGGGCGTTGCAGGAGGTGCTACGTCAGGCGGAAAAAGAAGCCGGCGCCATGCGAGACGAGTACGTCTCCACGGAGCACCTGTTGCTAGCCCTCACCCACCGAAAGGCCGGCGACGTGGCAGCCATGTTTAGCCGCCAGGGCGTGACCCACGACGCCATTCTGCAGGCGCTGACCACCATTCGGGGCTCGCAACGCGTGACCGACCCTAACCCGGAGGTCAAATATCAGGCCCTGGAAAAGTATGGCCGTGATTTGACCCAACTCGCTCGCCAGGGCAAACTCGATCCGGTAATTGGGCGCGACGAAGAGATTCGCCGCGTGATCCAGATCCTTTCGCGCCGCACCAAGAACAACCCGGTGCTCATCGGCGAACCGGGCACCGGCAAGACGGCCATCGCCGAGGGATTGGCCCAGCGCATTGTGCGGGGCGATGTGCCGGAGGGTCTCAAGGACAAGCGGATCGTCGCTCTTGACCTGGGCGCGCTCATCGCCGGGGCCAAGTATCGGGGCGAGTTCGAGGACCGGCTGAAGGCGGTGTTGAAAGAGATCACCGAGTCAGAAGGGCGGGTGATCCTGTTCATTGACGAGCTACACACCGTCGTCGGCGCGGGCGCGGCCGAAGGGGCCATGGACGCCAGCAACATGCTCAAGCCGATGCTGGCTCGGGGCGAGTTGCACTGCGTCGGGGCGACGACGCTGGATGAATATCGCAAGTACGTCGAAAAGGACGCTGCCCTGGAGCGGCGCTTCCAGTCGGTGTACGTGGACGAGCCGACGGTCGAGGAGACGATTAGCATTCTGCGGGGTCTGAAGGAGCGGTACGAGGTGCACCACAGTGTCCGTATCCAGGACAGCGCCGTCATCGCCGCCGCTACCTTGAGTCACCGCTACATCTCTGACCGCTTCCTGCCGGACAAGGCGATTGACCTGATTGACGAGGCCGCCTCGCGCCTCAAGATGGAAATTGACTCCAAACCAGCCGAGTTGGACGAGGTAGACCGGCGGGTCGTGCAGTTAGAGATCGAACGAGAGGCACTCAAGAAGGAGAGAGACAAAGCCAGCAAAGCGCGTTTGAGGAATCTTGAGAAAGAACTGGCCGACTTGAAAGAGCAGAGTGCCGCCCTGTCCGCGCGCTGGCAGCAAGAGAAGGCGGCTATTCAGGAATTGCGCGATACCAAGGAGCGCATCGAACAGGTGCGCCACGAGATCGAGCAGGCGCAACGGGCCTATGACTACCAGCGCGCCTCCGAGTTGCAATACGGCACCCTGGTCCAACTGGAGCGCGGGCTGGAGGAACAGGAAGCGCGGCTAGAGTCGGAGGACGGCGGCCGGTTGCTCAGAGAGGAAGTCGGCGCCGAAGACGTGGCCGTGATCGTCTCCTACTGGACCGGCATCCCGGTGTCCAAGCTGATGGAAGGCGAGGTTGACAAGTTGCTCAAGATGGAGGGGCGGCTTCACCAACGGGTCGTCGGCCAGGATGAAGCCATCGTCGCCGTGGCCAACGCCGTCCGCCGGGCGCGGGCTGGCCTTCAAGACGTCAGCCGGCCCATCGGCAGTTTCCTGTTCCTGGGTCCGACCGGAGTGGGCAAGACCGAGTTGGCGCGAGCGCTGGCCGAGTTTCTCTTTGATGATGAACAAGCCATGGTGCGCATTGACATGGGCGAATACCAGGAAAGGCACACCGTCTCCCGGCTCATCGGCGCACCGCCGGGCTACGTAGGCTACGAAGAGGGCGGTCAACTCACCGAGGCGGTGCGGCGGCGGCCCTATAGCGTGGTGCTTTTCGACGAGATCGAGAAGGCCCACCAGGAGGTGTTCAACGCACTGCTGCAATTACTGGACGACGGCCGTCTGACTGATGGCCACGGCCGGACAGTGGATTTCAAGAACACGATGGTCATTATGACCAGTAACGTCGGCAGCCAGTACATCCGCGACCTGGCGGGGGACGACGCTGCTGTGCGCGAACGGGTGACGCGGGCGCTCAATCAGCATTTTCGACCCGAGTTCCTGAACCGCATTGACGAGGTGGTCATTTTCCACAGCCTGACGCGGGAACACCTGGCGCAGATCGTGGACATCCAGCTTGAGCGGCTGCAGGCGCTGCTGGCTGAGCGGCACATCACGCTCGGACTGACCGACGCAGCAAAGCACCGGCTGGCCGAGGAAGGCTACGACCCGGTCTATGGCGCGCGCCCGTTAAAGCGCGTCATTCAGCGCCGCGTGCAAGACCCCCTGGCCCTCAAGCTGCTCCAGGGTGGGTTCCTGGATGGGGACGCGATTTGGGTAGATGTCCAGGACGGTCAGTTGATCTTTAAGCGGGAGGAAACGTAACTGCTTGGAGATGGCATTCAGAAGAAACTGTGGTATAGTTGGGCCAGCGGGGCGTCGAGCAATAGCGTCGGGAAAGGGAAATCAATGGAAGCAATGGTCACTGTTCAACTCCAGGTTCCAGAAAGGTGGATGCAAGATCTCAAAGATCAGGTCACGCTTTTGGAAATATTGAGCCTGGGTCTGGAGGAATACCGCCTTCAGCGTGCTCTGACCCTCTATCAGAAGGGGGCGGGTTCGCTGGGCTATGTAGCTGAACAGGTGGGCATCTCCAAGCGGGTGCTGATGGAGGAGGCCAGGCGGCGGGGAGTGCTGCCTCACTACGATGAACACTTTGCCGAGCAGGATTTGAACCGATGACTGCTGTACGATAGCAGGATGTAGGCGAATGTCAGGCTCTTGTGAAAACAAGAGCCTGGTGTCTTTTTGGGTGATAGGGGCTTGACAATTTCATGAGGGCATGGTATAATGGTAGTATACTACTAAGGGTTGTATACTACCTCTAAGGTCAAAGGCGGCGCGAATGGACGAACAAGAACTGACCACCCTTCTGGAACAATGGGAGGGCGTCTACAAGAAGGGTCTGCTCACCTTTTGGGTGCTGCTGCTACTTCACGAGCGCCCCATGTACGTCTTTGAGATGGGCCAGTCGTTGGTGACGGTCAGCCGGGGCACAATGAGCGCCGACGAGCGGAGTCTCTACCGCGCCCTGCGCCGCTTCGAGCGGGCAGGTTTCGTGGAGAGCGAATGGCAAGCCTCCGACGTCGGCCCGCAGCGGCGCTACTACCGCCTGAGCAAGCTGGGCACCGAGTTGCTGCACCGCTTCACTCACCGTAACATCCTGCTCTTTCAGGAACCCGACATCGCAGAGCGCCTGGCCCGCCTGACAGACAGTGAGGAATGAGAAATCAGAAATGAGAAATGAGGAACAAGGAAGAGTGAACAGGATGAATCCCAAATCACGTTTTACGCATCACGCCTCACGATAGGAGGTTCTCATGCCCAAAGCGCTAATCACCGGCATCACCGGTCAAGACGGATCGTACCTGGCCGAGTTCCTGCTGGAAAAAGGCTACGACGTGATCGGCATGGTCCGGCGGACGAGCACGGTCAATTTTGAGCGCATCAAGCACATCCAGAACAAGATCACCCTCGTGTCCGGCGACTTGCTGGATCAAATGTCGCTTCTGGAAATCTTGAGCGAGCACCGGCCCCAGGAGGTGTACAACCTGGCGGCTCAGTCCTTTGTGCCCACCTCGTGGGGGCAGCCCGTCTTTACCGGCGAGGTGACCGCCCTGGGTGTGACTCGCATCCTGGACGCGGTGCGCACCGTTGACCCAGAGATCCGCTTTTACCAGGCCTCGTCCAGCGAGATGTTTGGCAAGGTGCGCCAGGTGCCGCAAAAAGAGACAACGCCCTTTTATCCCCGCTCGCCCTACGGCGTGGCCAAGGTCTACGGCCATTGGATCACAGTAAATTATCGAGAGAGCTATGGCCTGTTCGCCTGCTCGGGCATCCTGTTCAACCACGAATCGCCCCGTCGGGGGATCGAGTTTCTTCCCCGCAAGGTGTCCCACGGCGTGGCATGGATCCAGTTGGGACTGGCGGACGAGTTGCGCCTGGGCAACCTGGACTCCCGGCGCGATTGGGGTTACGCTGGCGATTACGTCTGCGCCATGTGGCTCATGCTCCAACAAGACGCGCCCGACGACTATGTGGTCTGCACCGGTCAGACCCACAGCGTGCGCCAGTTGTGCCAGGTGGCTTTCGATCACGTGGGGCTGAACTGGGAGGACCATGTGGTTGTAGACCAGCGCCTCGTGCGCCCGGCCGAGGTGGATCTGTTGGTCGGCGATGCCTCCAAAGCCAGAGAGAGGCTAGGCTGGCAGCCCACGGTCTCTTTTGAGGAACTGATGGCCATGATGGTAGATGCCGACCTGGATGCACTGCGCGCTGAAGCGTTGTTTCCCTGATCGCCTTGTTGGGTTCCACTTTGCTCCCCGGCCTGACTTGTGGTAAA
>CAYVPU010000077.1:9807-13010 GCA_964453885.1 uncultured Anaerolineae bacterium | reverse complement strand
CCCCCAACAAGTTGGGGAGTCCAACACCTTGACCCTGCGAAATCCCAAAGAGCCACAATTTTTTGTGGAGAATGATAGTGGACTCTCAAGACCGCGTGCTGCCTCAAATTAACCTGAAACTCTGCAACGGCTGTGGGGTATGTGTGAGTACCTGTCCCTCAGAAGCTGTGGCCCTGATAGACGGACAACCCATCATCGTGCACCCCGAAGATTGTGTCTACTGTGGCGACTGCGAGGAGTTGTGTCCCGAGGGTGCTATCTCTCTTCCCTACGAGATAGTTTTTGCCGAATAGCTTGAGGAAGGATCGAAACCGATGGGTAAACGTCAGATCGTGCGCATTGATGAAGAATTGTGCAATGGCTGCGGATTGTGCGTCACTCCCTGCGCCGAGGGAGCGATTGAAATTATCGACGGCAAGGCGCGGGTCGTCAGCGACGAGTTGTGCGATGGGGCCGGTTTCTGCCTGGCTGTCTGCCCCACCGGCGCGTTGAGCGTCGAGGAACGAGAGGCAGCGCCCTTTAACGAGGCCGCGGCCGAGGAGAAAATGCACGAGCGGGGTCAAACATACATCACCCAAACTTGCTCACAGTGTGGAGCCAGCGAAAACGACCAGCCCTTGTTGCCCTATCGCCAGGCTGGAGCAAGCCTGTGGGTGTGTACCCGTTGTTTGCCCGCCCTCATCCACGGCTGATGGACGAGAATTAAAAGAATCATGGAGGTAAAGCGTGATCGAGTTACACCTGTACGGCGGCCTGCACCGCGATGTGCAAGGGAAGGCGGCCAGTAGCGAGCCAGTCGTACAACTACCCATCGGCAACGGTGAGACTGTGGGCGGTGTACTGCATCAGGTTGGCATTGATCCCACAGAGATAGGCCAGATCTTTCTAAACGGTAAGCTGCTCGACACTCGCTGCTCAATGGCCCCCTGGCTGGGTTATCAGTCCGCCAGGGAGTGTATCCCCAGTGGCGGATCTTATCTCGATGCGCCAGTCCGCCCCGGCGACCGGTTGGGTGTCTTTCCAACAAAGATGGCCATGCTGGTGGTATGACTACTATGGCCCTGTACGATACCTTTAGCAACGATTATGATCGCTTTGTGAACTGGGAGGCGCGCCTGACCTACGAACTGCCCTTCTGTGAGCGACTGTTCGGCAAACACGGCACTCGCCGCGTGCTGGACGCCGCCTGCGGCACCGGAATGCACGCCATTGCCCTGGCGCGACGCGGCTACAGGGTGACCGGCGCGGATTTGAGCGCCCCCATGATCGAACGGGCGAGGGAGAACGCCGCCATCCTTCGACAAGACTTTGGCGAGCTCAGTCGAGCCGCTCAGGACCCCGCCGCCGAGATGGAGGCACGTTTCGTCGTGGCCGGCTTTGGTGAGATGGCAAAGAAGGTAGGCGCTCAGTTTGATGCTGTGCTCTGTTTGGGCAATTCTCTACCCCATGCGCTGAGCGCCGGGGAGCTGAGCAAGACCCTGGCCGACTTTGCCGCAGTGCTGCGTCCGGGCGGGTTGCTCTTGATCCAGAACCGCAACTTTGACGCGGTGATGGCTCGCCGCGAACGCTGGATGGAACCTCAAGCCCATCGGGAAGGCAGAAAAGCTTGTCCTGAGCCGCGTCGAAGGGAATGGCTCTTTGTTCGGTTCTACGATTATAACCCCGATGGCACACTGACCTTCAATATGCTCACTCTGCACCGTGACGACGGAGGGGAGTGGAAACAGCAGGCAGAAGCAACCCGGTTGCGACCATGGCTGCACGCCGAATTACAAGAGATGGTCGCTGCGGCCGGGTTTGGCGCAGTCGCCTGCTACGGCAACATGACCGGCGAGCCCTTTAACCCGGAAACCAGCGGTAACCTGATCATAACGGCATTGAGGGAGAAAGTTTTTTGATTTTTATAGAATTTCCACAACATTTGCATTGTTTGCGAGAATTGTGATTTGAGATTTGCCGGTTTTTGGAGGGAGGAAATATGAGCGAACACATCAATAACCATACAAAGCGTAAAGAAGCGCTCAAGAGGGTGCTTCGCCAGTTGCACGAAGGCAAGGCCGTCGAGGAGGTCAAGGGAGAATTTGCCGCCTTACTGCAGGACGTGGGCGCGATGGACATTGCCGAGATCGAGCAAGAGTTGGTCCAAGAGGGAATGCCGGTGGTGGAGATCAAGCGACTGTGCGATGTCCACGTGGCGGTCTTTCGTGAATCGCTGGAGACCCAGCAAAAGCCGGATACCGTCCCTGGTCATCCGGTCTACACCTTTTTAGCCGAAAACGGGGCTGCCGCGCGCGTGCTGGATGCCCTGGAAGATGCGTTGATGGCACTCAAGGCCCCTGGTCTTTGGGCACTTGTCCTGGACGACAAGTACAGGGCCCAAGGACCAAAGGCCGCGCCTGATGCGGAGCGCCTGGAGCGGGCAAGGGAGCACCTGCGGGAACTGCGCAAATACGGAAAACACTACCTGCGCAAGGAGAACATCCTCTTTCCCTTCCTGGAAAAACATGGCTTCAGCGGGCCGTCTGCTGTGATGTGGGCCATCCACGACGACGTCCGCGCCTGGTGGAAGTCGCTCGATGCCCTGTTGAGCGATGGCCCCGGCGCTGATCCGACGGCCCTTGGTCTTTGGGCCCAAGGACCAAAGGCCTTTGGCGCCCAACTCGACGAAATTCTTGCCCCGCTGGCCACCGCCATCCGCGAGATGTTTTACAAAGAGGAGAACATTCTCTTCCCCACTGCCCTGGAAAAGTTGAGTGGAGAGGAGTGGTGGCAGGTGCGCCAGCAAAGCCCTGAAGTAGGTTATTGTTACGTAGAGCCGGGCCACCAGTGGCCGCCCCAAGAGACTGCCCTGGAATCCGTCTCGGCCCTGTCCTTGTCGGCCAGGACAAGGGCGCTGGCCCGGGGAAGGACCGAGGAAACAGGTTCGCCGGCGGGCCTGCTCCACCTGGACACCGGCACGCTCACCCCGCAAGAGGTCAACCTGCTGCTCACGCACTTGCCGGTTGACATCACCTACGTGGATGCCGATGACACGGTGCGCTTCTTTTCTCAGAGCAGGGAGCGCATCTTTCCTCGCTCCCCGGCCATCATCGGGCGCAAGGTGCAAAAGTGTCACCCCCCGGCCAGCGTTCACCTGGTGCAACGAATTTTGGACGACTTTCGCGCCGGTCGCCGCGACGTAGCCGAGTTCTGGATTCGGATGC
>CAYVPU010000077.1:0-9707 GCA_964453885.1 uncultured Anaerolineae bacterium | reverse complement strand
GAAGCGATTAGCAACGAAGCCAATGGTGCGACGCACTTGCAAGTGCATCGCACCTTAGCGACATTGATTAGAAACTCTATTCGGCGCTATATCATGCACAGAAAGAAAGGAGATTGTCATGTACATCACCGATGTAATCTGGTGGGGCTATACGCTGCTTTTGATAGCCGTATCCCTGTTCATGATTGTTTTCACCCTCAAAGTGCGAGAGAAAGGAGACTAGTCATGGATACAAGAGAGCGACGCTGGCTCTACGTGCTCATCGCCGTGTTCCTGGCCTTCAACGCGGTCACGCTTTCGCCGCTGGTGCCCTGGCAAAAATGGCTGCTGTGGTCTCGCCCCACGCCCGACCAACACATCTCTATCGAGATGGAGGATTACGAGATCAATCTGCCCGCCGAGGGAATCGAGATCAAGACAGATGAATACGTCGAGTTCACGGTAACATCTGGGGACGTGACCTATGGCTTTGGCGTGTTCCGGTCCGATGGCACGATGGTCTTTCAGATGCAGGTGACTCCCGGCTACAAAAACCGCATCATCTGGAAGTTCGACGCCCCCGGCACATACGACGTGCGCTCCACCGAGTATTCTGGCCCCAGGCATCCAGAGATGTTCATCAAAGACGCCATACGCGTGACCTCGTAAGGAAGGAGAGACTGAGATGACTCAGATTGGTTGGATGGAAAAATGGACCCTGCGATTCGTCGTCATAGCCCTGATATTTTTGGCTATGGCCGGATTTGAAGGGGTCTTGATGCGAACAGAATTGTTCTCTCAACCTGCCTTTGAAGCCATTGAATCCGTGGTGAAGAACGTGCGGCCCGGCAGCGGGGAGCACTCGACGGCGGAACAGTTCTACGGTATGCTCACCGCGCACCCCATCGTGGGCATCTATGGCTTTGTCTACATGGCCATCATGGGTGCTTTCTACTACCTGGTTCCTCACCTGTTGGGCAAGGAAATCCGCCACAAAAAACTGGTGTCGCTCAACTTTGCCCTGCAGATCGTCGGCGTGATGACCAGTTGGCTTGCCTGCTTTTTTGGCACCTTCAACAGCCTCTACACCCTCTACTGGCCCCTGCCCGTGTCCTACGACCGGGTGCCGCTGGTGGCGAGCATCTTTTTCATCGCCGGCGCGGCGGTGATCATGGTCAACGTGCTGCTCTTCTCTTTCAACATCTTTAGCACCGTGCTTCGCCAGAGCAATCCCCGCTCCTACAGCTTTTGGCAATTCCTGCGCGCCGCCTTTGGCATTTCTCGGCTGATGAAATGGCTGGGCAAGGAAGATAAGGACGCTCCCAACCTCGATTACGACGGCCTGCCGGTCTTTATCGTGGCCGTGGGCCGAGGCTCCATTGATACCGTCATCAACGCCATCGTCATCCTCACCGCCGGCGTGCTGATCCTGGTCTACGCTCTGGCGGCTCTGCTCAAAGCGCCGCTCGACCCCTCCGTCGTGGACGCCCTGATCTACAAAAACTGGTTCTGGTGGGGTCTGGATATGGTGGCCGATGGAAACGTGCTCATGTACACTTCCGGCGTGTGGTATCTCCTCATCCCCATCCTGACGGGCCGCAAGCTCTTTGGGGAATCGGTGGTCAAGACGGTCATTATGGTTGACCTGCTGGTCTCTATGGGCGTGTGGAGCCACCACCTGCTGGGCGAGCAGACCCAGCCGCTGGTCATGAGGATCCTCTCCGGGCAGTTTATCACCTGGGGCGAGTTCTTTACCATGGGCCTGACGATTTTCGCCTCTCTGATGACCATCTGGCTGGCCCGACCGGTCAAGCTCACTCCGCCGCTCAAGTTTATCCTGGGCTCCATCTTTGGCTTTATCATCGGCGGTGCGACCGGCCTGATCCAGGCCAACGTCGGCTTGAACCTGGTAACGCACAACACCCAATGGGTGCCGGGGCCTCACTTTCACGTGCTGCTGCTGATCGGCGTGGGAATGTTGATCGCTGCCGTGATCTATGCTCTTATCCCCATGATGACCAAGATCGAGATCAAAACGCCCTGGCTGGTCAATTTGCACTTTTGGGCCTGGCTCGGCGGCGGGGTGATCATGGCCTACGGCATGGGACTGGCCGGTTCAAAAGGTATGCTGCGGCGCACGCTCTACGAAGGGACCCAATATCAGCCTTACATGGCCGTGGCCATGGTCGGGGGTATCCTGCTGGCCATTGGCTTCTTTGCCTTCCTGATCAACGTTGTCACTACCCTGGGATTGATGAACGTGATCAGCCTCTTTGTGCCCGAACGGTGGTTGAATCGCCGGGCGGGGGCAGAAGCGGCGGCGTGACTGGAATCGCCCTGGCTGGGATTAGCTCGTCTCAAATCTCCAAGGTCTACTAGATCTCGGAGGTTTAAACTTGTAAAGCCGCATTGGAACATTCCGCAGCCATCTATCCCAGTTGCCCAATCAGCCTGACAGTGCTACAATAAGGGTGGTGGTTCAAGAATTGACGACCCAGGTGCTGCGATGAAAGACTTTAAACTCAACGAACATAAAGGTGCATTAGAACGATATTTCGCCTCCCTGGATGAGGTGGTGCTGGCCTATCTCTTTGGATCGCACGCGCAAGGGCAAGCCTGGGCTTACAGCGACGTGGACATAGCTGTGCTGCTTGAGGATTGCACTAACGACCACTGCTTCGACATGCGGCTGGAGATCATCGGGGGCTTGATGGACCTGTTGCATATCAACGATGTAGACGTGCTGATTCTCAATCAGGCTCCACCGACGTTGCGCTACGCCGTGTTACGCGATGGCGTTCTGCTCTTCTGCCACGATCACCAGGCGATGATCGAGTTTCGTTTGCACGCGGTCAACGAATACTTGGATTTCAAACCTGTCCTGAAGCGGCACGAGCGCGCAATCCTGGAAAAAGCACGGAAAGGAGAGTTGCTCGGTGGATACAACCCCTATCGTGGAACGCTTGAACGTTATCGCCAACTGCGTGAACGCTTTGCGAGAACTCCGTCCTCTGACATACGATGAGTTTGCCCGTGAGCACGTCCTTGTTGGCTCGGTAGAACGGGATTTTCAGGTTGCCATCCAGGCTGCTTTGGACATCGGCAGTATCATCCTGGCCGATCAGTGGGTCATGGTGCCCAAGCGATACAGGGACATCTTTCCTGCCCTGGCTGAGATCGGCGTCCTGCCGGCCGATTTGGCACAGAAACTGGTCGGTATGGCCAAGTTTCGCAATGTGCTGGTGCATCTATACCTGGCGGTGGATCTGAAGCGGGTCTACCGTTACTTGCAGGAGAACCTAGACGATTTTGAAAAGTTGGCCCGTTATGTGAGCGAGTGGCTGCAAACCCACACTGACTAAGAAAACCTGGCGAAGGTTCTCAACCTTCAATTCCTGGGCACAGTACTGGACAGTCCTGTACAGTGCCTAAAGACCAGGGGCTTTCGCCAGGCATCTTGATATTATGCGACGTATCCGACAGCTTTTTTACACAACCGAAGGATTGCTACTCACCGTCACCGCCTGGGAAGCGTTGATTGTGGCCTTTATGGGCACCTTTTCCGCCACCGGCCCGCTGGCCTGGCTCGACGTGCCGGCCCATCTGGGCATCGTGCTGGACGAGGCGGGCAAGGCCGGGCGGGTCATCATGCTCTATCATGCCCTGGCGGTCCCCTTTGTGGCTGCCCTGGTCTACTTTATCCTGGATGCGCTGCCCTTTGACGAGAGAACCCCCCGCCTCGTCCGGCCCGCTATCACGGTGGGCTACATGCTCACCAGCGTCGGGGGCCTGGGCTTTGCCTACTTGAGCGGAAGCTGGATCGCCCACGGCCTCTTTTTGGTGGGGCTGAGCCTGGCCTTTTACGCCGGCGTGGTGCTGTGCGTGGGGCTTTGGCCCTGGCGGCGCGAAACAGGCGGGTTCTCGATGGAGCGATTGGCCTTTTGGCTGATGGCGCTCTACACGCTGGTCTCGGCGGCCATCGGCGGGGCGGCAGGGGCCTACTTTGGCAACGGCTTTGCCGCCTTCCTGGCCGAGGACGTGCTGCGCGTGGAGCACAACCTGGGCCAGCGGGCCATCATCGCCCATCTCCACATCATGCTCACGCTGATTGACGTTGCGCTCCTGCTCATCGTCGCCCGGCGGTTCGATCTGCGAAGACGGGCCTACCGGGTGGCGATGCCGCTGATCATCATCGGCACGACGGTGATGAGTTTCGCCACCTGGAGCGTAATGGTCATCGAAGAGATCGCGCACAAGATTATCAACGTAGGGGCGGCATTTTTGCTGCCCGGAGCGATCGTCGTTGCCCTGCACGGCTTCGCCTACCTCGTCCGGGAGCGGCCGACGGTGAACAAGCTACGGGCGCTGCTGAGCGACCCGGTTCGCTTTGGCATTTTCTTTGAGCTGATCTTTGTCAACCTTGTCGTCACCGGCCCCGGCGTCTACGTGGCCTTTAACCTGGAAACCTACCGGCAGCCGGCCTTCCTGGAGGTGGAGCGGACCATCGCCGTGGGTCACTGGCACGTCCTGGCCACCCTCTCGGCGGTCATTGCGCTGCTGCTGGTGGTGGATCGCCTGGGGGTGCGGGAGCTGTTGCGTCGCTTCGTCGGCTGGGGAGTGTTGATCGGCTCCACGCTGGCCTTTGTCGTTGTTCAATTCTATATGTTCCGCCGTCCGGGCCAGGAGGTGACGTGGACGGTGCCCTTCTTGGACACGGGCCTCGCAATCTTTCTTATCACCCTGGCCTCTTTTCTGGCAGCAAGATTGGCCCGCCGGAACAAGTAAAGCTTCACGGCAGAGCACGCTAGAGCGCACAGAATTTTCAATCTGCTCTCAGCGTTTTGCGGCTGCAAGGTGTTTTTCAGAGGCCAACAGGGTTCTCTGGCAAGAAAAACCGGGGTTCTTGCCTCCTGGTGAACGGACACAAAACTTGTTCAGTATGTTTGGACGTTTTTGCAGGCGCACCCAAGAAATGTTATTAAAAGATATAACAAGATATAGCGGATTTGACAAATATCCTGAGCTGTGCTATCATATTGCCGGCATACGATTTCTCACTTTCTTGATTCATTGGTTGAGCCGGGTATTGAGCCCGGCCAAGCAACTAGCACCTCGATGAGCCAACGGGAACAAGATGGATGATTTGCTGACAACCCGCCAATTGCAGGAACTTCTTCAAGTAGATCGTATAACCATCTATCGCATGTTGAACGATGGCCGCCTCCCCGGTTTCAAGGTAGGCAGCCAGTGGCGTTTCTCCCGTCAAGAGATTGAGGCCTGGCTCCAGAAGCAGCGGGCCAGCCTGGGAGTTGCTGCCTTGCCCGCCGAGGGCGGCGAGCCAAGCTCTTCCCACGTGCTTCCACTGTCTTGTGTCCAGGCTATCCAGTCTATTTACGCCGAGGCGTTGGACATCGCCGCCGTCACCACCGCGCCAGATGGCACCCCTCTGACCGAAATCAGCAATTCCTGCGAGTTCTGCAATCTGATACTGTCTACCAGGGAAGGTCGCCAGCGTTGTGCTGCATCGTGGCGATTGTCGAGTAGCAGTCAGCAATCTCTCCCACCGGTACGTACCTGCCACACCGGCCTACTGTGCGCCAGTGCGCCAATCAAAGTGGAGGGCGAATGGGTAGCCAACGTTGCCGGCTGCCAGTTCATCGCCCCATCGCCGGGGGGCAATGGGGGGGCGTGGCAGACTAACCTGTCTGTCCTGGCGGCCGAGTTGGGCCTGGCCGAGAGTAACCTGCGGGCTGCCGCCGATAGTGTACGGGCCTTATCGGACGATCGGGTGTCTCACGTCGCCAAATTGCTCCAGCAGGTGGCGAGCACCTTTTGTGAGATCGCTCAAGAACGACTGAAGCTAATTGGCCGCCTGGAACGTATTGCCGAGATGACAAATATCTAGCGGTGGACTGCCCTAAAGTGAGCGGAGGTTTTTATGAAAATAGCGGTTGGAACAACAGGTGACAACCTGGACGCCTGGGTCAGAAGTGAATTCGGCTGGTGTCCCCGTTTTGTCATCGTAGACACCGATTCGATGAGCTATTTTGTGGTCTCGCAGCCGCCGGTGGAATCGTACGAAGAATCCAGCCTGGCGGCGATCCGCACTCTGGCGCAACACGATGTGTCGACCGTCATCGTGGCCCAGGCCCAGGAGCGATGCCGCATGGTGATGCATGAACTGGGTGTGGACGTGATCGAAGGCGTGGAGGGCCTGACGGTGCGCCAGGCCGTGCAGCGATTCTTGAGCGAGGCCCTGTACACGTCCAAAGGGCGCAAGGCCAAAGTCAAAATCGCCGTCGCTTCTGACGGCGACGACCTCGACGCGCCCGTCGGCACATCGTTGGGCATGTGCTCTCGTTTTCTGCTGGTGGATCCAGACACTCTAGATCACACCGTGGTCGAGGTCACTCCCAAAGCCTCACCGGAAGATGTGAGCGTGGACGCTGTCCGCGCAGTGGTCAAGGGCGGCGCGACAGTGGTGATCACGTCCCACATCCAACCGCAGTGCTGCCGTATCTTCTTTCAGATGGGCGTCGACGTCGTGCTGTGCGAGACCGACATCTCGGTGTGGCAGGCCGTCGAGTTGTTCAAGGCAGGCAAATTGGAATCTGCTAACGGCATCATACATATCCAGGAACGTCGTACCGTGTCCAACCCTGGGTCTCCTTGATCCTGGGTCTCAAGCCCTTGGTCCTGTGGCCCAAGGACACAGGGGACCCAGGGCTTTGGCCCCAGGACAAAGGGTACGGTGCTCTGAAAGGGCAAGTCACATGAAAATTGGAGTTATGGTTCTAGAAGGCCCCTACCAGCACCAGGCCGCCGATTCGGCCTATCAATTTGTCAAAGCGGCCCTGGCGCGCGGCCACGAGATCACGGGCATCTTTCTCTACACCGACGCAGTCAACATGGCCAACCGGTTCATCAAACCTCCAGGAGAGCGCAACCTGGCCCAGATGTTCGATGAACTAGGCCAGCGAGGCATAGACATTGTGGCCTGCACCGCTTGCGCCAAGTTCCGAGGCATGAAGCGCGATTTGACGGTGGATAACATCCGGCTTTCTGGTCTGGGCGCGATGGCCGAGATGATTCAACAGTCAGATCGCTTTGTGACCTTTGGGGACTGAGGAGTGAAAGCATGAACAAAGCTATTGTATTGATGCGTCAGGCTCCTTATGGGAGCGTCTACACCGCCGAGGGATTCCGCTCAGTGATGGGCGTCGCTATCTTTGAGGTGGATGTCGTTATCGCTTTTATGGATGACGGCATCTACGCACTGGTCAAAGACCAGAATCCGCAAAAACTGGACATGAAACCGCTAGGCGAGGGGTTTCCTATGCTGCCCGAGTTCGGCGTGGCTGGCTTTTACGTCCACCAGCCCTCCTTGGCGGCACGGGGATTGTCGGTGGACGATCTGGTGATGGATGTTCAGTTGGTAGACAACGCTGGCCTGGCCAAACTGTTGGCCGAGTATGGCACAGTGATACCGTTTTAGGGCCAAGGAGAGACGATATGCTGTATATGGTAAACAAATCCCCCTTGATGACTAACAACCTGGCAACTTGCCTGGAAATCGCGCCGGAGGGCGAGCCAGTGCTGCTCTACGAAGATGGCGTCTACGGAGCAATAGACGGCGGGCGATTTGCAGAGCAGCTCAAGACCGCCCTGAAACACCATCCCGTTT
The DNA here is from genome assembly GCA_964453885.1 of uncultured Anaerolineae bacterium. Classification (GTDB taxonomy): domain Bacteria; phylum Chloroflexota; class Anaerolineae; order CAYNKW01; family CAYNKW01; genus CAYNKW01. Next base: position 2,044 of record CAYVPU010000077.1, on the reverse strand, counting down.
ATGCCCTGGAGGCCGATCTCGAAGCGCGGGGGGTCAAGCGCATCATTGAGGGCATTCAGGTGATTGATTACGATGGATTCGTCGGCCTGGTAGAAGAGCACAACGTTGTGCCCTGGATATAAACAACTCACAAAAACAGCAAGGAGAATCAAATCATGCAAGCAGATCGAGTGGAAGATTTTAACGGGCAAATGTGCCCCATGCCCATCGTCAACATGGCGCGGGCGATCAAAAAGATGGAGGTCGGGCAGATCCTGGAAATCTGGGCCGACGACGAAGGCGCTCACGCCGACGTGCCGGCCTGGTGTGCCAAGACCGGCAATGAATTCTTGGACGAAAAAGACGCCGGTGACTATACCCGGTATTTCGTCAAAAAGACGGCCTGAACTCAAAGGGAGAAAAAGATGTCTGACACAGAAAAAACCTCTATCGTCGTCTTTAGCGGCGACATGGACAAAGTTTTTGCCGCCTTTATCATCGCCACTGGCGCGGCTGCCTCTGGCATGGAGGTGAGTATGTTCTTCACCTTCTGGGGCCTCAAGGCCATACAGAAAGGGACCCTCACCGGCAAAGGCTTCCTGGGTAAGATGATGGGCCTGATGAACCGGGGAGGCATCGAGACTATTGGCCCGTCTCGCTTTAACTTTGGCGGCATCGGGCGATGGATGTTCAAAAAGATGATGAAGGACAAAAACGTCGTCGGCCTGAGCGAGTTGCTGGAAACGGCCATCGACCTGGACGTCGAGCTCTATGCCTGCAAAATGAGCATGGACGTGATGGAAATCGCTAAAGAAGACCTGATCGACGAGGTCAGCGGCCTGATGGGCGTGGCGAGCTATATCAAAGAGGCGTCCGAGGCCGGCGTCACGCTGTTCATCTAGCGAGACTTGATCTCAAACGGATCAATCTCACCACGGAGACACAGAGGTCACCGAGTCTTTTGAAAAAAGTACTCTCAGTGTTCTCCTTGTCTCTGCTAAAAATCTCGTCCCACTCGCAAAGAACTTGCGCTATCAGGAGTTCTGTCGCTCAGTGCCTAAGCCTGTGATAGCTAGAATTCGAGTCCTTATCACCCTAAGACTAGAAAAAAGAGGAGGCAAATCATGCCGCGGCTTCAAGACAAAGACAAAAAAATCATTGAGACCCAATTCCGAGAAGAGTTGGTCAACCCGGTCAGGCTGGTGAACTTTACCCAGGCCATGGAGTGCCAATACTGCGCCGAGACCCGCCAGTTGGCCGAGGAAGTAGCCGCCCTCTCGGACAAAATCGAGCTTAAAATCTACGACTTTGTCATTGACAAGGAGAAGGTGGAAGAGTATGGCGTGGACAAGATCCCGGCCATCGCCGTCGTAGGCCAGAAGGACTACGGCGTGCGCTTTTACGGCATCCCTTCGGGCTACGAGTTCAGTTCTCTCATCGAAGACATCGTTGATGTCTCCAGAGGGGAGGTGGAATTGCTGCCCGCCACCAGGGAGACCCTGGCCGAAATCGCAGAGCCGCTGCACTTCCAGGTCTTTGTCACCCCCACCTGACCGTACTGTCCCCAGGCCGTGCGCCTGACTCACAAACTGGCCATCGCCAGCGATAACATCCGCGCCGACATGGTGGAGGCGATGGAGTTTCCGCACTTGGCCATCAAATACAACGTCCGGGGCGTGCCGCGCATCGTCATCAACGAGACGATTCAGATCGAAGGAGCCGCGCCGGAAGCGACGTTGATGGCAAAGTTGCAAGAGTCGCTCTAACCCGCCAGACATTGCGGACGCCATCGCCTTTTTGCGCCCAAAGCAACTGCCGTGCCGTCAGGAATCGACAACCAAAAAACTCCCTCGGCCTCCCCATTGTAAATCCAGCAATTCCCGTTATGGGAAAACGCCAAGTTGTAGCCGCGATTTCGTAATCGCGCAGGACGCTTTACGTAGCACAATGCACTGTCCTGGACACTGTCCTGGACGGTCAGTACAGGGCGGTCAGCACTGTCCTGGACGACAGCACTGTCCTGGACGACAGTACAGGGTACAGGGTACAGGGTACAGGGTACGCG
>CAYVPU010000076.1:8567-13049 GCA_964453885.1 uncultured Anaerolineae bacterium | reverse complement strand
TGGCCTCATCGGGACGCATTATGCCGCTCAGGGCAACATCCTGGTCAGCGGCGCGACGGTGGAAGCGTTGGCCAAAACCTTCGAGGAGGTACAGGGTGAACTGGCCGACCGGTTGGTCGCCGCGCTGGCCGCTGGACAGGCCGCTGGCGGCGACCGCCGGGGAAAGCAGTCGGCGGCAGTGCTGGTCGTCCGGCCCGGGGGCGGCTACGGCGGTTACAACGATCGCTATATGGACCTGCGAGTAGACGACGACCCGGCGCCCATCGAACGCCTCAAAGCTCTGGTGGACTTGCACCACCTCTTTTTCAACCCCCCCGCCTCCGGCGAAATGGTCGTCATCGAAGACGAACTGGCCCGCGAGGTACAGCACATTCTCCAATGGGCTGGGTACTACGATGGTCCCACCACAGGCGAATACGACGCGCCGACTCGGAAAGCCTTGCGCGCATTGATCGGCAATGAGAACTTTGAGGAACGCTTTGATGAAAAAGAGGGTCTGATCAGCCGCCAGGTGATGGCTGTGCTTCGCCTCAAGTTCGCCCCGTGAACCACCGGCACACCAAACCCGCGAAAAGCTCCTCCCTTTAGGCGTGTGGTGCCAGAAGCAAAAGCGCAGAGTGCTTCTGATGACCTGCCTGGCTGCTATGTGTGCACCAGAGAACCACGGCGCCGTTCCCTCAAAAATACTCACGCGAAATTTACGCAAACTTTATGCCTTCTTTACACAAGAATCGTCAGAAAAAGGGTATAATAGGGAGTGACGGGCCATGCCCCAGTGTTTTCACCTGTCACCCAGAAATCCTTGCTTTAGCTTGAACTCGGATAAGAAAAACAGGAGTAGCCAACATGAACTGCCCAGAATCGTGTTTCTCGCAGGTCCAGGGCGGGGTCCAAGTCAGCCGACGCCGACCCCAACACCGCGCAAGCGGGTACGAAAATAAGGAGGTATGATGTCCACAATATCAGCAGCTCGCGTCCTCGTTGTAGACGACAGCAAACTTTCGGCCAGAATGTTGCAGGACAGGCTCACTGCTGCTGGCTACCAGGTGGTGGTAGCGTATAGTGGTGAGGAGGCACTCGCCAGGTTGCGTTCGGTTACGCCTGATCTCATCTTGTCCGATGTGGTCATGCCCGGCATAAATGGCTACGAGTTGGTGCGCCGTCTGAGGCAACACCCTGCCACCGCTAACACGCCGGTGATCATGCTCACTTCCAAAGGCGGCATCCAGGAAAAAGTCGCCGGCTTTGAGGCCGGTGCGGACGACTACCTGGTCAAGCCCGTGGACCCCACAGAACTGGAACTCCGCATCCAGGCGCTGCTGGCGCGCGCGGCTGCTCAGGCAGGCGAGAAGGCTGTCCGCGAAGAGGCGCGAGTCATCTCCGTGTTCAGCCTCAAGGGAGGGGTGGGGGTGACTTCCATTGCCGTGAACCTGGCGGTGGCCCTGGCTCAGATGTGGCAGGTTGAGGTGCCGCTGGTGGACCTGGCTTTGGAATCGGCCCACGGGGCAATGATGTTCGACCTGAAAGCCAGGAACACGCTGGCCGAATTGTCTGCCGCCAACCTCGACGACATAGACGCCGACCTGCTTATGGCCTACCTGCAGAGGCACGAGTCAGGGGTCCGCTTGTTGCCAGCCCCCCTGCGACCCGAGTTGGCCGAGCAGGTCACCCCCATGGCTGTCAACCACGCATTGACTCTGGCCAAGAGCCTGTTCAGCTACGTGGTGCTGGATCTCCCCTCCACGTTTAGCGAGGTCACCCTGACAGCTCTGGACCTCTCCACAGTGATTCTTCTCGTGCTGAGTCCTGACCTGGCTGCTTTGAAAGTGGCTACCTCGACACTGGCGGTTTTCGCTTCGCTGGGCTACGCCGCTGACCGAATTGTGCCGATTTTGAACTGGACGTTTCCCCGCGAGGGGCTGCCACAAAAGGACATTGAGGCCGCGCTGAAGCGCCGGATTCCATTGGTCATTCCGTATGAACAAACGCTTTTTGTCGAAGGCATCAACCGGGGCGTGCCGGTCGTGTTGCGCAAGGCCAGGGCGCCGGGTGCGATGGCCATTGCCCGGCTGGCCTATGCCGTCAGTCGTAACACAGAACGGGAAAACCTGCCCGAGACGCTTCCGCCACTGCTGGCCCACGTCGTTTCGGAAATGAAATGAACAAGGATGTGATGTCAAATAAGGACCACGGCTTGGCCGTTCTCGTGGAAAAGATTCGCCGTAACCGGGGCTTTGATGGTAACCAGTACAAGCCGAACTTTCTGAAACGCCGGTTATCGGTGCGGATGCGGGCCAGGGGTGCGGCTTCTTATCGCGAATACCAGAACCTGCTGGATGCCGACCCGGACGAGTACCCTCGCCTCATGTCGGCACTGACCATCAATCTGAGTTACTTTTTTCGCGACGGTGAGGTGTTCCTGAGCATCCGCGACGACATCCTGACGCCATTGATCCAACAGCGGGCCAAAGCGGGCCGCCGTCACCTGGCTGTCTGGAGCGCCGGATGCGCTGGCGGCGAAGAGCCCTATTCCATCGCCATCCTGCTTTGGGAATTGTTGGGCCTGGAACTGAAGCGGTGGAGGCTTGAAATCCTGGCCACCGATATTGACGATGAGGCCCTGCGTCAGGCCCGCGGTGGCCAGTTTACCTGCTTTAGCTTTCGCGGCGTCAGCGACGAATTTCTAGCGCCTTATTTCACTCACCAGGGGAATCATCATCCCATTCGTCCAGAGTTAAGGCGGCTGGTCACGTTCCGCCAGCACGATCTGATGAACAGCAACCTGCCCAACACAGGCCCGTTCGATCTGATCCTCTGCCGGAACGTGTTGATCTATTTCTCTCGCCAGCAGCAAGCGCGGGTTCTACCCTCTCTGCATCGGGCGTTGCGGCCAGGAGGACATTTGGTGTTGGGCAAGACAGAAATGCCCCTGGTCAGCGCGGCAAATTTGTTTCAGGTGACGGACCCCCGTTTGCACATCTATGCCAAGGTTGTCGAGGAGGGACCATGATATTCACGAGTGGCACGATATATATGAGCGGTGCGATGACTATCTTTCTCTCTATTGTCGGTATGGTGGTGATTGCTTTGCCTTACCCTCATAAGGACGTCACGCCGCTGTGGGCCGCCTATGGTTTGTTCGCTGGAGGCGTGCTCTTTGGTGTGTTTCAGATGGTCAAGGTCAAAGCATTGGTGCAGGCCTTTATCAAGAAACAGCAACTGATCATGTATTTCAGCCCCATCATCCTTCTTTGGACCGCGCTGGTGCACCTGGTTACGGGCGGGCTGAACAGCCCTTTCACTGTGTTTTACTTTTTTGTTATGGTGGGCCTGGCTCAATCGCCGACCGCCAAGGGGACGGTGGGCCTGAGCGTCATGACGGGGCTGGCTTTTCTATCTGTGGCTGGGGCAAAAGGGCAGTTGCAATGGCAGAATCTGCCCCCCATGCTGGCCTGGTTCGCCGTTTTACTGCTCATCGCCGGTTTCAGTTCCAGCCAGATGATTAGGCTACGGCGGCAGATGGCACGCCGGGAAGAGATACAAAAGGAGACAGTGCGTCTGGCTTTGTCGGTGCAGGCCACCTCCGAGCGGGTGGCCGCTGCCTCGGAAGAGTTGTGGGCTTTTGCCGAGGAGATGCGTCACGCCGCCGAACAGGTGTCCAGCAGCGCGCACCACATCGCCCAGGGGGCCGACTTGCAGGCCGAGCAGGTGGCCCTCGTGTCCAGGGCCATCGGCAGCCTGGATGCCTCCACAAAGACCATTGCCGCCAACGCCAGGGCCACCGGCGCGGCTCTGCACCAGGCCTCCAGCGAGGTCACACAGGCCCATGACCTGCTGGCTGTACTCCGCCGCCACACCCAGGAGATCGATCGCATGGTGGCCCTTGTGGGGCGCATTGACGACCAGACGGAATTGCTGGCCCTGAACGCCGCCATCGAGGCCGCCCGGGCTGGCGAGCACGGTCGCGGCTTTGCAGTGGTGGCCCAAGAGGTGCGCAAACTGTCCGACAGTTCCAGCCGGGCAGTGGGCGAAATCGCCGGACTCAGCCGGAAAATCCGCCAATCCACAACCGAACTGCTCGATTCTATAGAAGCCATCGTGTCGGCTACCCACCACAGCACTCAACTTGCCGATGAAACCACCGGGGCCACCCACCAGCAGGAAAGAGGCACGCAGGACATCGTGGATGCCATTAACGAAATGGCCACCATTACTGAAGAGAACGCCATGGCAACGACTCAGGTTTCAGAGGCTGTCGAAGGTCAGGCAGTGTCCTTTGAGCAGGTGGCGGCCTCGGCCCACGAGCTGGCCGAGATGGCGAGCCAGTTGCAGCACCTGATCGATCAACTCCAGATCTTTCCGGTAGAGTTCCAATCGAGCAGCACATCAGGTTCGTAGTAGAGACGTAAGATTTTACGTCTCTACCGAGCAGGGGAGAAGGAATTTGTCGTCGAAAAAATCGAGCAATCCACTACAATCGGG
>CAYVPU010000076.1:0-8467 GCA_964453885.1 uncultured Anaerolineae bacterium | reverse complement strand
GAGATACCGAGTTCGCCATGCCGATCACCCAGGCTATCCGCATCGTGCGGCTGTCGCCCATCACCCGCGTGCCCCGGGCGCCGGGCTTTCTGGAAGGGGTCATTAACGTCGAGGGGGACGTTATACCGGTCGTGGACTTGAAGAAACGCTTTGTGTTATCCCAGACACCCTACGGCCCCAAGGCGCGGGTCATCATTGTCGAAACAGGCGAACAGCGGGTGGGCATATTGGTCGATCTGGTGTGCGAAATCTTGCCCCTGCCTGCTGATGCCGTGGAACCACCCCCCGAGATGGTCGCCGACATCAATGGCATTTACCTCACCGGCGTTGCTCAGCTCGCCGACCGGTTGCTGATCATCCTCGACTTGACCAACGTGTTGACGTTAAAAGAGATCAATGCCCTGGAACAGGTTTCTCCCGAGTACCAGGTGTTTGACGGAGGCAGGGTGTGAAGAGCTGGATGGTCAGTGATGATATAGAGAGGAGAGAGATGTTGTCCACAGAAAAAGCGACTGTGCTCATCGCAGATGATGCGCCTCTTATCCGGCGATTGCTCAAAGACATCCTGAGAGAGAGTTCTTTTCGGGTCATCGGGGAGGCGGTTGACGGAGACGAAGCGATCCGGCTGTACGCCGAATTGCAACCCGACCTGGTGCTGATGGACATTATGATGCCCGGACTGGATGGCATTGAGGCCACCAGGGTCATCCTGCGCCAGGACCCGGAAGCGCGGGTGATCATGTGCACCACGGTCGGCCAGCAGCGCAGGATCATTGAGGCCCTGCAAGCCGGGGCGCGAGATTTCCTCGTCAAGCCCATCATGCCGGCCAAAATCCTGGAAGCGATGCGAAAGGTCTGGGCACAGTGAGCAGTCAACTCTGCGTTCTGGTGGTAGATGACTCTGCGCTGATGCGGAAATTGATCGCGGATCTGCTCGAGTCCGACCCCGGGGTAAAGGTGGTAGGCACGGCTCAAGATGGCCTCGATGCATTGCGCCAGATCGCTGCTCTGCGCCCCGACGTGGTCACGCTGGACGTAGAGATGCCCCGCATGTCTGGGCTGGAGGCGCTGGAGCGCATCATGCGCGAGATGCCCTTGCCCGTCGTAATGCTCAGTGGCTTGGCCGATCCGGGGTTGACATTGGCTGCCCTGGAGTTGGGCGCTGTGGATTTTGTTCTCAAGCCCTCCGGCACTATCTCGGTGGACTTGTACAAGGTGCGAGATGAGCTGCTGAACAAGGTCAAAATAGCGGTGTTGGCCAATGCGACCAGGTTGGCTCGCCCGGCGACTCTACCGCTGAAGGAAGGGCAGCTCTCATCATCTCCGACTCTACCGCCGCCAATGGACGGTTCAGAACTGCGGCGACTGGTAGTCGTAGCAGCCTCTACCGGCGGCCCCCGTGCGTTGGATGTGCTGGTGCGAGGGTTGCCTGGTGGACTGCCGGCGGCGGTCCTCGTGGTGCAACACATGCCCAAAGGCTTCACCTCTTCGCTGGCACAGCGCCTCGATGCCCGGAGCGAACTGAGGGTAAAGGAAGCAGAAGACGGGGAGACCATAGAGTCAGGGAAATTCTACATCGCACCGGCCGGGCACCACCTGCTGCTCGTTCCACCACGCTTGCGCAGTCACACGACGCTTTGCCTGGACGACTCGCCTCCCGTCATGGGATTGCGCCCGGCGGCCGATCTTTTACTGGAATCGGCAGCCCAGGTGCATGGCGAACGGTGCATTGGCGTAATACTCACCGGCATGGGCTCCGACGGCACCCAGGGCATCAAGGCTATCAAGCAGCATGGTGGCCAGACCATTGCCCAGGATCGGGCGACCAGTGTGATCTATGGTATGCCGCGTTCGGCTGCAGACAGTGGCTTTGTGGATCAGGTGCTACCCCTGGACGCTATCGCGCCCACAATTGTGCGCCTGGTGGGACAAGAATGAAAGCACGGTGGACGTTCCAGCTTGCGTCCTTTGTCGTTAGTCCTTCGTCACGAGGCAGCAAAGTTTTTTAGTCTGAGGGTGGAGTAATTCAATGGATATGTCGCAATACAAGGACCTCTTTGTCAGCGAGGCCCTGGAGCACCTGCAACTGCTCAACCAAGAGCTGGTGGAACTGGAGCAGAATCCTGCCTCCAGTAAAGCTCTGGAACAGATCTTTCGCTCTGCCCACACCATCAAAGGAATGGCCGCCACCATGGGTTACACAGACCTCTCCCAACTGGCCCATGCCCTGGAAGACCTGTTGGACCGGGTGCGCCAGGGGAAGCAGGCCGTGACGTCGCCATTGATGGATTTGCTCTTTGCCGGCGTGGACAGCATGAGCGCGCTGGTAGACGACGTAGCCGCCGACCGCAAAAGCGAGCTGGACATCCAGGTTCTCATCAACCGCTTGCAAGAGATCGTTGCAACGGAGGAAAAGACTGTGGTTCAGGAAAGCGCAGCTGCACCTCCAGACGTCCTGCAGGTGCGGGCGATCCTGGCCGACGATTGCCAGATGAAAAGCCTGCGGGCCTACATGATCCTGGAGCGCCTGCGCGATCTCGGCGAGGTGGTGGGCACCGATCCGCAGGAAGAGGTGCTGGCGGGCGAGGGTTTTGACACGATGCGCGTGTTTCTTCGTTCCGACACGCCCCCCGATCAGGTGCAAGCGGCGATAGAGGGCCTCAGCGAGGTCAAATCTGTCCAGGTGCTCCTGTCCGAGGAAAAAGCCGAGCCAGCAGAGGTGGCTTTACCGTCCGGCCCAGAACGCTCGGTGCAGCCGGCGATCCAAACTACGATGGTTCGAGTCAACGTGCAACACCTGGACCTGCTGCTCAACCTGGTGGGCGAACTGGTCATCAACCGGGGCCAGTTATTCGAGGCGACGCGGACTTTGGAGGCTGTGGCCCGGCGACATGGTTTGGACGACGAGGCTCTCTTGCCCATGAAAGAGACATTGGACCGGCACGACCGCACGCTCGGTCGCCTGCACGAAGCGGTGCTACAGGCACGCATGGTGCCGGTGAGCCAGGTCTTTGACCGTTTTCCGCGCATGGTGCGCGATCTATTGCGCGACCTGGGCAAAGAGGCCGGACTCGAGATAACAGGCCGTAACATGGAAATGGATCGCGCTGCGCTGGAGGCGCTGGCCGATCCATTGGTGCACCTCCTGCGCAATGCCGCCGATCACGGCCTGGAGACGCCAGAGGAGCGCCAGCGTGCTGGCAAGCCGCGCCAGGGCCTCATCCGGCTGTCGGCGCGCCGGGAGCGAGGGCAGGCCGTCATCGAGGTGCAAGACGATGGTCAGGGGATGGATGCCGAGCGCATCCTGGAGGTGGCCATCCAGCGAGGCGTCCTGGCCCGGGAACATGCCCACGAACTGAGCCTCGATCAGATTCTGATGCTGATTTGTGATCCCAGGTTCTCCATGGCCGGGCAGGTTACCGACGTTTCCGGGCGCGGGGTGGGCCTGGACGTGGTAAAGCGCCAGATAGAGGCACTGCGGGGCTCGATAGAGATCGAAACAGAGCCGGGCGAAGGGACGGTTTTCCGCTTGCTTCTGCCCCTCTCCCTGGCGCTGACTCAGGCGCTGCTGGTAAAGGTGGAAGAGGAAACCTACGCCGTGCCCTTGCACCACGTCGAGCGCACCATTGAGGTCGCTTCCGAAACGGTGCAGCGGATCCACCGTTGGCAGGTCATCCGCCTGGAAAACGAGGTGCTGCCCGTCTTTTCTTTGGGGCATTTGTTGGGCGTGCCAAACGGGGATGGATACTCGGGCGACAAGTACGCCCTGGTCGTGCGGCGCGGCGACCAGCGTCTCGGCCTGGTGGTGGATGAGTTGTTGGACAAGCAAGAGATCGTCGTCAAGTCACTGCTCGGGTCTTTGGCCGGCATCTCTGGGCTAAGCGGCACCACCATTGTGGGCGCCGGACAAGTGGTGCTGATTCTGGACGTGCCAAATCTGGTGCAGGGACTGATGTGAGGACACCTTGAAGGAGTGAAAAGGATGGAGCAGCAAGATTCACCAGATGTCCAAAAGCGATGGGGACTGTTTTCGAGAATAAAGATCGTGTATCGTCTGCTCCTGCTCATCGTGGCCGGCCTCGTCTTTGTCGTAGTGGCGCTGGTATCAATGTCTGTTGTCAAGCAGACTCGCATCGCCGTGGAAGGAGAGAATCGGCAGTTTCAAAACATCTATCTAAGTTTTATGACGGCGATAGAGGTGCATGGGGAGATCTCTCTGGCCCTGGCAATCAACTTTGCCCATTGGCCCGACGTCCAGAAAGCACTCGCGGCCCAGGATCGGGAAGGGCTAGCGCAGTTGATGTTGCCCGTGTACCAGGCCCTGGAAAAAAAGTCCTACGTTTTTCCCCAGTTTCACTTTCACCTGCCCCCAGGCACCTCGTTCTTGCGGCTGCACCAGTTGGACAAGTACGGCGATGATCTCTCGGACTTTCGCCACACCGTTGTGCTGGCCAACGCTCAACAGGTTACCGTCAAGGGATTGGAGGAGGGCAGGGCAGGTCTGGGTATCCGAGGCGTGGCGCCGGTCAGTTATCAGGGACAACACATTGGGACAGTGGAATTGGGCATGGATTTTGGGGAGTTGTTTTTGGAGCATTTCCAAGTGGAATACTTGAGAATAGAACACGAACTGGACGTGTGCATCTATTCGATCGAGAGCGGCAGCCAGGTCACCACATTTGACGAGGATAGCACCGGGGCGGTCTTGGCAAACGGTGGTGACCTGTGGATCTATGCCTCGACCCTGGACGAACGCCTGCCAGTGCCCCCAGAGGTCTACGATCAGGTACGCGAGACCGGCGAGGTCGTCATCAGCAGAATCTCACACGCGGGGAATCACTACGGCGTGCTGGATGGCCCTCTGTGGGACTATTCCGGCAAGCTCATCGGCATCGTCGAGATCAGCGCACTGCGCAATGAGGTCGTGCATGATATTCAGCGCGGCCAGGCTGGGGCATTGTTGGCCGGAGGTACCATTCTGGTAGTCATGTTGATACTGGCCTATATAAATATCAAGCGTATCACGGCTCCCCTGGGGGCGATGAGCGCCGTGGCGGAGAAAGTGGCGGCCGGCAACCTGTCGCTGACTGTTCCCGTCACCAGCCAGGACGAGGTGGGTGTCCTGGCCGCAGCCTTTAATCGGATGATCAAAAACCTGCGCTATCTGCTGGAGCGGGTCGCAGAGACCTCACAACAACTCTCCGCCTCCAGCGAGGAACTGGCAGCGATGATGGAGCAGATGAACGCCACCTCTGAGCATGTTTCCGTGACGGTCGGCCAGGTGGCGCAGGGGGCGGCTACTCAGGCACGCCGGGCGGAAGATGTCTCGCGCTCTGTAGCGCAACTGGCTGCCGCCACCAGCCAGATCGCCGGCAATGCCCACCTGACCGGCGATGCCTCGGCCCAGACCCAAAAGCTGGTGCAAGACTCGGCCCGCGTAGTGCAGGCGCTGGGGGACAGGTTGAGTGAGATCGAGCGGGTGGTAACGCTGGTGGACAAGATCGCCGGACGGACTAACCTGCTGTCCCTGAATGCCTCCATTGAGGCGGCGCGGGCTGGCGAGCACGGTGCAGGCTTTGCGGTGGTGGCCGACGAGGTGCGACGGCTGGCCGACCATTCAGCGGCTTTGGTGGGCGAGATTGCCGCGCTGAGCCAGGAGATCGGAAGTCGCCTGGAAGAGATGCGGACGGTGATGGAGGAGGTACATAGAGCCGCGGGGCAGACGGCGAGGCTGGCGCAGGAGACGGCGGTGGCGACGAAAGGGCAGGAGGAAGCCTCGGAGACAATGGTGGGGGCGGTGAATGAGATGGCGACGGTGGCCGAGGAGAACGCGGCTGCCACCGAGCAGATCGCGGCCGCAGTCGAGGAACAGGTGGTTTCGATAGAGCAGGTCGCTTCCTCTGCCCAGGTGCTGGCCGAACTGGCCGCCAGCCTGCAACAGACGCTAGAGATGCAAGAAATAAATGACAACAAATGACAAATCTCACGCGTTCCGCCAGATTTTTCAGTTCCGGCGACTGGGCAAGCAACCCGTCTTCTGACTCTGGCTCACGGTTTAGTAAAGGGCAATACTTTGGCCTGTGCCTGCCCCATGATTTGCCGCTGTGCCGGACGCGCACCGCGCCACAGCCAGACGCTCTCTACCAGCTGCGAGGCGGTCAGGGCGACGGCGGCCAGTGACGTGCCCGGCAGCCAACCTCCCTTGGCTCCCAACAGGAGCACCGTCATCAGCACACCCAGGTTGATCACCGTGGCCTGGGCAATGGCGCCGGTGGCCTTGCCGGTGACGACGATACCCCGCAGCCAGCTTTGGATCACGGCCAGCACCGGCAACAAGGCCGCCAGTTGCAGCGCGGGGACGGCAAAAGCTGTCAGTTCTTCGCTCAGGCCGGCGACTTGTTGCTGCCACCAGGGAGCCAACGGTGTAAAGGCGATCGTCAAAAGCAAGGCCAACGATGCTCCAGCCAACGTGATGGCAAAACGCCGCAACACCTTCATGGCCGCCGGGCCGTCCAGCAGGGCGACGATGACTTCTTGCAGGCTGAACCCAAAGCTGCGCACGACGAGCAACTGGCCATTGACCACTGGCCAGGCGGCCAGTGTCTCGACGGGGTCAGAGGAACGAGCCAGGCCAAAGTTGATCAGCGGCGCCGTCGAGAGCATAATGATGGACGTGAGGGCCAGGGGCGAGTAGAACTGGAGCAACGCCCGCAGGGTCAAGGGGGGCTCGCCGGCGGAAGGGTCTATCATTTCCACTTTTCTCACCGCCGGTCTCGACAGGTAGTGAATGAAAACCGCCTCGGCGATGACGCCGGCGCCCAGTGCCAGTCCTCCCACGGTTGCGCCGTCCAGCCTGCCCCAGACTAACCCCGCAATCGCGATGCCCGCGGACGTGAGCAGCCGCATAGCAGTGCCATAGCTCACCTGGCGGGTGTAGCCATACCGGATCATCACGCCCTGGTGGAAGCGACGGTAGGCGATGGCTGCCGGCCAGAGGGTCAATGCCACCAGCACCGGGCGCACTCGGACGGCGATTTCGGCCGGCGCGGCGATGAACCGCAAAACCACCAGGTCGAACAGGGGGGTGAGACTTAACAGCAACATGGCTGTTGTCAGTAGAGCGCTCAGCCCCAGCATGGAGCGACGCAGCAGGCGAAAGGATGCCCGGTCGCGAGCCAGCGCGTTGGCCGCAGTGAGCTGCGAGATGATGGGGCTTTCCACTGCCAGCGCCAGCGAGAAGGCGATGCCGAACGCGGCGAGTTGGATTTTGGCCTCGGCCATGCGAGCCACGATGGCGTTGACGATGGGCATTTCGGTGGTCATCAGCAGCCAACTGGCAGCCAGCGGCAGCCAGAAGCGCATAACAGTAGACATGGTTAGCCCGGCGGGGCCGCCCCGCCGGGCGTCAGCATCTTGTGTAGACTGAGACATCAGCTGGGTTTACTCTCCTTTGGTCCTGTCTGGATCCGCACGCTCCGATTCTCGCCAATTGCCACCCTGACCGGCAGGAATTGTTCGACCAGCCAGGCGTTGGTACGCAGGTGACCAGTTACCTTGCCGGCCGTAAAGCAGGACTCGCCGGATGCCAGCGCCAGGGGCAGGATCAGTTGGTCGGCCAGGTAGCGGTCCACGGCGCCGCTGCTGCGCTGGTAGGCCAGGAAAGCGCGCGCCGCTTCTTCGGCTACCTTCTCGGCCGGCTTGCGCAGTCGCCCGTAGCCGGTGAACCCTGCCATCACGCCCTTGAACTCGGCCAGGAGAAAGACGCAAGTGCCGGGACCGGGCGAGGGGGCGTCCACGATCTCGATCTGGGGCACAAAGCCACGCGAGCGGAGCAGCTTTACCGCGCGGTCGCGCTGTCGCCGGCCGATGTGGGCCGGCAGGTTGGAGGTCGCTGAGAAGCCAGTAATCCGCCGCAGTCCGCCGTGCTCTATCAGGCAAAGTGGGGATAGGGGGAGGGCTTGTCCTGAGCCCTTTGCCCTTCGTCCTTGGGCCGAAGGACCAAGGGTCCTTGGGCCAAAGGACCAAGGACCCTGCCGGACGGGTATCGCCGGCGCGCCGAGGCCCTCGACGTGGCAAACCACCCGCCCGCCGCCCTGGGGATACCAGCCCCACCGCTCCAGTTGGATGGCGGCCCGCACGCCCAGGCGGGCCAGGGTTGGCAGATAGACCGCTTGCAGGTAATGGATCGGCGGGCTCCAGGCGACGTGGGTGCCGCCTTCCAGCGTGATCGTGGAATCGCCCTCGGCCAGGGCCAGCGGCAGGAGCACCGCCTGCAATATGAGGCTGACTGCGCCAGCACTGCCGCCTTTCGCGGCATCCAGCACGTCAAGGTGATAGTGGCCTGCCTGCGGGGGACGGCGCGGAATGAAGGTCAGCGTCTGGGAATCCAGCGTATCGCCTTCCAGTTCGGCGTCGCAGATCTGGGCCACGGCGCGGACAGCAGTGAGGTGCTGCGGGCGCAGGCCAG
>CAYVPU010000075.1:10998-13085 GCA_964453885.1 uncultured Anaerolineae bacterium | reverse complement strand
CCGAACGACTATTGGTGGTATGTGCGGGTTGGACGAGACACCATTACAACTGGCGCGGTTCCCACAGTAGACACTCTCAGCTATACTCAGACTGGACAACCAGTCGTTTACCATTCCTGGTTGTCTGCGGTGATTTTTTGGATTTTACATCGACTCGGCGGCACAACCCTCACGGTATTGGTAAATGGGATTTTGCTAGCGGTTTTTTATACTTGCATTTGGTATACCTGTCGTCTTGCTGGAGCAGGGCCGCGTCTGGCCAGTGCGGTCACGTTATTGGCAGCGTTGGCCGGCAGCAATAATTGGGCCGTGCGCCCGCAGATTTTCTCGTATCCGCTTTTTGGGCTGACGTTGGCCCTGCTCTGGCGCGGGCAAATGGACAAGTCTAAATTACTGTGGGCGTTACCGTTTATTATGGCCTTGTGGGTAAATTTGCATGGTTCCTTTATCCTGTGCTTTTTGCTGGTTGGGGCGGCCTTGGTTGGGGGGAATGGAAATCGGAAGAGACTTTTGATTGTTCTGGGCTGCATGGCCTTGGCTTCGTTGCTCAACCCGCGCGGATTTGGCTCGTGGGCTTATGTTCTGTCACTCCTCACAGACCCCAGCAGTCAACAACTAGGGATCGAATGGCATCCCCCAACCATCGAGGTGTGGCAAGGAGCACTGTTTTTCATCTGGCTCTTGCTTTTTGCCCCCTTGGTAGCCTTTTCCTCAAAGCGATTGTCAGCAACACGTTGGCTGTGGTTCGTTGGTTTCGGGTGGATGGCCTTGAGCGGCGTACGATATGTTATTTGGTTCTTGGCTATTCTGGCACCTGCGAGTGCTTACCTGTTAGAGCCCCTCGTCGGCCAGCATTTGGCCTGGGCCACCACAAAGGGGGTGCCAACCCTGAACAAAGCCATCGCCTTGATGCTGCTCCTTTTGCCACTGACTCTCCTGCCGGGAGTACGTGAGCATTGGTGGCCTGATGCTCCACCTGCTTTGGCCCCCAACACCCCCGTAGAAGCGACAGCCTGGTTAACTGCTCATCCAGAACTACTCGGCCCCCTATGGAGCGACATAGCTTTTTCCAGTTACTTGACTTACGCTTTGCCGGAGCATCCCGTATGGATTGATACCCGCTTTGAACTGTTTCCTTTGGAACAATGGAAACGCTATATCGCTATTGTTGAGGCTGCTCCAAATTGGCAAGACCTATTGGCCGAAGAAGGGATCGACTTGTTAATGATTGACCCGAGGGCTCAATCCCGGCTTTATAAAGCCCTTCAACACTCACCCGAATGGTCCAACTGTTACCAGGATGAGACAGCAGCCATTTTCACGCGATCAGAAGGGAGAGCACCATGACCCCACAACGCCTCGGCGTCGTCACCGACGGCGCGTTCAACGCCGGGCTCACCGTCCGCCTGGACCCCGGCGTCTCAACCGAAGACCTGCGCATCGGCAGTTTCGTCGTCGTCGAAGGGGAGCAGCACCTGTTTTTCAGCACCCTGGCCGACATTTTCCTGCGCGCCACGGACGCCCGCATCGCCGCCGACCCGCCCCGCGACGCCAGCCCCTTCGTCGCCAGCGCGCTGGCCGGCACCGCTACCTATGTCACCGTCCAGGTGCGACCTATGCTGATGATGGAAAAAGGGGACGAACTCACCTTCACCATGGACCTCTCCCCGCCCCAGCCGGTGCGGACGATTCCCATGCACTTTGCGCTTCTCCGCGCAGCGACCGAAACCGACTTTGCCACTGTGTTCGGCGGCGAGGACGAAAAGCACTTTGCCATGGGCACGCCGCTGACCATGGACATCCCCATCACCATCAACCTGGAGCGGCTCGTCGAGCGCAGCAACGGCATCTTTGGGCAGAGCGGCACGGGCAAAAGCTTTCTGGTGCGGCTGCTGCTGTGCGGCGTGATCAAGTCAGACATCGCCGTCAACCTCATCTTTGACATGCACGACGAGTACGCCTTTGGCAAAGAATCAGAGGATGGCGTGCGGGTCAAGGGGTTAAAGCACCTCTTTGGTTCCAGGGTGCTGGTCTACTCGCTGGACGAGCGGGCCGCGTCGCGGGAGGGCCGCAACGTGGACGTGACG
>CAYVPU010000075.1:7042-10898 GCA_964453885.1 uncultured Anaerolineae bacterium | reverse complement strand
TCATTGACGAGATGGTCGGCGCGCTGGACAAGGGTCGCCACGTGGTGCTGCACTTTGGGCGGTACGACTCGCCGCTGGATCACATGCTGGTATCCAACATTGTCACCCGCCGCGTGCGGCAGCTCTACCGTCAGAAAGTGGCCAGGTACGACCAGACCCACGACCCCGGCGACCGGCCCCGCCCGCTGATGATCACTATCGAAGAGGCACACAAGTTTCTCAACCCCGCCGTCTCGCGGCAGACCATCTTTGGCACCATCGCCCGCGAGTTGCGCAAGTACCACGTCACGTTGATGGTGGTGGACCAGCGGCCCAGCAGCATAGACGGCGAAGTAATGTCCCAGCTCGGCACCCGCGTCACCGGCAAATTGACCGAGGAGCGGGACATTGACGCCGTACTCACCGGCGTCGCTGGCCGGAGCTTTTTGCGCAACGCGCTGGAGAGCCTGGACACCCGCGAGCAGGTAATGCTCATGGGCCACGCCGTGCCCATGCCCATCGTCGTGCAGACGCGCAAATACGACAAAGAATTCTACGCCGCCATGACCGAAGAAAAACCCAATGCAGCCCAGGCCTACGTGGAACTGTTTGAGCCGTGAAACGTGAGAACGTGATGCGTGATGCGTGATGCGTGATGGTTACGTTTTACGTTTCCTTTTCGCCCACAGCGAGACCGTCTCCACGTGGTAGGTCTGGGGAAACATATCCACCGGCTGGACGACGGCCAGCCCGTAGCCTGCCTCTGCCAGGGCACGACCGTCGCGGGCCAGCGTGGCCGGATCGCAGGAGACGTAGACGATGCGCTGAGGAGCCAGGTGAACCAGCGCCGCCAGCGCCTCGGTATGTACGCCCGAACGGGGCGGGTCCACCACCGCCAGGTCAACGGGCATCTCCAGGCCGGGCAATACCTCCTCCACAGCCCCCGGCAGAATGGCCACGTTGTCCACACCCTCCGCGTTGGTTCGAAAATCCTCCACTGCCGTGGGCGCGCTCTCGACGCCGATGACGTGAGCCACCTCGTCGGCTAACATCAGCGCAAAGGTACCAACGCCGCAATAGGCGTCGAGCAGCGTCTCGTCGCCGCCGGGCGACAGATACTCCGCCACCAGGCGGATCAGCGTTTCGGTCTGGGGGATATTCACCTGGAAAAAGCTGCCCGCCGAGAAACGAAAGGTCTGCCCGGCCACCCGCTCCGCGATGTGATTATGGCCAATGAGATTGACCGGCGTGCCATCCTCCAGCAGCAACACGCAAGAGACGGGAATATCCACCTCCAACTGAGGGGGTTCATCGTCAACCGTCTCAAAGACAATCATCTGATCACCGGTGTTGATCCCGGCCCGCAACGAGAGTCGCCTTAGCGGTGGCAGATCGGCCTCAGAACCCAGGTCTAAAGCGGCAAAGATCTCGTCCAAAAGTGGATGCAGCAGCAGACACTCGTCCACAGGCACGATCCGCCGGCTGGTGGCAGCCCGGAAACCCAGGCGGCCCTGGCGGTCCACGGCCAACTGCACGTGGTTGCGATAGTGCCACGGGTCCGGGCTGGCGATCGTGTCCCGCACCGGTGGATCGGGAAACTTGCCCAGGCGGACCAACTGATCACGGACGATGGCCCTTTTAAAAGCCAGTTGCGCCGGATAGCTGGCGTGTTGCCACTGGCAACCACCGCACTTGGCAAAGAAGGGACAGGGCGGCACCACCCGGTCCGGTGACGGGTCATGCACCTCTAGCAGCCGGGCACGAGCAAAGCGGCGCTTATCCTCAATGACCTCCACAGTCACCTTTTCTCCAGGCAGGGCGTAAGGCACAAAAATAACCTTGCCTTCGTGACGGCCCAGCGCCGCGCCCCCATGAGCCATGTCAGTCACAGAGAAGGAGATTTTTATTCGTAGATCAGACATTTCGTAACCGTTTCTCTACACAAAATTTACTCGATTTTTACGCATAACCCTTGCCAACGGGTTAATATTAGTGTATAATAGGGTTACATTGTGCAAGGATAATTCAAAGGGGACTGTTCATCAATACTCCCCCTTTCTACCAAAACCAAAACCAAGAGGAAGGAGGTGAGCTAAATGTTGTTTCTGCCGCGCGAAGAGGGTCAGGGTCTCGTAGAGTATGCGTTGATCCTGGTGTTGGTCGCTATCGTGGTGATTGCCGTTCTCTTGCTGCTGGGGCCCATCGTGGGCAACGTGTTCAGCTCAATCATCAGCGGTCTGCAGTAGTATCGTCAGCAACCTAAAGGCGACGACCGATCATCCCCATTATTCCAAGCGATAGTGATCTGTTATTCCGGTAAAGCCCCTCATTGCTGAGGGGCTTTACTCTTTTTTGGCCTCTCAGCGCCCGAACTTTTGTGCAGAAAGCCCCCGCCGACTTGGCCGGCGAGGGCTTTCGTCATTTTGGCAGTTGTATGTGGTCTAGAACAAGCAGAAGCTAGACCCAGCCGCGCAGCTTGGCCACCTCAGCAACGCGGGCCACGGCCACCGCGTAAGCGCCCATGCGGTTATGCACATTGTATTTCTGCGACGCGTTATACACGGCGTGGAAGGCAGCGGTCATCTTTTTATCCAGCTTTTCATAGACCTCGTCCTCTTCCCAGTAGAAATCGTAGGCGTTCTGCACCTGCTCGAAATAGGAAACCGTCACACCGCCAGCGTTGCACAAAAAGTCAGGAATGACAAAGACGCCGTTCTTGTGCAGGATGTCGTCCGCCTCGGGGGTGGTGGGGCCGTTGGCCAGTTCGGCGACGATCTTGGCCTTGATGTTGGCCGCGTTCCAATCGCCAATCTGGTTCTCCAGCGCCGCCGGGACGAGAATATCCACGTCGAGTTCCAGCAGCTCTTCGTTGTTGATGTTCTTGGTGCCAGCAAAGTTGACCACCGAGCGGGTGTTCTTCTTGTGGGCCGTCACAGCCCCAAAGTCCAGGCCATCGGGGTTGTAGATACCGCCCCTGGAGTCGGACACAGCTACCACTTTGCAGCCGAACATCTCGGTGACGAGCTTGTGGGCAAACTGACCCGCGTTGCCGTAACCCTGGACGGCCACAGTTGCGCCCTCGAGTTCCAGGCCCAGAATCTTGACCGCTTCGCGGATGGTGTACATGCCGCCCCTGGCAGTGGCATCGCCACGGCCAGCCGAGCCACCCAGGGGAATCGGTTTGCCCGTGATCACGCCTGGCGCATTGTAACCGACCATCTTGGAGTACTCGTCCATCATCCAGGCCATGATCTGCGGCGTGGTATAGACGTCGGGCGCCGGGATGTCAACCTCGGTGCCAATATAGTGGCCGATGGCGCGAATATACCCCCGGCTGAGGCGTTCTAATTCACCCATGGACATCTCTTTGGGGTTGCAGATTATGCCACCCTTGCCGCCGCCCAGGGGGATATCCACCACAGCGGTCTTCCAGGTCATCCACGCAGCCAGCGCTCGGACGGTGTCAATGGTCTCGTCGGGGTGGAAACGGAGCCCGCCTTTCGTGGGGCCTCGGGCATCGTTGTACTGCACGCGGAAGCCCTTAAACACCTTGACCGAGCCGTCGTCCATGCGAACAGGAATGGTCACGTGAAACTCGCGCATTGGTTCCCGCAGCAGGGCATGGGTCGCTGAATCGAGCCCCAGAATCTCGGCCGCCTGATCCAACTGCGCCTGGGCAATCTTGAAGGGATTAAGCTCTTTCTCGGACATTTTTTGGTTTCTCCTTGGCATAATATTTGGATTTGCGGGCCCCTTGAGAAAAATAGGCCGGGGCCATTGGCCTGTAGTCGCTGCAGAATGAGTGGCTAGATTTCCAGATCATCACCTCCTTGTGATGCTTTGCTTAGGTCACTGTGGCTCATTTGTGCGAGATTCA
>CAYVPU010000075.1:0-6942 GCA_964453885.1 uncultured Anaerolineae bacterium | reverse complement strand
CGCTCGGCCACAATGTCTCCCGCCGACTCGCCGGTCTCAAACATCACGCCGAACACCTCCCGAGCGGTGGACACATTGATAGTCCCCTTTCCCACCAGCGTCAGCAACTCGGCCAGTCCCTGCGGCGTGATGCGCACGGCTTCAATATCCGTGCCGGACTCTTTCATCCAGCGAAAAAGATCGCCGCTGACCCAGTTGGCCACGGCTTTGGCCTGGGGATAGATAACCACGCAAGCTTCAAAGTATTCAGCGACAGTTCTATCAGCAGCCAAGACGTCAGCATCGTAACGGGAGAGGCCATAGTCGCGCCTGAAGCGGTCTCGCTTGGCATCAGGCAACTCTGGCAGCCGCGACCGGATCTCCTCTACCCACTCCCGGCTCACCTCTAATGGAGGCAAATCAGGCTCCGGAAAGTAGCGGTAGTCGTCGGCGTACTCTTTGCTGCGCTGGACAACTGTTACACCCCGGTGCTCGTCCCAGCCCATGGTCACCTGCTCCACCGTGCCGCCAGCGTCCAAAACCCTGGCTTGCCGCTGGACCTCATATTCCAGTGCCTGCTTGACGGCGCGAATGCTGTTGAGGTTCTTCACCTCCACCTTGGTGCCAAACTGTTCACTGCCAATGGAGCGCAGGGAGACGTTGGGCTCACAGCGCATAGCACCCTTCTCCATGTCGCCGGAACTCACGCCCAGGTAGCGCAGGATGGTGTGCAGCCTGGTGAGGTATTGCCGGGCTTCCTCAGCCGAGCGTATTTCTGGCTCGGTGACGATCTCTAGCAAGGGAATGCCGGAGCGGTTATAGTCCACCAGGCTGTCGCCTCCGACGTGAAAGAGCTTGCCCGTGTCCTCTTCCAGGTGAGCACGGTTGATGCCGATGCGGTGAGTCTGACCATCCACTTTGACATCAATCCAGCCGTCGTAGCAGAGGGGCTGCTCGTATTGCGAAATCTGATAGCCCTTGGGCAGATCGGGATAATTATAGTTTTTCCTCGCAAAGACCGAGTATTCAGCAATCTGGCAATTGAGAGCCAGACCGGTCATGATGGCAAATTCTACCGCCTGACGATTGATGACTGGCAAAACGCCCGGCATACCGAGACAGACGGGGCAAACGTGCGAGTTGGGGGACTCGCCAAAAACGCTGGCGTCACAAGCACAGAACATTTTGGACCTGGTCTGCAGTTGCACGTGGATTTCCATGCCGATGACGGTTTCGTACTTCACGGCACCCTCCTATTTCCCCAAAAGCTGGGAGCACGATGGACATATTGTAACATAGGCCCCTGCAAAGTGCAACCCTGAGCCTGAGAAAGAAGAATTGACAGCGCTCGCTTTCTATGCTATCCTGTGAGGAGTGGAGATAGGAGGTTGGAGGATGACGCGGCGGGGATTTCTGCGCTGGCTGGGGTGGACAGTCGGTAGCGTCGGGGCTATTAGCTTTGGCGGGTGGAAGTACGCCTGGGATATGGAGCCGTGGTGGCTTACCCTCGAGCGAGTGACGGTGCCCATCGCGGGACTGCCGCCGTCCCTGGAAGACCTGACCATTGCCCAGCTCTCTGATCTACACTGGAGTGAGGATGTGAAAGAGGGTCACATCGCCAGGGCAGTGGACATGGCTCTGGAAGCCCAGCCCGATCTCGTCGTCCTCACCGGAGATTACGTAACCCACAGCGCCCACTACATCACCGACTGCGCCCGCGAGTTGGGCCGGTTGACCGCGCCCCACGGCGTGTACGCCATCCTGGGCAACCACGATCACTGGACCGATGCCCGGGTAGTGCGAGCCGGGCTAGAGGCCGTTGGCCTGCCGGTGCTGCTCAACGCCAACGTGCACATTCCGATAGGCAGCGCCGATCTCTACCTGGCCGGCGTGGACGACGTGAGGGAGCGCCACGCCGACGTGGACCACGCGCTGGCAGGCATCCCACCTGGAGCGACAACGGTTCTTCTGGCCCACGAACCGGACTATGCCGACCAGGTATCCGGTCGTGGGGTAGCCCTGCAGCTTTCGGGGCACAGCCACGGTGGGCAGGTGCGACTGCCGCTATTCGGCTCGCCAATCTTGCCAAAATGGGGTCGCAAGTATCCCTGCGGCTTGCGCCGCGTGGGCGATATGTGGCTCTACACCAGCCGGGGTGTGGGCCTCATCCAGCCAGCGGTGCGGCTCAACTGTCGGCCAGAGGTAACAGTAATTCAGTTGGTTAGGGGTTAGATGGTTAGATGTTAGGAGGAAAGCACAGCATGGCCATTCAAGAACTTCAGGGTGTTTTGCCCGGCACCATCTCATTGGTCTTTGGTCACCCGGACGCGACGACGCTGCCGGTGGACGAGTTGCGCGCCGCCGCCGAAGAGGCGCTACGCAGCCCGCAAGCCCGCATGTCGCTGCAATACGGCCCAGAGCAAGGCACGCCAGCGCTGATAGACTACCTCGTCGCCAGGCTGAACCGCGAGGAAAAACTGGGCCTGAACCGTGAGGATCTAATGATCGTCGCCGGATCGACGCACGCCGTGGACATGATCGCCCGTTTGTACGCCGGGCGCGACGGTGCCGTGCTGGTCGAAGCGCCCACCTACCACGACGCGCTCCACGTCTTTCGCGATCACGGCGCCGATCTGCGCCCGGTGCCGGTGGACGGCGATGGCCTCGTCGTCAAAGCACTAGCAGCGCAACTGGCGGCGCTCCAGCGCGAGGGCAAGTCGCCCCGCTTGCTGTACACCATCCCCAACTTTCAGAACCCATCGGGGGTGACGCTGACAGCAACGCGGCGAGAGGCGATCCTGAAACTGGCCCGCGAGCACGGCTTTCTGATCGTAGAGGACGATGTGTACCGCGACCTCGCTTTCGAGGAAGAGGTGCCGCCGAGCTTTTACTCCCTGGCGGGGGGCCAGGGAGTACTGCGGATCGGCAGCTTTTCCAAGATCATGGCGGCCGGGTTGCGCCTGGGCTGGCTCGTCGCCGCACCGGAACACATCCAACGCTGCATCAACTGCGGGGCGATGCAGATGGGCGGTGGAGCCAATCCTCTCGTGGCTCACGTCGTCGCTGAGTACTGTCGTGCTGGTCGCCTGGAACCACATATCCTCCAACTGCGGCAGGTCTATCGTCGTCGGCGCGACGTCACCCTGACCGCGTTGGAAAAACACATGCCTCGCGGCGTAACCTGGACGCACCCACGCGGTGGGTTCTTTGTCTGGCTGACGCTGCCAGAAGGCGTGAGCGTTGAACCACTGCGCGAGGCTGCCCGCCAGCGCAAGGTGCTCTTTGTGCCGGGCACTGGCTTCTTTGCCAGAGGCGGTGGCGAGCGGAACCTGCGACTGGCCTTCAGCTTTGTGCCACCGGACGAGATCGAGCGGGGAGTAGCGATCCTGGCCCAGGCTATCCGCGAGATGATGGGCCAGGAGACTTGACTTTCCACCGACTATACGAGGCATCACTATCTTGCAAATCCTGGATGTATTTGGTCAGAGCACGCCCGGCAGCGCGAGCATCTCGTTCCTTCAGCGCATTGACGATAGCCTGGTGACTCTCCACAATTCGGGGCAGATCGGTCATCCGGTTGGGAATCAGGTAAAAGATACGCAGACCCAGAAGGTTATTTGCCCGAAAGCCAACTCTATGATATACTTGACTTTCGGGCAACTGGATAAATCAAACACGCCTCCCGATCATGGGGGCCGTGCCAGTTCGCCGGTTGCCACTGCGAACTGGTTCCCCGGCAGAGACGAAGGAGGCGGACGCCACAAAACGGTAATAGGAGGTAGAAAGAGTGGCTATCGTAACTATGAAAGCGCTCCTGGAGACAGGCGTTCACTTTGGGCATCGGAAGCGACGTTGGAACCCAAAAATGAAGCGCTACATTTTTACCGAGCGCAATGGCATTCACATCATTGACCTGCAACAGACCACTATCGCACTGGAGAAGGCTTACAACCTGGTGCGCGACACGGTCGCCGACGGGGGCGCGCTTCTCTTTGTCGGCACCAAACGACAAGCACAAGAATCCATTGACGAGCAAGCGCAACGCTGCGGCATGCCTTATGTGAACAAACGCTGGCTTGGCGGTACTCTGACCAACTGGAGCACTATCCGCCAGCGCATTGACCACTTGAAGGGTCTGGAAGATCGCCGAGACCAGGGCGAGTTCGATTTGTTGCTCAAGAAAGAAGCCCTGAAACTGAACCGAGAAATCGCCAAGCTGGAAGATCGGTTGGGCGGCATAAAAGAGATGAGTGCTCTCCCAGATCTTGTCTTCGTCACCGATGTGCGTCGCGAATACATCGCTGTTAGCGAAGCGAACAAATTGGCTATCCCCGTCATAGGCATGGTAGACACCAACTGCGATCCCGATCCGATTGACTACGTCATCCCGGCCAACGACGACGCCATCAGGGCCAACAGGCTCATTATCACCAAGATGGCCGACGCGGTGTTGGAAGGCATAGCGCTAAGCAAGATGGGAGAATCGGAAGAGGCAGAAGAAGGGCCCTTTGAGGACGAAGACGCACGCTACCTCGGCGAAGCAACACTGGCCAAAATCGCCGCTATGGTTGACGAAGAAGCAGATGAGCAGATGACAAAAGACCCCGAGACAACGGATACCGATCAGGAAGAGTAATCTTGACCAAGAAACCAAAATCCTAATACTACAAGGAGATTTCATTGGCTACCACTAGCGAAATGGTAAAAGGACTGCGCCAGGCTACCGCAGCCGGTGTGTTGGATTGCAAAAAGGCGCTAGACGCCAGCGACGGTGACTTTGACAAGGCTGTGGAATACTTGCGAGAGAAGGGCCTCGTCGCAGCGGCCAAACGAGCCGGGCGCGCTGCCAGCGATGGCATCATCGGCGTCTATGTGCACCACGGCAGTCGCGTGGCAGCCATGGTTGAGCTAAACTGCGAAACTGATTTCGTCGCCCGAACGGAAGAGTTCCAGACCTTGGCTCACGACCTGGCCATGCAGGTGACAGCTACGCAACCACAATTTCTTACCCGCGAAGACATTCCACCAAAAGTGATAGAGACCAAAAAGCGGACCTACCGCGAAGAAATGGCGGATCAGAACAAGCCCGAACACATTCTCGACCGCATCGTCGAAGGAAAATTGAAAAAGTTCTACCAAGAGGCTTGTCTCCTGGAGCAACCTTTTATCAAGGACGATGACTTGACAGTGGACGATTTGATCAAGAATGCCATCGCCAAGATAGGCGAAAATATCGTCCTTCGACGCTTTGTACGCTATCAGATAGGCAAATAAGTACAAGAACGGACAACGAACCAGGGAGCAAGGTCATGCCGGAAGTGAAATACCGACGGGTCCTTTTGAAGCTGGGTGGAGAGGCCCTCGCTGGGCCAGAAGGTTACGGCATTGATCCCTATCGCGCGGAGAGCCTGGCAACCACTATCAA
This sequence comes from uncultured Anaerolineae bacterium, assembly GCA_964453885.1. GTDB lineage: Bacteria > Chloroflexota > Anaerolineae > CAYNKW01 > CAYNKW01 > CAYNKW01. The sequence goes on along the minus strand of CAYVPU010000075.1, from coordinate 1,538 downwards.
GCAGATACGAGACTACGACGTAGAGATCGCCATCGTCCTGGGCGCAGGCAACCTGTGGCGTGGCAAAGACGGTCTGGCCCATGGCATGGAGCGGGCTACGGCAGACCACATGGGCATGTTGGCGACAGTGATGAACTCCCTGACCTTACAGGATGCACTGGAACGGATTGGCGTCGTCACCCGCGTCCAGACCGCCATCGAAATGAAGTCCATCGCCGAGCCTTACATTCGGCTGCGGGCCATCCGGCATCTGGAGAAGGGACGGGTGGTCATCATCGGTGCGGGCACCGGCAATCCCTACTTTACCACCGACACGGCTGCCGCTCTGCGGGCGATGGAAATCAATGCAGCTGTGCTCATCAAGGCCACCAAAGTGGATGCCGTCTATGCCGAGGACCCGCACGTTAACCCTAACGCCAAACGCTTCGATCACCTCACTTACATTGAGGCGCTAAACCTGCGGGTGGGCGTTATGGATTCCACGGCTATCTCTTTATGCATGGACAATGACCTACCGATCTTTGTCGTTGACCTGTGGGCCACAGACAGCATCAAACAGGTTATCCTGGGTGAGCGTGTGGGGACCATCGTTTCCCGTTAGCGGGACAAGAGTACTGATCTGCCACAAGACGCGGATAGGGATACATCATGATCAAAGATCTGCTAAAAGAGCTCAATGAACACATGGGCAAAACAGTGGATGTCTTGCAGAGTGACTTGTTAACGATCCGCACCGGCCGGGCTTCTCCGGCGCTGGTGGAACGATTGCAAGTTGAGTATTATGGCACCATGACCCCTCTCAATCAGATAGCATCCATCTCTGTGCCGGAACCCCGGCTGATCGCCATCCGTCCGTGGGACGCTTCTGCTCTCCCGGCCATCGAGAAAGCGATCCTCAAGTCAGAGTTAGGATTGACGCCCCAGAACGATGGAAAGCTAATCCGGCTTGTTATCCCGCGCCTGACCCAAGAGCGCCGCCGCGAATTGGTCAAAGTAGTTCAACGCCGCGTGGAGGAAGGAAAAGTTGCCCTCCGCAATATCCGTCGTGAGGCCATTGATGACCTGCGGCAGTTTGAGAAAGAAAAGCTGATCACTGAGGATGAACTTCACAAAGGGCGTGACCAGATTCAAGAACTCACCAATGATTTTGCGGCCAAGATGAATGAACTAGGCGAGCGAAAAGAGGACGAGATCCTGGAGGTGTAGAGACCGGGCAGACAACAGAGGCGAGCCTACGAACCAAACGGCTAACGATGCCCGGCAGGCCGGCACGATACCAGACTCAGTAGATCCAAAAACGCTCCAAGGGGATTGCCAAATCCCCGGTTCTGGCCTGGATGGTTCGGCTGGCTCACCACAGGTCTGGCGATCCAGGCCGAGCACTGTGCTGTACGCTCAGCCCCTGGTCCTGTGGCCCAGGGACACAGGGTACAATGCAAGATTGGATCCACTGAGACTGAGAAAAATGGCCTCTCTGTTGCCAAGGGAGCAGAATGTCGTCAACGGTCAGGGCGATGTTCTGCTCTTTCTGCATGGTG
>CAYVPU010000074.1:0-13249 GCA_964453885.1 uncultured Anaerolineae bacterium | reverse complement strand
CGGCCAGCCAATCGGTGCTGGGGGGGATGTCTTGCCAATCAATCCAGGTGTCGAACTCGTTGTCTTTCAATGCCTTGTGCAGGATGTGGGCAAAGGCGATGTCTTTGCGAGAGTATGATATAAAAACGTCCGCCATGCTGAACCTGCCCTCCCCCAACTTGTTGAGAAGATACGCCCAGAACGCCTGACAAGATTATCATTGACTTGGCCCTTTGTCAAGTTGACCGAGTCGCCGATGACGGTGTACTCTTGCTCCTCCGGCCCCACTGCACCCGCTAGCGCAACTCCGGTGTTGATGCCCACGCCGATCTGAAACCCCATAAACCCTAAAGGTTTCGAAAAACCTTGGGGTTTCGTGCGGGTTCCATCGTCTCGATGGCGCTGCCGCGCAAGATGGAGCGGACGGCGGGGAAGGCGGCCCCGGCGGCAAGCAAGGGAGCCATGACCAGTCCGAGCCAGCCGCTGCGCAGGGCCGGGAGCACCGTCTCCCCGGCGGTTTGCCACAGCGATAGATCCACCAGACCAAAGGTGATGCCACCATAGGCCAGGGCAAAGATACCGCCGAGGCCCAGGCCGGCTATACCGCCCAGCACCGTGCCGAGCAGACCTGTCAGTGCGGTTTCACTCATCACGACCACCATGATTTGTCGCCGCGTCGCGCCCACGGCGCGCAGCAGGCCTAATTCGCGCCGCCGCTCGGTCACGCTCATCAGCGTGGTGTTGACCATCCCCAGCGCGGCAGCGATCACGGCCAGCAATACCAGGCCGTTGAAAAGCATCATCAACTGGTCGCTGGTGCCTACGATGGCTTCGAGTTCATCCTCCGGCTTGCCGACAAAGGCCTTGTCGCCATACTGCTCATTCAGCGCGTAGAGGTCGGCTTCCAGAGCGGCTATGTCTGTGCCGGGGAGCAGGCGCACGCTCAGGCTATCCGGGGGCTTGTCGGCGGCGACAAAGGCATCTTTGCCGCCCGGCCCGATGACGGCCATCGGGGCAAAGCCGCCGGCGCCGATGGCCGCTACGATGCAGGTGACGGGGCCGTCGAGGCCCGTCACGGTGAGGGGCTGGCCCACGCTTACCGTGTGCCGTCCGGCGACGGCCGGGGTGATGAGGAGGCCACAGCCCTCTTTCAACAACGGCAGCGCAGTTTCCCAATCCCCTTCGACCAGATTGAAATTGCCGGGCCGCGCCAGGCGGTCTACATCGCGCATCACAGACGATGGAAAACCGGGCATCGGCGAGCTGATTTCGGGCACCACCACCAGGTAACTCTCGTCTACCACCGCCCGACCCTCGGCCAGTCGCCGCACGTCCTGGAGCACAGCATCGTCAATGCCGGGAGCGTCCAGGTCAAACGCGCTGAGTTGGCCCAACCCGCTGACGCGGTTAAAGGGATAGATGTACCACACCGTTTGTCCCAGTGCATTCGCCGCCAGCCGACTCACCAGCACGTCGTTGCTAAAGGAAACTACCCCCGCCGTGCCGACCATCATCATCAGGCCGACGGCAAAGGTGAGGGCGGTCAGCGTCGTGCGGCCCAGCGCGCGCGCCAGGTTGTCGCCGATCAATCGCCCCACCGTGCCCGCCAGGCGACACAGCGGGCCACGCAGCGAGCGAATCGTCCCGGCGAGCAGCGCGGGGATGATGAGCAAAAGCCCGGTCAGCCACGTGCCCCACAGCAGCAATGTCATAATCCAGTCCCAGGGGGGATTTCTGCCGCTCCATTCTCCAGGGGGGGCAATAATGAGATAGATGAATAACATGGCAAGGATTAATCCACCAAAAATATGCGGTTTGCCGATTTGCGATTTGCTGATTTGTTCTCGCAGGGCGGTGAGAGGCGAGACCCGCGCCGCCCGCCGCGCCGGGAGCAGCGCGGAGAGGGTCGTAATGCCCATGCCCATCACTGCCGCCAGCACGACGCCGCCCCAGGCCACGCTGCCGTGCCCAACTTGCGCGCCCATCCCTCGCATCGCCGCCAGGACACCGCGTCCCAGCAGCGGCCCAGCGAGCAATCCGCCCAGCGTACCCAGCCCGCCGGTGAACAGCGCCTCGGCCAACACCTGCCGCAGCACCTGGCGGCGCGTCATGCCCAGTGAGCGCAACATGCCGATCTGCCGCCGCTGCTGCGTGACCGCCATAGCAAAGGCGTTGAAAATCAGGAAACCGGCGGCGACCAGGATGATGACGCCCACACCGTTAAAGACGACGTTGCCCACCTCCATGAGAAATGCCATCTTGTTCTCGCCACTTTGCCAGGCACTACGCATACCGGATTGGAACACGCCGGTGGCCACGATCATAGCCACGCCCAACGCTACCGCAATGGCGCTAAGGGCCGTGCGGGTACGATGTGCTTCCAAATTGCGCCAAGCCAATGTCCAGGGTACAGGGGCGCGATTGAATCGCGCCCCTACCCCCCGCCTGCTCCTGTGGCGATCGCTCTCTGCCCGCCGCTCGGGGTTCAACGTCTCCACCGCCGAGCCGCGCAGGATTGACCGCACCGGCAGCCAAGCCGCCCCGGCGCAGATGAGCGGCGCAGTGACCAGCCCCAACAACCCGACCAGCAACGCGGGGTGCGTCGCTTGCCAGGTGGCTTCCCACAGAGGGAAATCAGAGATACCCATACTTTTGCCGCCGGTTGCCACCGCATAAATGACGCTGATCCCGCTCCCCGCGACCAGCCCCAGTCCACCGCCGACCAAGCCGATCAAAGCAGTCTCGCCCATCACGACCGCCATCGTTTGTCGCCGTGTCGCTCCGACGGCGCGCAGCAACCCTAACTCTTGCCGTCGCTCGGCCACGCTCATCGCCGTCGTATTGACCATTCCCATCGCTGCAGCCAGCACGGCCAGCAGCAACAGGTTGCTCATCAGGGCGACCATCAGATCGCCGCTCGCCGAGAAAGCCTCGCGGGTGTCACCCGATTTGCCCATCAGAGCGCCGTGATGTTCCGCCAGAGCCGACAGTTCGGCTTCAAATCCATCCCGATCTGTGTTGGGCAACGGAAAAAACAGCAGGGCGGCGGGACGAGTGACGTCGAAAGCATCTTTGGCTGCCGGGCTGATAAAGGAAGCCGGGTGATAGCCGCCTGCGCCCAGCCCGGCTACCGTACATTCGATCGGGTGGGCCACGGCTTGCAGTGTGATGGTATCCCCGATGCCCACGCCGTTCTGGGCCGCAACGCCGGGGTGAAGCAGCAAGCCACACCCCACTTCCATGATCGGCAGTGCGGTGTCCCAGTCACCTTTGACAAAAGTGTAGAATCTCCCACGGGACAATGTGTCCAGGTCATAGATAAAGGACGGGTAATTGGGCACAAGCGCGCCGATTTCGGGCGCGATCACCGCGTAACCTTCCCCTATCTCGGCGCGTCCCTCCGCAAGCTGTAAAAAGTCCGCAATCGCCTCTCGATCCAGGAGCAGGGTCTCCAGATCGAACTGAGCCACCTCTCGCGCCAGGTTGTTGCTGCTCGATAGGTCAAAGGGCACAACGATCAGGGCTTCTTCGGCCAGTGCGCCTTCCGTCAAGTGTTCGAACAAGACCGTGAACGTAAAGGTGACGATGCCCGTCATGCTGACGATCATTGTCAGGCCCACCGCAAAAGCGAGCACCGTCAACGTCACCCGTCGCCGTCCGCGTCGAAGGTTATCGGCAACCAATCGTCCTGTCGCGCCCATCAAGTGGGTCAGTGCCTTCTGCGCTGCCTGCCCCAACCAACCGATCAGCGCCGGTAAAACCATCAACAGCCCGCCTGCCCACAAGATCGAGAGCGCAAGGGGCATAATGGTATCCCAGGGGGGCAGCGCCCATTCGCCGGGCGGCGCGATGACGAGGTAGGCCACGAGGCCGGCTACGATGAGCAGCCCCCACACCGCCCGACCGACCGGGTTGCGTTCAACGCCGGCGGCGCTTTCCCGACGCAGGGCCACCAATGGCGAGATGCGCGTCGCCCGCCGGGCCGGAACGAGTACCGATATCAGCGTGATACCCACACCCATCGCAATGGCCAAGGCCAAACTGCCGGGGGACACGCTGCCCTGGCCGGTCTCGACACCCAGGCTGCGCGTCAGCGCCAAAAGTCCGTTTCCGAGCAGCGGCCCGGCGAGCAGCCCAAGCAGCGTGCCTGCTCCACCGGTCAACAGCGCCTCAACCAGAATCAAGCACATCACCTGGCGGCGCGTCACACCGAGCGCGCGCAGGGCGCCTATTTGCCGTCGTCGCTGTGTGACCGCCATTGCAAAGGCGTTCAGTATCACAAAACCGGCCGCCAACAAAATGACCACGCCGACTGCGTTGAGGCTGGTTTCGAACAAATCCGTCATCCAGGCCGTTGCGTCCTTGGTCGCATCCGCGACCTGGACGCCGGTCCGCACGCCTTTGCTGGCCACATCAGCAGCTACGATCATCGCCACGCCCAACGCCACCGCCAGCGCGCTCAAGACAGTGCGCGCGCGGCTGCCCGCCAGGTTGCGCCAGGCCATTGTAGGGATGCAATTCAATTGCACTCCTCCCCCCGCCTGCTACTGCGGCGAATGTCCTCTGCCTGCCGTTCGGGATTCAGCGTCTCCACCGCCGAACCGCGCAGGAGGCGCCGCACCGGGAACCAGGCCGCCGCTGCGCCGAGAAGAGGCGCAGCAATCAGTCCCACCAACCCATTGCCCAGCGCGGGCCGCACCGAACGCCAGGCGGCATCCCACAGATCGATGTCCGGATAGCCCCAATTGTTGCCCCCATGGGCCAGGGTGAAAATGGCGCCGAGCCCCGCCCCGGCGATCAATCCCAGCGTGCTGCCAATAAAACCTATCAAGGCCGCCTCGCCGACTACTACCGTCGTCACCTGCCGCCGCGTGGCACCGACGGCTCGGAACAGGCCCAGCTCTTGCCGGCGCTCGGCCACGCTCATCACCGTGGTGTTGATCTGCCCCAGCGCTGCCGCCACCACGGCGAGCACCAGCAGGCTGCTCATCAGGGCAAGTACCCGGTCGGTGCTCTCGGCGACAGTATCCACATTCTCCTGCCAGCGCAGCAGCCAGGCGTCGTCGCCGTACTTTTCGTCAATGGCTTGCAAATCGGCCTCCAGTGCCGCCCGGTCTATCCCCGCACGTGGAAAAATGATGACCGAGGTCGGATCGCCGGCGTCAAAATGATCCTTCACGGCCGGGCTAATGACCGAAATCGGAACCACCCCCATCACCACAACGCCGGCAACAGTACATTCCAGCGGACCACGTTTGCTCTGGATGGTGAGGGTATGGCCTACCTCCACGTCGTTGCGCGCTGCGGCGCCCGGTGCCAGCAGCACACCGCAGCCGGCCTCCATAATCGGCAGCGCCGTTTCCAGGTCGCCTTCCAGGAATTTGACGTTACCCGGCACGGCCAGTAGGTTCAGATCCAACATGCTGGAGAAATAGTTGGGCACCAGCACGGCGGCGATCTCTGGCACCACCACCGGACGCTCGATACCTACCGTCGCACGGCCCTCGGCCACGCGATAGACCTCAGCGATCACCTCTGTTTTGAGGCCCGCGATCATCCCACCAGCGTTCATCACGCCCTGCGTGAAATCGGCTGCCCCAATAGACCAGCCAGGCTCCAAGCCACTCTGGAATCGCGTCTCCTGCGCATGGTCAATGAGCACCTTGCCGAAAAAGTTGAATACGCCCGTGACGCCGACGACCGTCATCACACTCACCGCAAAGGTCAGCGCCGTGATCGTGACCCGCCGCCGCCCCCGACGAAGATTATCGGCCATCAGACTGCCGCTGGCCTTCCACAACCGGGCCAGCGGGACGCGCAGCACCTGCCCCACGCCGCCGATGACGGCGGGCGCGAGCAACAGCAGCGCTCCCAGCCAGGGCACCGCCAGCAAGAAAGGCATGGCATAGTTCCACGGCTCCAGCGTCCACTTGCCTGGTGGAGCGGCAGCAAGATAACTCCATAGCACTGCAATGATCGCCAGCCCCACCCATACCCTGGCCCTGGATATTCTATCGAGGCCGGCTGCCATATCTGGGCGCATGGCGACCAGCGGCGCGATGCGCGTCGCGCGGTGAGCCGGGATCAGCACCGAAAGCAATGTAACGGCCAGCCCCACAGCCACCGCCAGGGCAATGCCAGAGGCTGAAACGCTGCCCGCGCCCACCTCGTAGCCTGCGACGCGCATCGCGGCCAGGATGCCGCGCCCCAGTATCGGCCCGCCAACGACTCCCAGCCCTGTGCCAAGCCCACCAATGATCAGTGCCTCGACCAGCACCAGTTGCATCATTTGACGGCGGGTTCCCCCCAGCGAACAAAGAGCGCCGATCTGTCGCCGCCGCTGCGTCACAGCCATCCCAAAGGCATTAAAGATCAGAAACCCGGCGGCCACGAGGATCATCACCCCGGCAATGCCGAGGCCCACGCCGACCATGTCAGTCACAAAAGCCATTGACTCTTTCACTGTTTCTTCGATGCCGCTCTTCACCCCGGCGCTGGTGACGCCGGTGGCGATGATCACCGCCACGCCCAAAGCCACGGCCAGCACGCTCAAAACTGTGCGCGTTTGCCCCTGCTGCATGTTTCGCCAGGAGAGCAAGTACAACGAGCGCATGGCAGTTCTCCTCCTCGTCCCAGGCCGTGTGGCTTCCGGTCGTCGTTCGGGGTTCAGCGTCTCCACCGCCGAACCGCGCAGGATGCCCCGCACCGGCAGCCAGGCTGCCCCGGCGCAGATCAGCGGCGCGGCAAACAGCCCCACCAGCCCGTTGAAAAGCGCCGGCTGGGCCGAGCGCCACGCCGCCCCCCACAAGTCCAGACCGGGGATGCCCCAGGCATTGCCGCCGTAGGTGACCACGAGAACGAGCGTCACGCCCACACCTGCCACCAGCCCCAGCCCGCCGCCGATCAAGCCCATGAGAGCGGCTTCGCCGGTCACCACCCGCGTCACCTGCCGTCGCGTCGCGCCGACCGCTCGCAGCAGGCCCAGCTCGCGGCGGCGCTCGGCCACGCTCATCATCGTGGTGTTGACCACGCCCAGCGCCGCGGCCACGATGGCCAGCAGCAGCATCCCGTTCAGCATAGACCTGACCTGGTCAAAGGCGCTCTGCTGAATCCCTGCCATGTCGTCGAGTTGCATCACATAGATACCTGGATGGCGGTCTGCCAGCGCGTTCAAGTCGGCTTCGAGTAAAGAGGGGGCAACATTGGGCGACGGCGACACGTACAGCGAAAGCAGGTCCGTCGCGCCGAACACATTCGCCGCCGCACCGCTGATGATCGATGCGCTCACATAGCTTTGCCCGATGCCGACGATAGTACACTCGACGTCTCCCCCCACACCTTGCACGGTCAGCGTGTCTCCAATCCAGGCGTTGTTCTTTTGCGCGACCAACGGAGTGAGTAACAGGCCACAGCCAGATTCCATTATCGGCATAGCGGTTTCCCAATTGCCCTCGGTGAACGTGAAAAAGGTGTCGCCAGTCTCACGCAACACTTTAGGATCGAGGACAAAAGAAAAGTAATTCGAGCCCATAAACGAAAGTTCAGGCACAACGGCAAAGTAGAATCCCAGAATCTCTCCCCGGCCATCCACGACGGACTCTACCTTTTCAATTGCCTCGGGTAAAAGTTGCAGCGAGTCCAATTCGACAAAGTCTGCCACATTCTGTGTGACTTGAAAGGAGCTGACGACCCATCCTCTCTGTTGAATCGTGGATCTCAGCGTGTGACCGAAAAGCTCGTGCAGGAAAAACGTTATAAAGCCGGTCGTACCGACGATCATCGCCAGACCGACGGCCAGCGTAGCGATGGTCAGCGTGACCCGCCCTCGTCCGCGTTGCAGATTGTCGGCGATTAGCCGCCCCACCGCCCCCAGCCAACGACTCAGGGGCCGACGCGCCCGGTCGCCCACCCCACCGACCCACGCCGGCAGCATCAATGCCAGGCCGACCAGCCATGCGACGGTGAACAGGCCGGTCAGGCGACTGTCCCAGGGAGACGATACCCATTCGCCCGGCGGGGCAACGAGCAGGTAAATGGCCAACCCGACCGCGATCACCAACCCCACCAGTGCAGGTCTCACCGGGTTCTGGACAATGCGGGTAGACTCAGGGGCGCGCAGTGCATCCAGCGGTGATACACGCGTTGCTCTCCGGGCCGGGATCAGCACCGAAAATAGGGTAATGCCTACACCCAACGCTGCCGCCAGGAAAAAGCTCGATAGCGAAACGCTGCCCTCGGTGAGCGCATCGAGAAACATGTCCGTCGTACTTAACAACGCGATGACGCCGCGCCCCATCAAAGGCCCGACGACGAGGCCAAACAGCGTTCCCAGCCCGCCGGTGATGAGCGCCTCCACCAGCACCAAGCGCATGACCTGCCGGCGGGTCATGCCCAGGGCGCGCAGCGCGCCGATCTGCTGGCGGCGTTGCGTGACGGACATGGCAAAGGCGTTAAAGACCAAAAAGCCGGCCGCCGCTGTAACCGCTATTCCGGCCAGGGTCAACAACGAAGCGAGTTGTTCAAATAGCTCTACGCCGGTGAGCTGGGCGACCTCGGAATCGGATATGGCGCTCAGGATAGAGCCGCCGATCATGTCCCCGACGATGATCACCGTCACGCCCAGCGCCACGGCCAGCACGCTCAAGACTGTGCGCGTGCGGCTACCCTCCAGGTTGCGCCAGGCGAGGGAAACTAGTGCATTGCGTATTGCGTGTTGCGTCTTTTGAGTAGGGGAACGCTTACGGAATACGGAATACGCACTACGTAACGTCACCCGTTCGGCCTCCACTACATCCAGCGCCGCCGCCTGCCGGGCCGGATAGTAGGCCGCCAGCGCGGCGACCAGCGGGCCGAATACCAACGATAGCGCGGCGGCGATGGACAGGTCGTGCAAGCCGGGCAGCAGTGAAGCGTTAGCTGTTTCCCAACTGACGCGCAGTCCCATTGATGTGGCACCATTTGGTATGAATATCACCACATTGAGCATCAGCATGATCAAAGCAAGCACAGTGGCAATGAGGGCGGCCATCAGGCCCAGTGTGGCCGCCTCAGCCACTACCGATTGGCGCACCTGGCGCTGGGTGGCTCCGACCGCCCGCAGCAGACCGATCTCGCGTCCCCGTTCGGCCACGTTGATGACCATCGTGTTGACCACGCCCAGCCCGGCCACCACCACGGCCAGCAGCAGCAGCGCGTTGAGCAGCATTTGCAACTGGTCAATCACCTCAATCAAGCCACCAACACCAGAGTCTCGCATATCAAAGATTGCCACATCCTCGAACGGCGCAATGGCGGCATCCACCTGAGCCAGCATCTCATCAACATCTCGGCCTTTAGCCACAACGATGCCCAGCCAAGACGGTCCCGATAGGTCAAAGTAGGTCTCGCCGTCAGTATAGGAGAATGCCGTAAAGTTTGTGCTGGTACCGCCGACCCCGGCCACGGTGAATTCAACCGCGCCGTCATGCGGCGTTTGCACCAAGACGACGTCGCCCACACCAACCCCCAGCTTCTCAGCGGTAATAGGCATCAACAGCAATGCCTGCCCACGTTGCATCATTTCGAGCGCGCTGTCTGCATCGCCTTCAAAAAAGTCGAAATTGCCGAGGGACAAAAAGATTACCGGATCAACAAAGACACCAGGAGCGCCAAGAAAAGTGCTCAGCTCGGCCTGTACCGGAGCAAAACCATAATACACCAACGTACCCACGTCCAGCTCAGCGACCGCCTCCATCAGCGCCGGATCGAGGTTGGTACCAGCCAAACTCATACTATTCTCGATGGTCATCTCTCCTGACGCGAGGAGCGCCGGGATGTCGGGGATGATCATGCCATCCTCGTGGAAAAGGCCAAAGAAGACATTCAAACCGCCTTTGAGACTGACCGTCAATAACGCACTGGTGGCGATGATGGTAGTCAAGCCAATGGTCAACGCCCCGGCGGTCAGTGCCGTTCGCAATTTGTTGCGGGTGAGGTTGTCAGCAGCCAGGCGACCGGTCGTGCCCAACCAATGTGCTAGCACAGGCCCAACCAGACGGGCCACCGGCTGGACGAGAGCGGGCATGAGGAGCACCGCTCCTAGCAGCACCCCCACCATCCCCACGCCCAGAAAGGCAAAGGCCCCAAAAAAGTCAGGCTGTAGGACAAAGGCAGCAGCCGTTAACCCCGGCAACAGGATGAGTAAAAAGATGCCGCCCATGCGCCCACCATGCCGCACGTACCAACTGGAAACATCTTTTGTGCTTGCCGTCCGCAGTGCCATCAACGGCGAGACTCGACTGGCGCGCCGGGCCGGTTGCAGCGCGCCGATCAGGGTGACGGTGATGCCCATCGTCACGCTCACCACAATTCCCCACCAGGGCACGGCAAAGGCGACGTCGTCTAGTGTGCCCCGCAGTCGCATCACGCCCCAGGCCAGTCCAATTCCGGTCAAAAAACCGAGCACGGCCCCGGCCAGGCCCAACAAGCATGCCTCGGCCAGCACCGTGTACATCACCTGGCGGCGAGTCATGCCCAGGGCACGCAACGCGCCGATCTCTCGCGTGCGCGCCGTGACCGACATGGCAAAGGCATTCATGATCACAAAAGCAGCGGCAAAGAGCATAATGAGACCCACCATAGCCAGACCAACCTGAACGGCTATGGTGGCAAATGTGTCGCCCCTGGTACTACTGATAGCCCGCACGATGACCAGTTCGTCGCCCAACTGCATGGCCAAATCAGCCTTCACCTGGTCGAGGCCTGCGCCGGGGCGTAGCACCACCGCAATGTGATCAATTTGCCCTGGCATGTCATTTAGTGTCTGTGCCATTGCCAGTGGCACATAGGCAACTGTCGTTTCGTCCAAGACAGCGATGTCCTGCTCCAGTTTTAACCGCCCGGAGACAGTGAACGTGAGCCTGCTCTCGCCCAATCCCAACACAATCTCATCGCCAACGTTCAACCCTCTGTCAATGGCAATCACCATTGGCAGCACGATGGTATCCGGCCCGTCGAGAAACGCGCCGTTGGCCAACTCGGGTTCGTGGAGGGCCTGGTATGTCTCTGGATGGACGCCGAGCAGCGTCAGGGGCACGGTCGGGAGACCGGCCCCAGTGATCCCGGCTTTGACACGCAGCGAGGGTGATAAAAGCTCGACGTCGGGGGAGGCGCGGAGGGTGTCGAGAATGACTGCGTCAAAGGGGGTATCGTCGCGGGAGAAAAGTTCCAGGTCAACTCGTGGCCTTTCATCGGAGAGTTGGACCGCGCTCTGACTGGCCGCCTGCCCGACGACCGCCGCCGCCAGCACCATGCCCACCCCCAGCGCGATCGCCAGCACCGTGAGGATGCTGCGCAAGGGGTGCGCCGTCAGATTGCGCCAAGTGAGAGAGTTAAGTGAATGCAAAAGCCAACCACTCCTCATAATTCATTGAGACACCCTTTCACACAATACGCAATACAAATCACGTCTCACGAATCACGAATCACGTTTCACGTCTCACGTCTCACGTTTCACAACTCCAGTTCCGCCATCACGTCCATGATCGCTGCCCTGTCGCCGCCTTTTAGCTGGCGCACCATCTGGCCATCTCGCAAAAAGACCACCCGCTCGGCAAAGGATGCTGCGTATGGATCGTGCGTCACCATGACGATGGTCTGCCCTTTCTCGTCGCAGGCGCGGCGCAGCAGACCCAACACCTCTTTGCCCGACTTGCTATCCAGGTTGCCCGTTGGCTCGTCGGCCAGCACAATCATTGGCTCCGTCACCAGCGCCCGGGCGATGGCCACTCGCTGCTGCTCTCCACCCGACAACTGATCGGGCCTGTGGTCCCGGCGGCCGCCCAGTCCCACCAGATCGAGCAGTTCATCCACCCGCGCCGCATAGTCCCCCAGGCGTTTGCCGTCAATGAGCAGCGGCAAGGCGACGTTCTCGGCGGCCGAGAGCGTGGGCAGCAGGTTGAAGAACTGAAAGACAAAGCCCACCTGCCGCCGCCGGATGATCGTCACTTCGTCGTCGCTCATATGGGCCAGTTTCCGGCCGCCCAGCGCGACCTCGCCATCGCTGGGGGTATCCAGGCCGCCTAGCAGGTGCAGCAGCGTGGACTTGCCGGAGCCAGATGGCCCCATGATGGCCACGAACTCGCCCTGCCGCACCTGAAGGTTTACGCCACACAGCGCATCAACCGTCACTTCGCCCATCTGGTACTGCTTGCTCAACCCTTGTGTTTCCAAGATCTCTGCCATCACTTTGCTCCAATCTTTTGGATTCATGAGTCTGATCCCAGTGTCGCAGGATCGCGTCTATCACCGCTTCTCACCTCCGCTTGCCACAGCACTTTTTGTACTTTTTACCGCTGCCGCACGGGCATAGAGCGTTGCGCCTTACCTTGTGTCGTTTGGATACCCTTGGCTGCCGGGCGCGCAAGCGTCCCCGATCGGCCAATAGGCGATCTGACTCTCCTTCCAGGCATGCCCGTTCGACCCGGAGAAGGTCAAGCTCCTTCGTCAAGTGAGCGGCCTCTGTTCGCAGGCGAGTGAGCTCTTTCTGTTCGTCGATCGGTTCCTCGTCATCCAGGTCTCCCCGCGCTTCCAACGAGTCTACGTATTCCTTGGCCTCACGCAATCCCACGCCTGCCATGGTACGCACCAACCGGACGGCTTTGACCTTGCGATCCTCCGCCAGCAAGGCACGGATCTGGGAGATTGTGTGCTGAGAGAGGTCTGGGCCAGGGTTGCGGAGTGGTGGTGCACTCGTGGAAGCGGAGTTGCTCAACTGATCTACATAGTCCTTGCGCTCTCTCAGGCCCCAGCCCGTTTGGTGGAGCACCCACTTGATCGCTTCGCTCCGCTGGTTCTGAGCGAGCAACGTGCGCACGCGATTCTCTAGATCCATATTGCGCCTCCCATACAAGGTTCATAATAGACGATTCATCGCCGTCAAAGCGCGCCAAGGGCTCATAAGAATACAACTTTGTGCAATAGCGCAAGACTTGCTTTTTGGAATCAAGGTGCCCGGCACTTGCAGCGGTTTGACCAAGCCTTTGTATCAGAAACATACTTTTGAGCCCGTTTCAAAGTGCCGGGCACGCTTATAGCAACTTTTGCGGTACTGCCGTTGTACGTAGGACGATTTGGCAAATCGTCCTACACACGCTTGCAATACATCCAATTGTACGCAGGACGATTGACAAATCGTCCTACACACATGCTTGCAATACATCCAAGTACGTAGAGCGATTTGTCAAATCGTCCTACACACATGCTTGCAATACATCCAAGTACGTAGAGCGAT
>CAYVPU010000073.1:0-13252 GCA_964453885.1 uncultured Anaerolineae bacterium | reverse complement strand
TCGGGGGCGGTGTGTTGGAAGCGATTCTCTATCAACTTTCCAGGTGACTCTTTAGGCTCAGTGGATCATAAAAGCTCGCGGCGGATCGCCAGAGCCGCTGCCCAGTTGCTGGATCTGGCGAGCCAGTAAGAGCAGGCCTGTCCTGGGCGCGGTCGAAGGGTTGGGGTTTGTCAAGGCTCAATCCTGTCTGGCGACAGGCAGATGCGCTGCCGACAACCGCGCATCTGAGGAGTGGGCTATGCGGGTAGGCGTTCTGGGAGGCACTTTTGACCCCATTCACGTTGGCCACCTGGCTGCTGCTGAGGAGGTGCGGGTGCGCCTGGATCTGGAGCGTGTGGTGTTCGTGCCGGCCGGACTGCCGCCTCACAAGCTCCACCTGAACGTCACCACGGCCGAACACCGCTCGAACATGGTCCAACTGGCTATCGCCGACAATCCCTACTTTGTAGTCTCGCGCGTGGACATGGACCGCTTTGGCCCCAGCTATACCGTGGACACGGCAAAGCTGCTGCGCGATGAATACGGTCCAGAGGCAGAGCTCTACTTGATCATGGGCTCCGATTCGCTGGCCGAACTCCTGACCTGGCACAAGCCGGAGCGACTCATTCGCCTGTGTCGCATCGTGGCTCTAACCAGGCCGGGGTACCGGGTGAATCTGGAAGAGCTCAACCACCTGCTGCCGGGGGCTATCGCGCGGGTACAGTTATTAGAGATGCCTCTGCTGGAAATATCCGGCACTGATCTCCAAAGGCGGGTGCGGACGGGTCTGTCCATCAAGTACCTGGTGCCGCCGGCGGTGGAGGCGTACATCCACCAGCATGGGTTGTATCGGTAGGCCCGGAATCTGCCGCCTCTTGGAACGAGATTTCGATGGTCTCGTGCAGATTGCACGGGCTTCCTCTACGGTGTGACCACAGGTCGCCAGGTCTAACTCTGGGCAATAGGCAGTGTACATGTTGCCCTCCTGCCAGATTGTTCCCACGAATTGTAATGTCCTGATCGCCATCATCTTCTCCTCTGCTGGGGTTGCTCCTATTCTAGCACGCAACCATTACAGCGTCAAATCGCTGCGATTAGGCAAGTCTGGTGAGTTGATAGTGGACATTTTTGAAAGGAAAGCAGAGGGATAGAACGTCATATCTGGTGGCGGAGATCGGCTGACAGACCTCTAACCAGCACAATTGGTATCCTGGTGAGGGCACTAATTCTCATCCTTTCACGCTGGACAACTCTTCCGCCGGGTTGGAGACGCGCCGTAGCCTTTCGGCTGAGCCAGGCCAAAGCCAGAGGGTGAAGGTGCTGCCCTGGCCCAATGTGCTCTCCACTGTCGCCCGGCCGCCATGGGCGCGCATGATCTCCTCCACGATGCTCAACCCCAGGCCAGTGCCGGGAATGTGCCCCGATTCGGCCAGGCTTCCCCGGTAGAAACGGTCAAAGACCTGCCTTTGCTCCTCCGGCGAAATACCAGGGCCTGTATCGCGCACGGCGACCGTCACCCATAGCTGGTCATCCGCTTCGGCGGTACCCGCATTGACGATCACGTGTCCGCCGGCAGGGGTAAAGGTGATCGCGTTTTCCACCAACTCGCCCAGCGCCTGGTTCAGCCGGACGTGATCGCCCTTCACAGACGGCAAACCGGAGGGGAGCGGCATGACCGTCAGTGTTAAACCTGACGCTTCGGCGTGGCCCTGGTGACGAGTGGCGACTTCGTCGATCAGCGTGGACAGCGAGATCGGCTTCCAGGTCCTCACTGCCTGGCCGCTGTCCAGAGAAGTCATCTCCAGGATGTCCTGAATCAGTTCAGTCAGTCGATCTGCCTGTTCCTCCAATACCTGAGCATAATGTTCGGTCTTCTCTGGCCGGCGTCCCATTTGCAGCAGGTTAGCATACAGCTTTATATTGGCCACAGGCGTGCGCAGTTCGTGGGACACATTGGTCATGAACCGGCTTCGGGCCCGCTCCAACTCTTTGGGCCGGCTGATGTCGCGGTGGCTGGAGACGTAGCCTATCAGACGGCCTTCGGTATCGCGCATGGGAGCAGTAGTCAGTGCAGCGTCATAGCTGCGGCCATCCTTGCGTCGGTGGATTACTTCTCCCTGCCAGGGTTCACCCCTGGCCCAGGCGAGCTGCAAGGATTGCCGATCCAGTTCGGGCATTTCACCTCCCATCAACGAGCTTATCTGCTGTCCCAGGGCTTCTTCCGCCGTGTAGCCGGTCAGTGTGGTGAAAGCATCGTTGACGTATTGAATTCGCATGTCTAAATCCACCATGGCAATGGCATCGCCCACGCTGCGCAGGATCGTCTCGCTCTTTTCCTGCTCGGCGCGGATCTCGGCCGTTCGGGCCGCCACCTCTGCCTCCAGCCCTTCCACCAGCCGGGCGTTCTCGATGGCGATGGCTGCCTGGTTGGCAAAGGGGGTGACCAGACGGACGTGTTTCTGGCTAAAGTGACCCAGCTCAATGCTGTCTACAGCCAACATGCCGATCACCCGGTCACGGATGATCAGGGGTACACCCAGCCAGGAGCGGATGTGGTTGTGAGGCGATTCATGGAAGGTAGCATGGGTCACCCAGGCGTCGGTCAGGATAAGCGGCTGGCGACTCTCGACAACCTCCGTGTTGGGGTTGTCGCCGGGTACAGGGAACGTGAGACCGATAACGGCCCCGGCGTCTGGGAACCCCCGTCCGCTCACGATCTCCATGCAACCTTCCCGCAGCAGGTGGATCGAGGCGCTATCGTATGGCACTACCCGGTCCAATTGCTCCAGGATGCGCACCAGTGTCTCGTCCAGGCTCAGGATCTCTGTGACCACCGCCCCCGCCTGGTGCAGCGTTTCCGCCTCGCGCCACCGCGCCCGCGCTTCCTGCAGCAGCCGCGTCTGCTCCAGGGCGGCAGCGGCCAGGGGGGTCAGGCGCTCCAGCAGGGCAATGTCGTCGGCGGAGAAGGTGCGGGGCGCATCGTCCACCATATAAAGCACTCCCAGCAGACTGTCGCCCCAGGAGATGGGCACAGATACACAGGCGGTCAAGTCACCTGCGTCGTGTTGCGCTGTCCTGCCCTCCCAGCGGCTATAGTCGTCTACGGCTATCGGTTGTCCTGTTTCCAATACCTTGCCCGAAAGTCCTTGCCCTCGCTGGAGCACGTCGCCGACAAAGTCCGCCGTCGGGTCACTGATGACCAGTTCCAGGTCGTCGGTGGCCGGCCGGTAGAGGTAAATGCCTCCTCTCCTGGCCTTCAGCAAGTTGGTGGCCCGGTTCGCGATGGCTCGAAGCAGGTCGGGCAAGGATCGCTGCGCGGCCAGGTCCAGCGCCGTTTCGTGCAGGGCAGCCAGCATCTCTGCCCGGCGGCGGACCTCCTGCTCTGCCCGTTTGCGCTCGGTGATGTCCTGTTCAGCGCAGATGCCCATAATGACCTGGCCACTGGCATCCCTGAGAGGATATTCGCTGACCAGTACGTCGCACATCGTCCCATCGTCCCGCAAATCCTGGTATTCCAGGCCATAAAAGGATTGTCCCTGGAACACCGCTGCTATCTTTTCTTGCGTCAAGGCTACGTTTTCGTCCTTGACCATCAGATCGTACATAGTTCTGCCCACGACTTGCTTGGCCGTCCAACCATACAACTCTTCACAGGCCCGATTCCAATGCAAAATGGTCCCGTCTCGGTCAAAAGTCCAGCAGGAAACCGGCAAGCCTTCAAAGAGGTCGCGAAACCGTCTCTCGCTTTCCCGCAGCGCTTCCTCTGCTCGCTTGCGCTCGGCCAGTTCGCCCTGAACTGCCTCGTACAACCGTGCGTTCTCAATGGCGGTGGCGACCTGAGCAGCCATGGATTCCAGGAAGCGGCGGTCGGCGTCTTCAAAAGCCTGGGGCTGGAAGGATTGTACCGAAATGGCGCCAAGTAGCCGGTCGCGCGCGATCAGCGGTACACCTAGCCAGGCTCGGGCCGGCCGTGCGCCGTGCCGGGGCTCAACAGGCAAGGGGTCAACCTCGAGGTCGCCCATCAATAGAGACTCCCGCTCACGTATCACCCACCCGGTCAACCCACCTTCCTTTAAGGCCACGCGCATACCGACTGCTCCTGGCACCGTCTCACCTTCCTCCACTGCCAGCGCCACCCGGTATTCTTTGGCCTCAGCGTCGTGCAGAACGACGACCAAGGTGTCTGGAGCCATCAACTGCTGTACCTGGTTATAGAGATGACTCAATAGCACCTCTGTTTCGAGCGCGCTGCTGGTGGCAAGCGCCGTGTCGTACAGTCCAGCCAGTTCCTGTACCTGTCGTTGGGATTCCTCAAACAGCCAGGCGTTCTTGATGGCCACGGCAATCTGGTCGGCCAGGGTCTCCATGGCCATCACGTCGTTCTGGTCAAAGGCGTTGAATTGTGGGCTCTGGACGTCGAGCACTCCCACGATCTCGTTGCCCACGCGGATGGGTACGCTCAGTTCGGACCGGGTCGGTATGAGGTCAGGATACAAGTTGACGTAATGTGGTTCTGCGTCCACGTCGTTGGCTATCACCTTCTCGCCGTATAGTCCCACCCAGCCGACCATGCCTTGACCCAACTTTAGCCGGTGGTCAGGAGGGAAAAGGTCGGTAAAAGCGCCGGCCGTGGTTCGCATCGCCAACTCACCCCGCTCGCGATCCAGGGTGAAAATGGCCACGTGATGGTAGCCAAAGCCCTCTTGCACCAGGCGAGCGGCTCTATCCAGCACGCCCTCCAACTCTAGCGCGGCAGCGACCTTGCCGCTGATATCATTCAGGATCGCCAACTGGGTGGCGCGTTGTGCCAGTGCCTCCTCCGCCCGCTTGCGCTCGGTGATGTCACGCCATATGGCCTGAATCAAGTCTTTCCCACGGATGGAAATAGCTCTGGCGCTTACCTGGATGCTCCGTATCTCGCCACCCTTTGTCCTATGTTTCGTTTCAAAGGTACCAGCCCCCTCCTTGACGATTTTCTCGAAATGCTTCGCCACTTCCTCGGCCGACTCTATGACCTCAAAGTCAGGTATCTTGAGCTTTTGGAATTCCTCGCGGGTATAGCCAAGATTCTCGTGCGCCCTGTCGTTGAACTCCACCAGCGTCCCGGTCTCTGGGTCAATGAGTACAACTGAGTCTGCCGCTTGTTCAAAGATAGCGCGGTATCGCTCCTCCGACTCCCGCAGCGCTTCCTCCACCTGCTTGCGCTCGGCGGCTTTAATGCGCGGATCTTTGTTGGCCCTTGCCGGCTCTGCCGTTTGCCCCTCAACTTGCACTTCCAGTTGGGATCCGTCTTCTGTGTTCATCCGCTTCCCCCTTGGACCCAATACCTCTTGATTCAGTCATTATACTTTTGTTCGTCAAAAGGTGCAAATGGCGCATAGAGGTCAGCGAATATCAATCGTATGCCAAAAGCTGGTCAGTCATAGGCGGCTCGCATGTTGACGGATTTGCTTTTTTGCGAACTCTGGACTACAATAGATATAGAGTAACGCCAGAAGGAGAAATACCATGGTCGTACGGAGCCGGGAAGAATTGCACCGCATGCTTCAAGAGGAGCAAACTTACCTGACCGAGCAAGTGGAACAGATGAGCCAGGCGAGTGTTGCCATCCATGATAGGATGGGCTACGGCAACCACATGGCCGATGATGCTACCGAGGCTTTTGAGCAAAGCAAAGGACTCTCCTTGCAGCAAACCATCAAGCATCGGTTAACAGAGGTTGGCGATGCTCTACTCAAGTTCGACGAAGGAAGCTATGGCACCTGCGAAGAGTGCGGGCAGACCATAGATTGGGCGCGACTGGAAGCCCTGCCAGCGGCTCGTCTTTGCATCCGCTGTCAGCAACACAGAGAGTGGTCGGCCTAGTCACCTCGCCAGGCACAAAAGAGCACCTCACCCGGAAAGGAACTTGCCTTTTTGTCCGCATCTACATTCAGAGACAGGTGGGCTCGCCTGATTCTGCCCGTTATGGCAGCGCTGGTTATCCTCGCCGATCAGACCAGCAAACACGTCATCATCAACAATTTGCAACGGTACGAGGAGTGGGCGCCCATTCCGGCCTTGCAGTGGTTTTTTGTTATCACGTACACCACCAATACCGGAGCAGCTTTTGGCCTCTTTCCCGACGGCAGCCTATTCTTTATCATAATTGCCTTGGTGGTCGTGATTGCTATCCTTATTTACCACCGGCAACTCGCTGTTCATCAATGGTTGCTGCGATTCAGTCTCGGCCTGCAATTGGGTGGCGCATTGGGCAATCTGCTCGATAGACTCACCCGAGGCTATGTGGTAGACTTTATATACTTCAAGTTTTGGCCCGTGTTCAACACGGCCGACAGTTGCATCTTTGTGGGTGTGGTCCTGATGGCTTTTTTCCTGTTGCGACAGGGAGAAAAGGGGCCCGAAGAAGGGCGAGAAGCACCGATGGCCGAGGGTCATGAAAAAGAGAGCTCGGAACAGAACCTCTCGGCAACTTCCTGGAACAGCAACGGGTCCAAAGGTTGTTGAGATGGGGGTTCAAGAGACACAGGCCGGCAAGCGCGTGGACAAGCTGGTTGCGGCAGAACTCGAGGAACTCTCCCGATCAGTAGTCCAACGATTGATCAAAGAAGGTTTGGTCACCGTGAACGCCACTCTGGTCAAGGCCAGCTATCGCCTCGAAGCGGGCGATCTCGTGCTGGTGCGCGTGCCGTCTCCTCCGTCCGTCGAAATCCGCCCGGAACCCATCCCACTGACGATCCTATATGAAGATGCCAGCCTCATCGTTGTGGATAAACCAGCCGGCATGGTCACGCATCCCGCCTACGGCCACACGTCTGGCACCCTGGTCAACGCCCTGCTGGCTCACTACTCTGCCTTGACCCAGATGGACGACCCCGAACGCGCTGGCATCGTCCACCGCCTGGACAAAGACACGTCAGGAGTTATTGTCACTGCCAAAACGAGAAATATCCAACTGGCGCTCCAGGCACAGTTCAAAGCCAGGGAGGTGCAAAAGACGTACCTGACCCTGGTAGAAGGACACCCGGAGCCAGCGCAGGGGGTCATCAAAGCGGCCATCGGACGGGACCCCAATAACCGCAAGCGCATGACAGTCCTTCACGGGGGGCGCGAAGCGATCACGGCCTATAGCGTGTTAGAGTTCTTTGGCCAGCACAGCCTGGTACGGGCCGAACCGAAAACCGGTCGCACGCATCAGATCCGCGTCCACATGGCCTTCATCCGCCATCCAGTGGTGGGGGATCGGGTCTATGGCTATCGCAAGCAACGCCTGCCGCTGAAGCGGCATTTTCTCCACGCTCAGCACATCCGCTTCCGGCATCCCCAAACTGGCCAAATCGTCGAGTTTCACGCTGACCTCCCTGCCGAACTGGCTGACCTCCTGTCGCGCCTGAGGGCCCCGGGTTCCTGAAATTGAGCAGTGTGCACTGCATTGAGAATTGAGAAAAGCCTCATTTTGTTGTATAATATATAATACCCAGCAGATACCTCACCGCCACGATTTGCACAAAACCGGAAGGAGGCAACCATGCCAGCAACCAGGCACTGTCGAGTGGGTGTCCACGGCCGCAACGATCACGAGTATCACGGCCAGGATTATGATCTGGTCCGCGAGGCCAAGATCGAATCCATCAAGATGATGTCCTTCAACCCGGTACATGTCTTTCACCAACTGCGTGACGTAAACCCCGATCTCGATCTCGTCGTTCGTCTGTACGACGGCCGGATGGGCGCTGGCGGGAACCACCCCACGCCTGCCCAATTCGCTGACACATTCATCCCCATCATGCGGGACTTTCAGCCCTATGCCACCAAATTTGAAGTACATAACGAACCCAACCACCTGCATGGGATCGAAGGCTGGGGCCAGGAAGACCATCGTGCTCACGATTTCAACGCCTGGTTCCTGCAAGTTTACGACCGGCTGAAACAAGCCTGCCCCTGGGCCTCCCTGGGCTTCCCTGGCCTGGCCATCCCGCACCGAGACCTGGAATGGATCGAAGTCTGCCGCCCGTCTGTAGAGAAAGCCGACTGGCTCGGGGTCCACTGCTATTGGCAAAATCCTACCTCTACCGAGGGCAATCACCTGGACGATTTCTGGGGCCTACGCTTCAAGTCCTACCACGAGAAATTCCCGGACAAGTTGATCGAGATCACCGAGTTCGGCAACTCTAACGGGCAGAGCGGCTTCCCGGTAGATGCTGACCAGATCGCCAAGGAATACGTAGAGTATTACCAGGAGCTCTTTGAATAC
Organism: uncultured Anaerolineae bacterium; assembly: GCA_964453885.1. GTDB lineage: Bacteria > Chloroflexota > Anaerolineae > CAYNKW01 > CAYNKW01 > CAYNKW01. The sequence goes on along the minus strand of CAYVPU010000073.1, from coordinate 5,019 downwards.
CCCTATCTCCTTTCGGCCAGTGCCTTCATCATGTCTGCGCCGCAGCGCGAGTGGCAAATCTTTGTCTGGCGGAAAGAAAAGGGCCGCTTTTTGCCGGTCGTCGCGGCCGTGCGAGACATGCCGCGCCCCAGACTGGTGGCCCCCACTGTCGCCGAACCACCCAAACCCAAGCCGGTAGTGCCCAGGCCCATACCGGTACAGCCCGTCACTGTGCCACCGGTGACTAAACGGTTCTTCCCGCAGACAGCCCGCACTGTAAGGGGCCCCTTTCTCGAGTTCTTTGGCATCCACGGGCTGGACATCTGCGGCTACCCCATCACCGAGGAGTTTGAGGAAGCGGATCTGCTCTCCCAATACTTCCAACGGGTGGGGTTGGAGGTGACTGATGGCGACCAGGTACGCCTCAAGTTGGTTGGCACCGAGGCCTACACCTCGCGCCGGACCATCGCCGAGCTGCAGCAGCAGCAAGCTGAACTGGAGGGCGAAATCGCCTCGCTCCAAAGCACGATTGAGAAACTTGGCCAGCAGCCAGTGGCGCTGCCTGGCGGGGGCGTGTCTCCTCCTTCGATAGAGGATCTGACCGACAGCCTGACCAAACACCCGTCAAAGACCTTTGATACCCGCCCCTTGTCCCAGATCGAATATCTGATCATCCACCACACCGCCACCAACGCCGACCTCCCGGCCGAACGCATTGCCCGCTACCAGGTGCAGCAGCAGAACCGGCCCGGCATCGCTTACCACTTTTACCTCACCGGCGACGGCAAGGTCTACCAGACCAACCGCCTGGAGACGGTTTCCAATCATGCTTATGACAGGAGCGCCGTGGGTGTGGGTCTTGCCTTTGCCGGCGATTTTACCAACAGCGCGCCTACGTCGGCGCAGTTGGACAACGGCGCGCGCCTCATCGCCCACCTGTTGCAGCAATTATCGTTGGGGACTGACAGCATCAAGGGCCTGAAGGAATTTGTGCCCACCCACCAATCGCCCGGCAAGCAATGGCTGGAGGGACAGAGGTGGAAAGAAATGCTGCTGACCAGAGTGGAGACCCTCCTGGCCACCGCGCCAACGCCGCAACCCACTCCGTTGCCGGTCGAACCAGTGCCGCTGCGTATCCCCCAGCCCACCTGGCAAGACGTGGTAGATAGCCTGCACAAACACGCCACCAAACGATACGCCACCCGGCAGCCGGAGGTCATCGAGCACATTATCATTCATCACAGCGCCATAACACCCACCGTCGGCGCACAGCGTATCGCGGAATACCACGTGAACAACCTGGGCTGGCCTGGCATCGGCTATCACTTTGTCATTGACGATCAGGGCGTCGTTTTCCGCACCAATGCCCTGAAGACGATCTCTTATCACGCAGGGAACATGAACCGTGCTGGTGTGGGTGTTTGCTTCCTGGGCAACTTTACCGACGTTGTGCCGACCCCGGCCCAACTGGAAAGCGGCGGCAAACTGGTGGCTTGGCTGGTGCAGGAACTCAAGCTGACCCACAGCGAGGTTCAAGGACACAAGGAGTTCATGAATACCCAGTGCCCTGGCCGGCAATGGCTGGAAGATCAGCAATGGAAACGGATGTTACTGGCACGGGTCGAGGCCACCCAGGAGGTCTTTTCCAGACCCGTCCCCGTCACCCAGAAACCCCTGGGCCACTATGTTCTCTTTTACCAGTTCCCTGACGGCAGTTGGGCGGAGCAGGACTGGTTCAATGCCAGGAATTACGTCGCGGCTTTCAAGCCTACCTGTGGCTTCTCTGTAGACGACGCCATGCGAGCCCAATACGTGACCATCGTCGGCGGGCCGGGCGGTGTGAACATGGAAGCCGAGGAACGCCTGCTCGCCGCTGGCTGCCAGGTAGATCGCCTGGCTGGTAAGGACGAAGCAGAAACCAAACAGTTGCTGGAAGACCTGGCCAAGGCTGGCCGGCGATTCCGGTCACTGCCTGGTTAGCCCTTTGATTGCGCAATGCGCTCAGGGGCGGCCACATTTGGCCGCCCCTTCTTCCGTTACTGCCGTGCACCGTATTGGACACGGTACAATGTACCACCATAGGTTTTGAACTCGGACTTGTTTTGTTATGCCCTTTCTGTACTCGAACGACGAAACGTATCAAGTCAGGCTCTCGCTCTTTGAAGGGCCGCTGGATCTGCTTCTCCACCTCATTGAGCGGGAAGAGCTAGACATCACCAAGATCTCGCTGGCCCAGGTCACCGATCAATACCTGGCGTACATCAGCCAACTGGAAGAACTACATCCTGAAACCCTGGCCGACTTTTTGGTGGTGGCAGCCAGGTTGCTGCTCATCAAATCCCAGATACTGCTCCCCCGCCCAGAGGCCCAGTCGCTGGCTGTGGATGAAGAAGACCCGGGAGAAGCTCTGGCCCGACAGTTGCGGGAATACAGACAGTTCAAAACAGTGGCTCAGTACCTCAAAGACCGCCTGGCTTCTGGCGCTCGCACGTTCGTACGCATCGCCTCGCCGCCTGAATTCTCGCGCAAAACCGACCTGAGTAACGTCACCCTGGACGATCTATTGGCCACCTGGCGACAAGCGCTGCTCTCTCAGTTCCAGGACGAGGATCTTGCAGTCCCTTCCACGCGGCCAACCATCACCATAGACGACAGGATGGCCTTCCTGAGACGACGACTGTCTCAGGAAGGCCGGATCACCTTCAGCAGCTTGCTGGTTGAGGCCCGCTCCCACCTGGAAGTGGTCGTGACTTTCATCGCCCTTTTGGAGATGTTCAAGGCTCAAGAGATCACCCTGCATCAGGAAACCCTCTTTGGCGAGATTTACGTCGGGGCTACGCCGTCATCTCCCCACTCAGCGCAGCCTGCCGATGCCTCCGCAGAAGCAGGGCCAGAGGAACAAAAAAAGGAGCCTACTGAATAGAGCTCCGCTTTTGCTTCTTGCTCTTTCTACCACCGGGAAAGTCTCAGCCGCGCTGCCTTCAACACCGGGGATAACTCTTGGGTCAGATATTCGGCCACCAGGGCTTCGTAAGAGGCGGACAGCCGAAAGGCCTTCACCGCTAGCCAGGCGCGCGTCGCAAAGGGGACCTCGCGGCGATGGCGCAACGCCTGTAGCACCGTGGAATAATCATCTGGGTCACAGACCACGGCGACGGCCTCGTAATTCTTGGCCGCCGCCCGCAGCAATGCTCCCCCGCCGATGTCTATTTGCTCCAGTGCATCCTCTGGCGCGATCCCTGGCTGTTGAACAATCTCCTCAAAGGGCCTCAGGTTCACCACCACCAACCCAATGGGAGACAGACTGAGGTTTTGCAACTGCCGTTGGTGGCGGGGGGTTTGTTTGGCCTGGATGGCGACGTGAATCGCTGGATGCAGCGTCTTGATCCGGCCATTCAGCACCTCCGGGAAACCAGTCACCTGGGCCACCTGCCGCACGGCTACCCCGGCCTGCCGCAACGCTCGCGCTGTACCCCGGGTAGCAACAAGTTCGATGCCCAGCGCTTCCAACTCTTGGCCAAGCTCTGCCAGCCCCTTTTTGTCGGCTACTGTCAGCAAGGCCCGTTCTACTTTGACCACCATGCTTCCTCCTTGACCCATCCCCTTTGCGCGTATCCGAGTTCGCCCCTAATTATATACCCGCCATGCACTGACTGTCAACATACACTCGCTCGTCTCCTTTGTCTATTTGACAGGGCACTCAAAGTCGCGTATCATTGGCTCACCAAACTCTTACACCATCCACAGGAGACGGCAACTTGGATCAGGTCGTCCTGAAAAAAAGCCGTGCCAAACCGGCCCTCCAAAAGCACCCCTGGATCTTTTCCGGTGCCGTTGCCCGCATCGTCGGCGATCCGGCCGACGGTGACTTGGTGGAACTGCGCGACGCCGGCAATAACTTTTTGGCTCACGGCTTACTCAACCGTCGTTCCCAGATCGTCGTTCGGTTGGTGAACTGGCAGCGCGACCAGGTGCCAGATACCGCCTTTTGGCGTCGCCGCCTGGAGCGGGCGCTGGCCGGGCGGTCTGCCCTGGTTGCTTACCCTGTCACGGACGCCTATCGCCTCGTCCACGCCGAGGCCGACGGCCTGCCTGGTTTGATCGTGGATCGCTATGGCGACTACCTCGTCGTACAATTCCTCATCCTGGGCATGGAGCGCCGCAAAGAAGATATAGCCGACCTGTTGATGGAACTGGCTGCCCCACGCGGTATCTGGGAGCGCAGCGATGCCCCGGTCCGCGCCAAAGAGGGCCTGCCGGCGGTGTCCGGCCTCTTGCGGGGCGACTCCCTACCTGAGCGGCTGGAGGTGCTGGAGAACGCCCGCCACTTTCTGGTGGATCTGACAGCCGGGCAAAAGACCGGCTTTTACCTGGACCAGCGGGTCAACCGTCAGCGGGTGAGCACCTATTGCGCTGGCAAAACCGTGCTCGACGCCTTCTGTTACAGTGGCGGCTTTTCCGTCTACGCGGCTACAGCCAGCGCAGGCCCCCTCACTCTGGTGGACAGCTCTGCGGACGCGTTGGCCCTGGCGGCTGAGAACCTGCGCCTCAATGAGCGAGACATCGCTGAGGACGAGTTCCTGACGGCCAACGTCTTTGAACAATTGCGGCGCTTCCGAGCCGAGGGCCGCACTTTCGACGTGGTCGTCCTCGACCCACCCAAATTTGCCCACTCACAGGCCGAGGTTTCCCGTGCCGCCCGGGGGCACAAAGACATCAACCTGTTGGCCATGCAACTCTTGTCGCCAGGCGGCATCCTGGCCACATTCTCCTGCTCTGGCCTGGTGAGCGCCGACCTGTTTCAAAAGATCGTCTTCGGCGCGGCAGTAGATGCCGGACGCGACGTCCAGATCCTGGAACGTCTGGCCCAAGGGCCAGATCACCCCATTCTATTGACCTTTCCCCAATCGGAATATCTCAAAGGATTGATCTGCCGCGCCTGGTGAGTGAGCCGCACTTGTTGGCTGTGCAGTTCCAGGCAACCGGCCAGAGAGCCAATACCAGACATTTGTTAGAGCCCCAACTTGACCAAACCGTACA
>CAYVPU010000072.1:5822-13259 GCA_964453885.1 uncultured Anaerolineae bacterium | reverse complement strand
CTTGATCGTCCACTCCCGGCGGTTGACCTTTATCCACTCCGCGCGGGGCACCACCCGCACCCTCAACGCCCCGTGGCCCTGGTTCTCCATCTGGATCTGTTGCGTCGCTGGTCCCTGCTGGGAAAAGTGCAGACTTGGCGTGGACAAGTGCAGGCGGGGCATCAGTGCGACGGTCAGTCGAGCATCTATTTCTTCACTACCGCCGTTGCTTTCGATTTGCAGCGCGTCCACCACGTCATAGTCTCCCTGGCGCAAGCCTTCGGGCAGGGCCTGGACCTCGATCTGTGCTGAGACTCCACTGTCACATTCGAACGCCTTGGGCTGGCAGCTAAGCCACGGCACGCGGGTGGTCACGGTGCCTTGCAGTCGCCCCACTCCTCGGTTGGAGACCCTGAGCGTCTGCGACACAGACGCATAGTTCTCGCTCACACCGAAATCCAGCCTCAGCGGCTCGGTGACTAGCCTGGGTGCGGAGAGCGCCACGCTGGCCGGCAGGTCGGCCCGGCCGGCGTTGCTGTGAACGGTCACCCACGCCTGGCTTGACTCGCCCCCCACAGCCAGCGCGTAGACTTGGACCTGGACGACCGCTTTTTCTCCAGCGCCGCAGGTCCCGCTGGCCGGCACGACTTCCAGCCAGGCGTCTTGCCCTTTCGTCGGCCACTCGAGTTGCCACTGGAGATCGCCTGTACCGGCGTTCTCGATCTCCAGGGGAAGTGTGGCGATCTCTTGTCGCCCAATGATGCCAAAATCAAGGCTGGTACGCTCCATGGCCAGTTGCGGACGCGCTAGAGCTACGTGCGACGCAACGGTTCGCTTTTCCTCCTGTCCCACGATCTGGAGGGCGTTTTCTACTGTCCACTCGCCGCCTGCCTCAAAGGCGGCCGTGCCCAGCACGGCAGTGAGCGGCACAAAGTGGCCTGGTTCGCACAACAGCGCCTCCGGTTCGATGGTCAGCCAGGGTACGGTGCTGTGAACCTGGCCTTCCCAGGGCAACGAACCCTGGTTGCCTACCGTCACAGTCATTTCCACATCGTCGCCATCGTGCACCGTTCCCCATTCCAGTAACACCGGTTCGACCACGAGTTCGGGGGCCAGCACCTCCACAGCCGCAGACAATGACTGCTGCCCGGCGTTGGCGTCTATTCTGACTGCCTCGGCGGCGAGGGTGTCTCCGCCTGGCAAGCGGACGGTATCGCATACGGCCTGGATGATCTGCGTTCCGCCGGGCGGGCAAAGAAACTTGGTCGGCTCCACCGTCAGCCAGTCCACCTGGCTGGTGGCCTGGCCCACCAGGTCGGCCGTGCCAGGGTTGGAGAGGGTCAAGGCCCGCTCGATGCGAGTGCCCCGTCTAGTGGCGCCAAAATCGAGGGCGGTGACGTCCAGCGACAGGCTGGGCCGCGCCCACGTCCAGGCGATGCCGAGCGTAGTCTGGCCGCTGTCGCTGTCCACGACCAGCGCCTGCCGGATTCGTCTGGCGTCGGTCGCCTGCGGAGGCATTTGCCCGCCGAGCAACTCGACGGCGATCCGCGCTGAAACGCCAGCGGAGCAACGAAAGGCCGGACGGCGCACCCGCAGCCACGGTACCCGGCTGACCACCCGGCCCGCCAGCAGTCCGCCACCCTGGTTGGAGAGCGTGAGGTGTGCTACGTGAGCTCCACTCCGGGTGATGGGGCCAAAATCGAGCATCGCCGGCGCGACTGCCAATTTTGGTTGTGACGACTCTGCCCTGGCTTCCAGCCAGACCTGGCCGCCGTTGCTGGTGACGAGGATGACCTGGGGCGACCTGAAACGTCCCGGTGGGAGCCGCCGGCCTCGAGCCACGGTCTCCACCTCGGTCATTTCTCCCGCCCGGCAACCAAAGGCGGGCATGGGCACCGTCAGCCAGGGGAAGGGACTCTCCACGTGGCCCGTCAGGTAGCCCTGCCCTCTGTTGCGGATCTGGATCTTGGCCACAGCCTTCATGTTCGGCGGGATTTCGCCAAAGTCAAAGCCTCGTGGCTGCACCTCCAGTCGAGGTTGGACGCCCGCTGCGCCCATCTCTTCCAGCCAGGCGGCAAAAGCAGCGTGGTGCGCGATGTCTTTCATGCCGGGCCGCGAGGCGTCGCGGGCCAGCTTTTCACGAGCCTGGGCCGTGCGGTGAGCCGCCCCTTCGATCTCTTCGGCTTTGATGTTCTGGCCTGCCGCTCGCAAGTTCTGGGCTGATTGTTTCAGCCAGTTTTCAAGCCGCCCGTTGACCAGTGCCCGCAACCCATCGTTCCAATGCGTGGCGCAGAGCCGCAACAGGTCGCGCAGCGTCGAGGCTTCCCAACTCTCTGCCAGCACGAACGGGGGCAGCTTGACGTTTAGAGCCGCAGGCCCACCCAGTGGAACGAGCGCGTCTCGCATCTCGGCAGCCGTGGCGAAGCGCTTGGCGGGATCTCGCCTGTAGGCTCTGGCAATGATCTTTGTGGCTGTCTCAGAAAGGTGCGAGGCACGCTTGCGCAGTGCTGGCAAGGGGCGTTCTGTGGGGTCGTGATGCGTCGCCATCGCGTAGAGGACGATTCCCAGGCTGTAAATGTCCGACCGCGGTGCGAGTTCTCCCCGGCGCTGTTCCGGGGCTTCGTAACCCGGTACACCGCGAGTTGATGCGCCGCCACTCGTCGAGTGGAGCTGAAGGAACCGCGCCAGGCCAAAATCTACCAGCTTGATGTCACCGGCTGGGTCTATTCGGATCGCAGTTGGCGATAAATAGCCCAGGACTATCGGTGGTGTCTGACTGTGCAAGTAGTTCAGGATGTCACACAATTGCCTGGCCCAATGGAGCAGCGTCGTCTCGGAGGGCTTTTGGCGACGATCTTTTACGATGTCCTGTACAGAAACACCTTCTACTGGCTCGGTGATCGCGTAGAGCCGGCGGTTATGGGCAAATGCATCGGTCATGCGGGCGATGTTGGGATGGCGCAGGGCCTGCCAGATGGCCACCTGGCTCAAGAAATGCTCTTCCACGTCTTTGTGGTCTTGCCAGTCGAGAAAGGCGGTCGTCATTTCCTGCACCAGGCACGGTCGGTTGGCTTCCTGCTGGTCTATCGCCTCGTAGAGCGATACAACCTGGCCCTGGCTCACTGTGCGCTGGATGGTGTAGCGGCCCTTGAGTTGTTTGGGCGGGCCGAACAACTCCTCATAAGAGAGTTCCTCCAATTCCAGGCTGCATAGGGCGCAAGTCTTGGCTCCAGAGCGATTGATGCATCCACATTTCGGACAAGTTATTGACATAAAACCTCTCGTTTTAACTTTTTTCAATCGGTAATTTGCTGGTTGCTACTCGCAATCTATTATTATATGCGTTCTGTCCACTTTGCGCAATTGGCCCAAAATGGTATACTTGTGCTATGACGGATTATCGTCCTCAGGTTCAAATGAAATTTCGTGGCTGGGTGGCGGCGGGAGTGTTGGCGCTGCTGGTTGTTCAGCAAGCCGTCAGTGCATCGCGGGCATGGGTGGCAGCAATCGTGGCGTTGAGCCTGCTGCTGGGTGTGGGCTATGCCTGGGCGAGGGCACTGGCCACAAAAGTGACCTGCCGGCGGGAGTTGCGCTATGGCTGGGTGCAGGTGGGTGACTTGTTGGAGGAGGTGTTCACCTTGCGCAACGACTCGCCGTGGTCGCTGCTTTGGGCAGAGGTGGTGGATCACTCCAACCTGGCCGGGTACACCGTCAGTCGCGTGGCGGCGGCCGACCCGCACGGCAAAGTGCGATGGAGCAATTTCGGCGAGTGTCGCCGCCGTGGGGTGTTCACGCTGGGACCGTGGGAGTTGCGGATGGGCGATCCCTTTGGCTTTTTTGAGATCCTGCAATTATATCTGGAAGAGACGTCGCTATTGATCTACCCGCCGGTGGTACATCTGCCTTTGTTGAACCTGCCCAAAGGCGCTGCCGAGGGCCAGGCGCAGGCCCGTTTTCGTGCCCAGCAATGGACGGCCAACGCCGCTGGCGTGCGCGACTTTCAGCCGGGTGATCCGCAGCGGCGCATCCATTGGCCCTCCACGGCCCGCCGGGAGAGGTTGTTGGTCAAGGAGTTTGACCTGGAAGTATCGGGCGACCTGTGGGTGCTGCTCGACCTGGACGAGGCGGTGCAGGCCGGCGAGGGGGAAGAGTCTACCGGCGAATATGGTGTGATCCTGGCTGCGTCGTTGGCCGACCAGATGCTGCGCCAGGGACGGGCCGTGGGGCTGGTGGCTTACGGTGAAGAACGAGCCTTTGCCTTTCCTGGTCGGGGCCGGGGGCACTTGTGGGAGATTCTCCACATCCTTGCCTTGGTGTCGGTGGGTGGACGGTGGCCACTGGCCAGGGTCATTGCTGAGACAGGGCGGGTGCTCCGGCGCGGGACAACCGTGGTGGTCATCACGCCCTCTTGCGATCCGGCCTGGCCCGGTGAGCTTTTTCCTCTGGCCGGGCGAGACATCGCCGCATCGGTGATTTTGCTGGATGCTGCCTCCTTTGGCGGCGAGGGTAACGTGGCTGCGATTCAGGGCATGTTGGCAGACCAGGGTGTCACCTGTCACGTGATCCAGAAAGGGTTTCCCTTCCGGCACGTGGTGCCGTTGCAGCGACGGGGTCACTGGGAGTTCAGGACGTTGGCCTCAGGGCGGGTCATCGCCGTGCGCCGTTAGAATAAGGTGTAAAACGTGAAGCGTGAAACGTAATCACGCTGCTTCACGTTTTACGTTTTACGTTTCACTCATCACGATGGAGTAGTGACTTGCCGTGAATTCCTTGTTGTGGCGTGTCCTGAATCGCATACGACCGCGCGATGGCTGGGCAACCTTTTTGCTGACCTGGGTGGCTCTGTTGAGCGTGGCGGCAGGGATTCAGGAGGCACGGTGGGTGCCGAGCGGCGAGTATCGTCTCTTGTTCACCAGTGTGACCTTGGCTGGCGGGATCCTGGGCTTGTTCCTGGCCTGGTCGCGCCTGGCCGGTTGGCTAGTGGGCGTGGTGGGCGGCCTTGGCGGCGTGGCTTATGTTGTCAATGCGGTGGGTCGTGTGTTGCCTCCCTGGTCGCAACTGCTCGCGGAGTTGGGTTATCTGGGCCAATGGCTGCGACTTGGTTGGTCGGAGGGGGCGTGGGGACAATTTCCCTTCCAGCCGTTGCTGGCCGACAGTTGGGTGCGCCTGACCTTTCTGGGCCGGCGCTTGGTTGAGTGGTCGTCCGTTGTGCGCGCCGGGGGGGTGAGCCGAGACAATGCGCCGTTTCTATTGCTGGCCGGCTTGGCGCTCTGGGGCGCGGCAGTCTTTGCCATGTGGGGCATCTATCGCTGGCGGCGGCCACTGACGGGGCTGCTGCCGGGTAGCGCGATCCTGACCTTCAGTGTGTATCACAGCGGCGAGGGGCTGCCCTACCTGCTGGTCGTTCTTGCCAGTAGTGCGTTCCTGGCTCCCTGGGTGCGTTTCATTGCCCTGGTTGAGAGTTGGGAACAGCGTGGCGTGGATTATTCCCCCGAGGTGCGCGTGGATGTGGTCCTGTTAGGTCTGGTGTTAGCCTGCGCTGTGATGTTGGGTGGCGTTGCTGTGCCATCGGTCAGCATTTCACCGGTTGCGCGTTGGGTCTGGGAGCATTGGCCTGGCACCGATGAGGGCATCTGGCGCGCCTTTGGCGGCATCCGTCGTCCTGATGTTTCAGGAGGGGGGATCCCTGTGGGGTTTGCCGGGCTGCCGCGCGCTCACCTGCTGGGTGGCTCGGTAGACTTGACTCGCCAGCCGGTGATGACCGTCACCACAGACGACCCGCCGGTGCCCGATCTGGAGGCTTATGGCCCAGACGAAATTTACCAGGTCCCCCAGTATTACTGGTGGGCGCTGACTTTTGATCGATACACCGGTCGTGGCTGGGAAAATGGAACGCTGGACGAGGTGCGTTACAATGCGGGTCAGTCGCTGCCGGAGGCTCCCACTGAGGGGCGGCGGGAGTTGCAGCAGGCTTTTGTTTCCTTTGCTGCTGGCGATGCGGCCATCTATGCTGCTGGCGACCCACGCTGGCTCGATGTGCCCTATGAGGTTCGCTGGCGAGGTCCCGGCGACCTGGCTGGTCTGGAAAAGACGGCCACGACGCGAGAGTACACCGTCGTCTCGCTGGTGCCGGACGTGGGTGAGAGAAAGTTGCGGCAGGTTCCAGCAGACTATGCGGTCGAGATTGCCGAATTTTACTTGCAATTGCCCGACGATGTGCCACAGCGCGTATTGGACCTGGCGCGCGATGTGACTGCCAATGCCTCAATGCCCTACGACAAGGCGCTGGCCCTGCAAACCTACCTGCGTCAGTTCGACTACTCTCTGGACCTGGACCCGCCGCCACCGGATCAGGACGCGGTGGATTATTTCTTGTTTGACGTCCAGACTGGCTACTGCGATTACTATGCCTCGGCCATGGTCGTCATGGCGCGGGCTGTGGGCCTGCCGGCGCGCCTGGCCATGGGCTATGCCTCTGGCGCTTACGATTTGGACCGGGGGCACTATTACGTCGTCGAGGCCGACGCTCACTCCTGGCCACAAGTCTACTTTCCTGGCTACGGTTGGATCGAGTTCGAGCCGACGGCGGCGCAGAGTCCCTTTGAGCGAGAGAGTGCCGACCCGTTCCCCGAGTTGCCCGCCCTGCCACCACCGCGTCGCAGTCCGGCGCGAGGCAGGCTGCCGGGAGGGAAGGTTCTGACCGGCGTGGGAGTGCTCCTGGCCGGGCTGGCCCTATCGTTGGCCTGGGTGCGTTGGCCTCGTCTGTCCCGGCTGCCTGGCCCGGCATTGATGGCCGCTATCTACCGTCGCCTGGCCCATCACGGCGCGCGCTTTGGTGTGCCGATGCATCCCAGCGACACGGCCGGCGAATACGGCTCCCGGTTGGCCCTGGGAATTGCCCAACGAGCGGAACGGACCCGCTGGCAGAGAGGAACGCTGGCTGCTCACGCCCAAGGCGCGCTGGCTCACCTGGCGACCCTGGAGCGAATCTACCTCAAGGCGACTTATGGCCGGCATCCGCTGGCCAAAGACGAGCGCCGCGTGGCTCTGAGTGTCTGGCGAATACTGGCTCCACAGCTCTGGTTGATCTGGTTGGGGGGAAAGCCAGTAAAACCTGTTGACAAAGGCTGGAATATATGAGATACTAGCAGCAGGCGTGAGCAGATCATGTATAGAGACTAGTGCTCCGTCAAGCATGATCTGACAAGTGCGCCAAAGCCTGTCATTTCTGCCACGCAAACAACGAGATTCTTGGCCTCCGCCGCGCTTTAGCTCAGAATGACAACCCATCAACGAACCTTGACAGAGCACTAGAGTAGTAGGAGGTTGTACTATGAGCATCAAGGGTAGGGCCTTTTTTAAAGGTAAAGAATTCTCATTTGACCTGCCAGAAGGGTGGAACCTGCTGGCGATGGCTGAGCCGAAGGATGTGCCGGCGTTGGCCGACGTGGGCGCCGC
>CAYVPU010000072.1:2951-5722 GCA_964453885.1 uncultured Anaerolineae bacterium | reverse complement strand
GTCGAGGCGCTGAAAGAGGTCTATGGCGTGGAAGTACCAGCCCTGGCCGACGTGACAGTCACCTCTGGCTATCCGCTGGAGACGAACTTCATCCAGTCGGGCAAGGCGATTCTGCTGGCCGACACCGTCACCAAAGCGGGCGGCACCATCGTCCTCATCTCTGCCTGCTCCGATGGCGCTGGCCCGCTGATGTACGAGACGTTGAGTCAGCGACCGGGTGCGAAGGAGGTGATCCAGTGGATCGCCGAGGGCAAAGCCAACACCACTGGCGGTCCCATGGCCTCGCGGCTGCGAGCGCTGGTCGAGTCCAAGCGACTGGTGGTCGTGACCGAGGGCCTGAGCCAGCAGCAGTTGGCTGATATGGAATTCGACTACGCGCCATCGCTAGATGCGGCCATGATGGAGCTGGCAACAGGCAACGGCCACCGGGACGCCATCGTTTTGCCGGTGGGCGGCAGCACGTTTCCCTATCTGGCAGCAGTGCGTTAGAGGCCCGATTTGCACGTGCCAAAGGCCCCGGCGGGGAGGTTCGTCGGGGCCTTTGTTGTGGGAACCGTTTGTCGTGGAGGATGATCTTTCCGGTAAGCGGACTTCCAACCGGATGGCGCCAACCCGTTGCTGGCATGAACCGCTGGAACTGGCGATCCAGCGGGAGCGGGAGTAGACAAACCCGCTCACCTGAAATTGACAACGGCTCTTACCTGTGTTATACTCTGTTTCGCTTATCCCTAATAGCATTAGGTGTCAGAGGAGGGTTGTTTGCAAGGACGACGGTTGATCTTGATGGCGCTGGTGGCTCTGGCGCTACTGGTCTTTGGTCAAATGCCAGGGGCGGTCGCCGATAGCCCGCCGCCTGGCCTGACGATGGAGGCCGAGGCCGCCTTTGACGGCTTTTTCAAGTACGGCGAATGGCTGCCGGTGTGGGTGCGCCTGGAGAACAGAGGCCCTGACTTACAGGCCGAGATACGGGTGCGTCTCACCGGCGGTTTTGGCGCGACGACCTTTGCCGCACCAGCGCCATTGCCCACCGGCTCTCGCAAGCGTATACCGGTCTACATCCTGCCCAACAACTTTTCCCACGAATTGGAAGTGCAGTTGGTCCAAGTCAACGAGGTGCTGGCCTCCCATAAAGTCCCGGTCAAGCCCCGATCCAATGACAGTTACTTTGTGGGCCTGGTGGCAGCGGAACGGGGCGCCCTCTCGCTGATCCTGGGCGCATCGCTGCCGGGGCGAGAGCGGTCCAAAGAGTTTGTGGATCTCTCCCCGGTGGACCTGCCGGAACGGGTCGAGGGGCTGCGTTCTTTTGATTGCCTCGTCCTGAACGACGTGGACACGACCTCGCTCACGCCGGAGCAGGGCACGGCGCTGGAAGCCTGGGTGCGCCAGGGCGGCCGGCTGGTAATCGGCGGTGGAGCAGGGGGGGCGCACACCGTCGCTGGGCTGCCGGAGTCGCTGCTGCCGTTTGTGCCACGTGGCCTGTTGGAGGTGGACACGCTGCCGGGGTTGGCCGCCTTTGCCGGGGGGGAGGCCGTCCGTGTGCCGGGGCCGTTCGTTGTGGTTACAGGGGAGGTGGGGGATGGCCGCACGCTGGCTGCCCAGAGCGATCTACCCCTGGTGCGCGAGCGAGCCGTCGGCAATGGCCACACAGACTTTATAGTCCTTGACCTGGCTGTCTCCCCCTTTGACGCCTGGACGGGTACGACGGCTTTTTGGGAAAAGCTCCTCTCGCCCGGTGCGGCCTATCCTGACTGGCTGCCATCTGACATGTCGTTCCGCCAGATGAAATCAGGCCAGATGGCCGGTGCTCTCTCCAACCTGCCTGCGCTGGATTTGCCCTCCATCCGCGGGCTGGGTATTTTGCTGGTGCTTTACGTCGTGCTGGTCGGGCCGGTCAACTATTTCGTGCTTCGCTGGCGAAAACGCTTGCACTGGGCCTGGATCACTATCCCCTTGATGACCCTGGCCTTCTCTGGCGGTGCTTTTGGCCTGGGCTACGCCCTGCGGGGCACCGATTTGATCCTGAACAAGATCGCTGTCGTCGAGTTGTTACCGGACGGCACGGCAGGGGTGAGCAGCTATCTGGGCCTCTTTTCTCCGGCCCAGCAATCCTACGAGATCGAGGTAAAAGGCGGCGGCCTGCTTGCTCCCCTGAACCCAGGCTACGGCCCTTGGGGGTCAGGCGGCGCTGGCGTGACGGGCGAGATGGTCTTCTTGCAGGGTGAACCGGGTCGCGTGCGCGGCCTGGCCGTGAACCAGTGGTCTATGCAGACCTTTATGATGGAAGGCGTGTGGGCCGAGTTTGGTCAGGTGGTTGGCGATTTGCAGATTGGGGGCGATGGGCTGGTGGGTACCGTGCGCAACGAGACGGACTATACCCTGACGGGCGTGGCGATCATTCTGGGCAATCGTTTCGTGCACCTGGGCGACCTGTCGCCGGGGGAAAAGGTGCCGGTGACGATGAAAGTGTCTGATCTCGCCAGCCAACGCTTTGGTCCGTCCATGGGTTGGCAGTTATTTCAAGATCAGTTGAATCAGTCGGGGCCTGGTGGTCCGCCGCGCGAGGCGCAGTTGAAACAGACGGTGGTGGATAGCGTTTTTCAGGGAGGTTGGGGCCTGGTGTTCCGAGATGGGTTTGGACCGATTCCGGGAGCCCTCTCCCTTGCGGGCGGAGGGGGGGAGGCGACCCAGGGGCTGGTGCTGCTCGGCTGGCTCGATGAAGCGCCTCCCGAGGTGCAGGTGGCTGGCCGAAAGCCAGCCCAACAGACGACGGC
>CAYVPU010000072.1:0-2851 GCA_964453885.1 uncultured Anaerolineae bacterium | reverse complement strand
TGGGCACAGCCGCCGGACACGGCGATCTATGACTGGGGCGCAGAAACGTGGGCCGAATTGGGCAGCCCAGTCATGGGCGTCAACGTCTTTTCCGACGCCGCCGGCCTGGTGAGCGACGACGGTCTGGTGCGCGTGCGCCTCTCGTCTGAAAGCGGCGGTGGCGGCTGTCTCTACGTGGAGTTGGGCCTGGAGGGGACACGATGATCGCGATCGAGACGCGGGGGCTCACCCGCCGTTTTGGCAGAGTGACCGCCGTAGAGAACCTGAACCTGCAAGTGCCGGCCGGCGCGCTGTTCGGCCTCATCGGCCCCAACGGCGCGGGCAAGACGACGACGCTGCGTATGCTGGCTGGGCTGCTGGAGCCTACCTCCGGCGAGATCGAGCTCAATGGCCAGATGACTAACCATGCCTGGCGCGAGCTGCGGCGCCAGATTGGCTATATGCCCGACTTTTTCGGCGTCTACGAGGACATGCTGGTCTGGGAGTACCTGGACTTTTTCGCCCGCTGCTACGACTTGCCTGCCGCGCGCCGTCGCCAGGTGACCGATGAATTGCTGGAACTGGTGGACCTGGCGGAAAAGCGGGATGCCTACGTGCAGACGCTTTCGCGGGGCATGCGGCAGCGGCTCTGCCTGGCTCACGCGCTGGTGCACGACCCGCAGGTGCTGCTGCTCGACGAACCGGCCTCGGGGCTTGACCCACGCGCCCGCGTGGAGATGCGCGAGTTGCTGCGCGAGTTAGGGGCCATGGGCAAGACGGTCGTCGTCAGCTCGCACATCCTGGCCGAACTGGCCGAGTTATGCGACTCGGTGGGCATCATTGAGAAGGGCCGGCTGGTGGCCAGTGGCTCGCTGGACGAGATCAGCCGTCGTGTGCGGCAGGGGCGGACGCTGCGCCTAAAGGTACTCTCCAACCGGGATGAGGCGGAAGCGATCTTGCGCAACCGGCCGGGCGTCGGCGAGGTCTATGAAGGCAACGGCTATTTGGAGGTCGAATTCCTGGGCGACGACGAGGCGACGGCGAAACTTTTGGCCGCGTTGGTGGGGCGAGGCGTCAAGGTGGTCTCCTTCACCGAGGTGGCTGGTGACCTGGAGGATGCCTTTTTGCGGCTGACCAAAGGGGAGGTGGCATAGATGCAGTTCAAACCGTCATCAATCGTCAACCCCATTTTGGTCAAGGAACTGCGCTCGCGGATGCGGGGCGCGCGGGCCTTTGTCATCCTGACCGGCGTGTTGCTGCTGCTGGGGGCGGTCTGCTATGCGCTTTATCGCATTGTGTTGGCCACGTCGGGTTACACCCGTTCGCCTCTCAGCCCGCAGATTGGGCAGACGCTCTTTATTGCAATCGTTTTTCTGGAATTGATGATGGTCTGCTTTATTATACCAGCCGTCATGGCTGGGGCCATCAGCGGCGAGCGGGAAAAGCTGACCTACGAAATGCTGTTGGCCACACCGCTTCGCCCGGCCAGCATCCTGCGGGGCAAGCTGGTCTCGGCGTTGAGC
Organism: uncultured Anaerolineae bacterium; assembly: GCA_964453885.1. GTDB lineage: Bacteria > Chloroflexota > Anaerolineae > CAYNKW01 > CAYNKW01 > CAYNKW01. The sequence continues at coordinate 1,349 of CAYVPU010000072.1, read as the reverse complement.
TATGTCTTTTTGCTCATCTTTGCCGCTGTGCCTATGGCCAGCCTGGTCTTTATCTTTGGCGGTGTCGCGCCCCGCGACATGATCAAAGCGCTCGTCATCCTGGTGGCCGTGGCGGTGATGTTGGGGGTGGTAGGTATTTTTATGTCTGTCTGGCTGGGACGCACCGGCCGGGCGACGGTGCTCAGTTACCTGGTCGTGCTGGCCTTGCTGGTTGGGCCGGTGTTTGTTTACATCCTGGTCGGCGTGCTGCGGCAGGCGGAGCCTCCACGCTGGATCCTGGTGCCCAACCCGGTGAGTGCGCTCTTTTCGGCACTGACGCCGGCCATGTCCATCGGTGACAGTCTGGGCGGTTTGTTATGGGGGCTGGGGATGTCTCTGGGTGGTAACCTGGGCACGTTGACGGATTCGGGAAGACAGGTTGGGATTCCCCGGCCGCTTTATCATTACAGCCTGCCGCTCTACGGCCTGGTGACGCTGGTGTTGTATTTGCTAGCCACCCGGATGGTGCGGCCGATCCGGCGCTGGCGCATAGGCTGGAAAGAAGCGTTGGCTGCCCTGGCGCTGTTACTGCTCCTGGGCGGTGCGGTGGCGCTGGCTTTTGTCTCCACGGCCGACCGTTACGAGAGGGTCAGTATTCTGTCCGCGCCGACGCCGGTGCCTCTGCCCGTCATGATGCCAGTGCCAGTTGAGAGACAGATGGTCATAGCTGTGCCCGCGGAGCCGACGATGGCCCCACCGCCGACATCCACGCCTGCGACATCCTTAGCCATTGCCAAAGACGACCAGGCTGCCATCTATGCGGCAGTGGTGCGCCAAATGTACACCGTGGATCATACTTTTGATGAACCGCCCAACTTCCCAGTCGTATACCTCGTGCGGACCACCGACGACAGTGTGGGCGATCCCGGTGCTCTGCGCACCGCTCCTCGCGTGCTGCTGGAGGCGGTGCAAACGGCGGTGGTAGATGCCCTGGCCGATCTGCCCGCTGAGTTCCGGTGGGTAGACGACGCCGACGAGGTGCCTCGCGATAAGGAAAACGGCGCGGTGGCGGGCGGCGGCGCGATTTTTACCCTGGGCAACATTCACATCCAAAAAGATGGAACGTCGCTTGTTTCGGCCAGTCTTTACTTTGCTATGCTGGGCGCCGGTGGGAGAACTTATGTCCTGGAACAGGTGGACGGCATCTGGCAGGTGACAGGGGATACGGGGGTGCAATGGATAAGCTAGGCGCCCGGTGGACCAATGCATTGCAACCATACCTGGCTGGCTTTGGCCGGCGCCTGCGTCTGCGCGATGGCTGGCTGCTGGCGCAGCGTTCGCTGTGGGGCGCGTGCCTGGCAGCGGTGCTG
>CAYVPU010000071.1:0-13285 GCA_964453885.1 uncultured Anaerolineae bacterium | reverse complement strand
GTCGGCATCCGGTCGAAGGAGAAGCGTGGTCCGCCCTACAGCCCGTTCCACATAGGGATTGCTTATCACAACCACAAGGATGTCTTATATATTATGGCTGAAAGGAGCAGATTGTCATAACCGCCGGGGAGCGTGGCCCTCACTTTGGGCAGCACTCAGGCTGTGGTGCAGGCCGTCAGAGACCGGCTGGGCATTGGGTTTGTCTCCAGGCGCGCCATCGCCCGCGTGCCGTCAGTGGAGCGACTACCCACGGTGGTTATCAAGGGGCTAACATTCGTTCGCGACCTATTCATCGTCTACTAGGCAGCGCACCTCACCTCGCCGCTTACACGCGCCTTCCTGGTCTTTGTTAGAGCAGGCGGGGTCACGGCAAAGTCAAATTCGGCGGAGTGAAGGCTCAAGATGCTCTGCTGACATTGCCAACGTGACAAATTCTCCAAAATGGGGTATAATGTCCCCCGTGTGTTTCAAAAGTTCAACAGCAAAGTAGCTGGAGGCAAGAATGACCAAATATGAGGAACTGCAAGGGGAACTCAAGAGCAACGTCTTTATTACAACTCTGAACAACATTTACAACTGGGGGCGGCGGGGGTCCATGTGGCCCATGTCCTTTGGCCTGGCCTGTTGCGCCATCGAGATGATCGGCGCAGCGGCCTCCCGCTTTGATTTCAGCCGCTTTGGCATGGAGATCATGCGGGCTACACCCCGCCAGGCCGATCTGATGATCGTCGCCGGCACGGTGACCAAAAAAATGGCGCCGCAAATCGTGCGCCTCTACAACCAGATAGCGGAGCCCAAGTACGTGCTGGCTATGGGAGCCTGCGCCATCTCAGGTGGCCCCTTCAAGGAGGGCTACAACGTCGTATCGGGCATAGACAAGTTCCTGCCGGTAGACGTATACGTGCCCGGCTGTCCCCCGCGCCCTGAGGCGTTGATCCAGGGCTTTATGTTGTTGCACGAGAAAGTGATGAACGGGGACTTTCGCCGTGCTCGGTGGTACCGCAAGGACCCCATTCCCGAGATTCCGGTGCCTGTACATGGGCCGGACTTGGTAGACCTGCGTCAGACAGAGCAGATCAAAGACTGGATGACCCGTTCAGAGCAATCGGAAACCAAAGCTGAGGCGTTAGCTGAAGCAGCGGCCGAGAAAGCATGAGAGGGAGAGATCAACATGGCGGTTGACGTTAGAGTAAAACCTGCTGCCGAGGCAGCAACAGCAGAGATGTCTCCCCTGGCAGCACGACTTGAGGAGCAATTTGACGGCGCGGTGGTGGCTGACTCGCCCAACGGCATCGTTCTCGCCGCCGACCGGCTACCCGACGTGGCGACTTTTCTGCGGGAAACCCCTGATTTGAGCTACGATTATTTGGCGAGTGTCACCAGCGTGGACTATCCTGACTACTTTGAGGTCGTTTACCACATTAGCTCGACAAAAAACGGCGGCACTCCGGTGACCCTAAAAGTGCGGACTGACAAGACAGACCCCGTGGTACCGTCGTTGACCCCTACCTGGCCTGGCGCCGACTTGCAGGAGCGCGAAGTCTGGGACTTGATGGGCATTCGCTTCGAGGGCCATCCCAATCACAGGCGAATCGCGCTGTGGGAGGGCTTTGAAGGCCACCCACTGCGCAAAGACTGGCACGAGCCGTATTACGAAGACGACCAAAAGCCCTTCCCTTCCCGCTGGCCGGATGGCCATCACATCCAGGTGGAAGAGCGAACGCCCCTCGGCAGCAACGTGCAATACCCGGCCGGATGGGACCCCGACGAGTGGGAGCCGGTTGACGAGATGGCCGACTTTGTCCAGCGCATGGAAGCCCGGCTCAGAGAAAACGGCGACAATCTCAAGACACAAAAAGTCGTCGTCAACATGGGGCCGCAGCATCCCAGTACCCACGGCGTTTTCCGCATGAAGCTGATGCTAAATGGCGAGACTATCGTCGGCCTGGAACCGGTGTTCGGCTACATGCATCGCTGCCACGAAAAGATCGGCGAGCGCAACCTGTGGATCCAAAACATTCCCTTCTGTGGTCGCCTGGACTACATCTCTACCATCAGCAACGCCTTCCCCTACGTCCTGGCAGTGGAAGAGTTGCTGGATGTCACCCCTCCAGAGCGCGCCCGCTATCTGCGCGTCATCATGGCCGAGTTGAGCCGTATAATGAATCACTTTGTGGCCATCGGCTTTCTGTTCAACGACTTGGGCGCTTACTTTACCCCGGTGCTTTATTGCCTGGAGGAACGCGAGTTTATTTTGGACCTGTTCGAGATGGCGTCCGGCTCGCGGATGATGTGCAACTACTACCGCTTTGGAGGCGTAACCCGGGACGTGCCGCCCGACTTTATGCCCCGCCTTGAGTACCTGGTGCGCGACCGCCTGCCTCGCGCCATTGACGAGATTGACTTTTTCTTGAGTGAGAACGAGATTTTCCTCTCACGATCTGTGGGGGTAGGGATTCTTCCGCCGGAGACGGCCATTCGCTGCAGCATCACAGGACCGGTCCTGCGTGGTTCTGGCGTACCCTATGACCTTCGCAAGGCTGCCCCTTACTCTATCTACGACCGCTTTAAATTCGACGTCATCACCGAGTCAGCTTGCGACGTCTATGCTCGTTATCTCGTCCGCCTTCGGGAGATGCGCGAGAGCGTCAAGATACTGAATCAGGTGCTGGAGCAAATCAAAGAGGGACCAATCCAGGCTGGCAGAAAAGTCTGGCAGGTAAAGGTGCCGGCCGGTGAAGCATACGGGCGCGTCGAGTCTCCGAAAGGGGAGCTAGGTTTCTACATTGTCTCCGACGGTGGCACGACCGCCTATCGTTACCACATCCGCTCGCCGTGTCTCATCAACCTCACCGCGTTGGAAGAGATGTGTCTAGGGCTCAAGGTGGCGGATGTGGTGGTCATCCTGGGCAACATTGACATCGTGCTAGGAGAGGTGGACCGATAATGTTGGGCAAAGGTGTACTCAAAGGCATGGCTGTGACCATTAGACGTTTCGCGGCCACGTTCGTTTACGATCTAAAGTACTTTCCGCGCCGGGCTACTCAAGAGGCGCTAGAGTACCGCCAGCGGGCCGACACGAGGGGTCTATTGACGGTTGAATACCCAGAGCAAAAGCTAGAAATGTTCGAAGGCTTTCGCATGATTCCCTTCCTCGTCTACGACGAGGATCCGGAAAAACTACGCTGTACAGCCTGTGGCATCTGTGCCCGGGTTTGTCCGCCGCAGTGCATCTGGATCGAGCGCGACAAGACGCCCGAGGGCAAGAATCTCAGACAGCCCCGCAGCTTTACCATTGACGCCACCATCTGCATGAGTTGTGGCCTCTGCGCCGAGTTCTGTCCTTTCGACGCTATCAAGATGGACAACAATTACGAGATGGGCGCCTATAGCCGTAAAGACCTGATCTTTCACAAGGACAAGCTCTTGCGGCCAGTGGAGTATTATGCCAAAATCCATCCCACCGAACACGAGGTAAAAGAAGAAGAAAAGCGCAAGAAAGCAGAGGCCAAACGCAGAGCCGCCGAGGCCAGGGCTAAAAAGGCCGAGTCGTAACGCAAGATGGCATCTTGCGCCACCACGATAAAAGTGCAATGATGATCTGGTGTTAGTGCCTCTGGATGTGCTGGTGTGCGCTCAGTGCGGGGAGCGCTACTATAATCGGCAAGCTATGCGAAAACTTAGAATTGAGGATGGTTTACGTCATAAGAGACTGGCTTTGCAGCCTGCGGGTCGTGTGTTAAAAATCGTGGCCGCAAAGCTGGGCGCATAAGCACATTGAGGCATCGGCTTGGAGAGTACCGGCCCACCGCCGGTGGGCCGGTGAGCGGGCAGGGTTGCTAGAGAGCCCTGCCCGCTCGTTCTGTGACAGGCCACAACCAGAGGCAGCCTTGCCAAGATCCAAAAACCTGCGCGAGGCTCTTTGGCAAAGGCGGCAACCACCTGATCCCCTTGTTAGTCGGAAGAGAAAATTGCCAGCCAGGAGACCGAACTTCAAGATCGCCGGGGCACAGACCCGGCGGGAGCGATCCGAGTAATTACCAAAGGAGGAAACAGCATGGCACTGACGCCCCAACAGATCGAACAGTTCTTTGACCAGCACGAGACGCCCTACACTCGCGACGAGGACGATGTCCTCTGGTACGCCGAGATTGCCGCCGGGGGGGAGCAATTCGAGTTTTTTGTGAATTTGGACGAGGAGGAGAGCTGGGTTTACTTTACCATCAATCCTTTGGTGCCCGCGCCCCATCCCGACTGCCTGGATGACCTCAGCCGCCATCTTGTCCGCCTGAATTACGACGTCACGATGGCCAAATTCGTACTAGATGACGAGGGCGATGTGGCGCTAACGGTCGAGTTGCCATCCGAGGATTTGACCTACGCCCATTTTGCCATCGCCATAGCCGCTCTCTCCAATGCTGTCAGCGAGAACTATGACGAGGTGTTGAATCTCTCGCAGGACGCTACAGCCATCTCTTCATATTGGCGGGAGGAGTAAATATGTCTTCTCTCGTGCGGGTTCATGAGCTGGCAAAACAGTACGACCCGCCCAACGGGGTCCTCGCTGTGGACGGTGTCAGCTTTGATATCCATGAGGGAGAGATCTTTGGCCTACTGGGGCCCAACGGCGCTGGCAAGACGACGACCATCTCCATGTTGAGTTGCCTGCTCAAGCCGACGGGCGGCGACGCGACAGTTGACGGGCACTCTATCGCCCGCGAGCCGATGGAAGTCAGAAAGGTCATTGGCGCTGGCCCTGGTCGCGATTGTTTTTGCCTTTTCGTTGGCCATTGTCAGTTTGGGGCTTTTGTTCGCCACCAGCAATTCCCGCTTTGTAGCCGCGATTTCCAAATCGCGTACATTGTGCTACGTAAAGCATCCTGCGCGATTACGAAATCGCGGCTACAACTTGACGTTTTCCCATAACGGGAATTGCTGGTTCGCCACGCTGGTGCGCACGGAGGAGCAGGCGGGCAACATCATGGTCGGCGCGGCGATGGTCATGGCCGCGCTGGGTGGCGCCTGGTGGCCCATCGCCATCACACCAAAGTTCATGCAGACAGTGGGTCACCTTTTCCCCTCGTCCTGGGCGATGGACGCTTTCCAGGCTATCATCCTTCAGGGCGCAACGATTGGCGAGGTGTTGCCCCAGGCAGGCATCTTGCTGGGTTACGCCATCCTCTTTTTCGCGCTGGGCGTGTGGCGGCTCAAGTTCGAGTGATGACGAGGGTCTTTGACCAGGCCTTCTTCGCCTCGGTCAGGGCTCCCTCGGCGAACGACGTCACAAACGCCCGCGATACACCTCGGCCGGGTATTTGCGGGCACTGAGGGCCAGCTTTTCGAGTACCGCCTCGCTCAAGTCCACGTCCATCGCATTGGCCAGGCTGAGGCAGTAGATGATCACGTCGGCCAATTCGCGGCGAACGCGCTGCTGGTGCGACTCATCGGCCACGGCATCCCGCGATTGTGGCCCGGTGAGCCACTGAAACTCGGCCATCAACTCTGCCGCCTCGATGGCAATGGACATGCTCAGGTTCTTGGGGTTGTGAAACGAGTTCCAGTCCCGCTCGTCCACAAAGGTGCGCACGCGGGCGCGCAGATCGGCCAGCGTGGTATTGTCGTCGGGCATGATTCCTCCGTTACGGGATTCAGGGCGAGGCGTTTTTCACGACCAGTGGCAGATAATGTTGATCGGATGCGACCAGGAAAGCATTGGGCAGAGACATGGATGAGGAGGGCGTGTTGTTGACCACCGCTGTCCAAAAGCCAAGGGCTGTGTCGCTGAGGTCCACCGTGCCGGTCAATTGCGTGACAGAAATCCAGGTCACATCGGTGGGCAGTATGTCCTCGTAACCGGACTTGGTCAGGCAAAAGGTGGCAGTGGAAGCAAAGGGGATCCCAGAGACAGCAAGAGTAACCGTTGAACCCTGCAATGCTGCTCCGGGCATCACGGCCGAGAGCTCGGTGGGCAGGTTCAGCCGCCCCGCACCATAGGCGTTGTCCTTGCCCGCTGTCCCCAGGTCCACGGCCCGATCCTCCAGCCAACTCTGGATCTGCATGGGGCTGAAGGCGGGAGAGGCTTGCAGCACCAGGGCTGCCCCGCCCGCCACGTGGGGCGCCGAGGCAGAGGTGCCGTAAAAGCCACTGGCATACCACTCCGATCTGACGCTGACCCCATCAGGCGCGGCAAGGTCCGGCTTGATTCGCCCATCTCGCGTCGGCCCCTGAGAGCTGAAATCTTCTAACACGTCGTCCTGCCAGTAGGTGGCCCCCACCGTCAACGAGCCGGGGCTGTCAGCCGGGACGGCCAGGCTGCTGTCAGCGGTCTGGTAGTAGAAATCGTGGTCATAGCTGAACAGCTCCAGCGTGCGAGGCAGCGCGTCCGGTTGCTTCAAGATAGCAACACGATAGACATCGGACGCAGGAGGGGCATAGTAAATGAATTCCACTGGGTCGCCGTCACCTGTTTGCCAGTCTTCAGAGATAGCTACCGGCGAGGTCTCGTTGCTCCGGTAGAGAAACAGATCGTAGTCGTTGGACGAACCGCCCCAGGGATCGTCCCAGCGCAGTCCGACGATGATCGGCAATCCAGCGGTAACGATAACCTCATTGGTCTCGTCGGTGCCGCTAAAGTTGTGCCACCAATTGTCCTCAGGATCGTTCCACTCGCCCATCCAGTGCCGCCGGGCGCTGTTGCCGGCGGCGTTGGCCCACAGGACGCCAGCATTTCGGACATCGCTCACTTTCTCGGCCAGGGTGCCCGTGCCATCGCCTGGCCCGCCCACCGGCCAGCCGACGGAAAAGGAGACGACATCCACGTCTTGAGCCAACAGCCAGTCCACGGCGTCCGCCCATTCCACCTCGGTGCCAAAATTGACCAGGTAGAGCTGCGCGCCGGGGGCCATGTCGTGAACCACTTCGGCACAGGCGGTGCCATGCTGGGTAGCCGGGTGGCCCCACAGATCCGATTCGGAACCGCTGCCGACGAACGATTTAGTGATCACCTCGGACGGCAATTCCCCCTCGGCAATGCGGTTGGTATAGCCGAGAAAGCCCAGGTCCAGCACGCCCACCTTTACGCCCTGGCCATTGAGACCAACTCCCTGCCACTCGCTGGCACCGGTGACGGCGACACCCTCGCTGGTTGTGACTGGCAAAGGTAGCCACGGACGCCGGACAAAGCGCACGCCCGGTGCCTCGGTCAGGGCCGGCAGAGCCTCCACCGGCAGGCGGGCCTGCGTCCATGAGCCGTTTGTTGCTTCGACCTGGCCGCCCAGGGCGGCTATTTGTCCCGCGACGTCGGCTTGACCAGCTTTCCTCTCACCGACAACGACGACTCGCACCAGACCCTCGACCAGGGTCACGCCGTGCTGCGCAGCAAATTCAGCCGTCGCTGATAGGTCGCCAGTGTCGTGAGTGACCGCCAGGTCGCGCAACGCCGATTCCAGGCGCGGATGGCGCGGCCGGTCTGGTCCAGCGCCCTGAGAAGGCATGACCGCAGCAGCCATCCAGATAAGCCACAACGTGCCAGCCGCCAGGGCCAGGGTCACGATAGATTTTCGCATGACGTTGATTCTCCAATCTGAATGAAGAACCAGTAATTCCCGATATGACCCGGCTGCTCCCCTCTAACTCCCCCCAACGGGGGGAGAACCATCCAACTTCCCTCCCTTTGGGGGGAGAACCAACTAACCTCCCTCCCTTTGGGGGGGATTGAGGGGGGGAGTCCGCCAAAATGGGAATTGCTGATGAAGAACTGAGCGGGGATAGTATAGCACAGTGACGAAGTATTTGTCAAAGATCGCGTTCTGTGCTATAATCCCCCTTCGCGCCGGGCGACTGTCATTGGCAACGCCCGGCTTTGTAGGGGCGAGGCAAGTCGGAGAAGGACTTTTGGCTTCGATACCACCAATCCGACTGTCCTCGCCCCTGCTTTGCAGGACGAGGTATTGATATGACGACTCGACACAAGCTAGATAGAATTCGAAACATCGGCATCATTGCCCACATTGACGCGGGCAAGACAACCACCACCGAGCGGATACTTTTTTACACCGGGCGCACCTACCGCCTGGGCAACGTGGACGATGGCACGACCGTCACCGATTTTATGCCCCAGGAACGGGAACGGGGTATCACCATCCAGGCAGCGGCCATCACCTGCCACTGGCGCGATTACCAGATCAACATCATTGACACGCCGGGGCACATTGACTTTACGGCCGAAGTGCAGCGCTCCCTGCGCGTCTTGGATGGAGGCGCCGTCGTCTTTGACGCCGTCGCCGGTGTGGAGCCGCAGTCGGAGACGGTGTGGCGTCAGGCAGATCTCTTTGGCGTGCCGCGAATTTGCTTTGTCAACAAGATGGACCGCACCGGTGCGGATTTCTGGCGCACCATTGACACCATCGCCGAGCGATTGGGCACCAACCCGGCGGCGATTCAGATCCCTCTCGGCGCGGAGAGCGACTTTCGAGGTGTGGTGGACCTGATCGAGATGCGTGCGATAACCTATAACGGTGGCGACGGATCGGAGCAAGTAATCGCCGAGATTCCCGCCGAATTGGCAGAGGAAGCCATCCGCCGCCGTGAGCAGTTGATCGAGCAACTGGCCGACTTGGACGATGATATCGCCGCCCTTTACCTGGAAGGCACAGAGATTCCAGGCGGGCAACTGCGGGCTACCGTGCGCCGTGCCACGCTGGAGGGCGCGTTGGTGCCGGTAATAGCCGGATCGTCGCTCAAGAACAAGGGCGTGCAGTTGCTGCTGGACGTGGTGGTAGATTACCTCCCCTCACCGCTGGATGTACCAGCAGCAATCGGCCAGGATTCTGAGACGGGCGACGAGATCGCCTGCCCGGCAGATGTTTCCGAGCCGACCGTGGCCCTGGTCTTCAAGATCGCCACCGACCCCTACGTGGGCCGCCTGGCCTATTTCCGCGTCTACAGTGGCGTTGTCCGCCGTGGGCATACGGTGGTCAATGGGCAGACCGGCCAGAAGGAGCGGATCGGTCGCCTGGTGCGGATGCACGCCGATCACCGGGAAGAGGTGGATGAGATCCGAGCCGGTGACATTGGCGCGGTGCTGGGTCTCAAAGCCATCACCACTGGTGAGACAATGGCTGCCCCCCACCGCTCCATAGTGCTGGAGCGCATTGCCTTTCCCGCGCCTGTGGCCGAGGTATCTATTGCCCCGCGCTCCAAGGCTGATCAGGACAAGATGAGCCTGGCTCTGCACCGCCTGGTGGAGGAAGACCCCACGCTGCGCGTGCGGCGCAACCGGCAGACCAACGAGACGATCATTGCCGGCATGGGTGAGCTTCACCTGGAGGTGATGGTAGACCGGCTCCTGCGCGAGTTTCAGGTCGGCGCAAGGGTAGGACGCCCCCAGGTGGCCTATTGTGAGACGATCACGCAAGCGGTTACCAGCCAGGGCCGCCTGGTAAAGCAGACCGGTGGTCATGGCCAGTTTGCCCACGTCATCATTGAGATGGAACCACTGGAAGCTGGCGAGGGCTTTGTGTTCGAAGAAAGACTCCGAGGCGGCAGCCTCCCGCGCAATTACCTGCCCGCCGTCAAGTCTGGCATCAAGGACGCGATGGAAAAAGGCATCCTGACCGGTCACCCGGTGGTGGATGTCAAGGTCACGGTTGTGGACGGCAAGCACCACGAAGTGGACTCGTCGGACATGGCCTTCCGCACGGCGGCGGCCATGGCCTTCCGCGAGGGCATGAAAAAGGCCACGCCGGTGATCCTGGAGCCTATCATGAAGGTGGAGGTCGTCGCGCCGGAAGAGTACATCGGCGACGTCATCGCCGAATTGAACATGCGCCGGGCGCGCATCACCTGCCTGGAACCGCGTGGCAAGGGCGCACAGACGGTTCAGGCCCACGTACCGCTGGCAACGATGTTTGGCTACGCCACCGGGCTGCGCTCGCGCAGCCAGGGTCGCGGCACCTTTATCATGGAATTCGACCATTACGCCCCGGTGAGCGAGAAAGAGATGATGACGCTGCTAAAGAAGGCGGCATAGGCTGTGATGCGTAATGACGCCGGCCTTTGACGGCAGAGAGTCGTAAACGCCACACCCAACCCAATTGGTTGAGTGTGGCGTTCTTGGTTGAACTAGTCCTCACCATCCACGATGTATTGTGTCCACTGAATGACTAACCGATCCGCTCCGTCGTAGGTGTAGAGACCAAAGAAGGGCGGGGCATCGGGCGAGGCGTCCAACGCGCGGGGGATGAGCGCCGGCAGGTCCTCGACCAGATCCAGCGAGAGCACCCGGTCTCGAGTCACCCACTCGAGTCTTCCCTCGTCCGATGGGATCACCCGTCGGCTTTCGGCGCGGGCGGAAAAGACAAAGACCATGATGCCCTGGCCCTCTGTTACCGGGATGTTGATCACCCCGCGCAGGCGGACGTCCCGCACCGAGAGGCCGGTCTCCTCGCGCACCTCCCGCACAGCGGCGGTGTACACGTCCTCGCCCGGCTCCATGTGCCCGCCGACGCCGTTGTACTGGTTGGGCCAGATACGTTTGGTGGGCGCGCCTTTGAGCAGCAGCACATCGTCGCCCTCGGGACTGAGGATGAAACAGAGCGTGCGCGGCACGACGGTGTAGCGCTGCGAGGATGTGCCGAGTCCTTGTTCGTCTTTGCCCATTGTCTCCTTCCTTTGTCGTTCGTCGTTCGCCTGTCAAGCTAACGTATTGTGTCTCTGAACCGCATTGCGCTGTCATTATAACGCCCATCGGAGAATCGCGCAACTTGTTGACCGGTCTCCTGGGGGACACCACTGCCCGTTTCATCAGCATTGTCCTCTTTCTGGCGGCGCTGGTCGGCACCATCGGCGCCGCGCTGGGGTTGCTCGGATGGGGAGTCCCTCACGAGTGGTGGCGGACACTGGCCGTCGGGCTCCAGTGATTTCAGGAGGATGATTGGGCTGTTCAGTCAATACGAGCACAATTTGCCTGACAGTTGAAAGAGATGGGCTCCGACGAATCAAGTTATGGAGGTGAAGGCAAAGTGAGCGACAAGATTCTGGTAGCTTATGCCACCGCAGCAGGGTCCACCGGCGAGATAGCAGAGGCCATCGGCGAAACACTGCGCGACGCTAACACGACGGTAGACGTGCGCCTGGCCAAAGACGTGGCCGACGTGAGCGGTTACCGCGCCGTGGTCGTGGGAACTGGCATCCGCGCGGGGCAGGTGTATTCGGAAGCGACGGCGTTTATCGAGACAAACCAGCAGTCGCTGAGCAAAGTGCCCGTGGCCTACTTTGTCGTCTGCATGACGATGAAGGAAAACACGGAGGAGAACCGCCGCACGGTCGCGGCCTACCTGGACCCGGTGCGCGAGAAGGCACCGCAGGTGCAGCCGGTGGACGTGGGTCTCTTTGCAGGAGTGATGGACTACAAGAGGCTCTCGCTGCCGCTGAAGCTGATGATGAAGGCCATGAAGAGCCCGGAGAAAGACTGCCGAGACTGGGATGCCATCCGCGACTGGTCGGCTGGTGTGCGTCCGGCGCTTTTGGGGGTGGGAACCCCTGGTTAAATCCCATCGAAAGGGGCTCTAGACACGATTTTACAAGGTCTGCTCAACAACAGAAAGTTGAGTGACGAGAAAGCCCTGTCAAAATGGCAGGGCTTTTCTTCACTTGAGGATATGGGGAAAACATGGTAAGATAAGGATACTGTTTCCGCCGCTTTTCGCACCCGGGTCAAGACCTGTCGCTGTGAACCAGCCATTCTGGGGAAAACGGGTCAAGACATTGGGCGTTGGGCTGGAACCATTACCGCACAAAAAACTGATCGCCGCCAAGGTTATTGAGCAATACTTGAGAGTAAAGAGAACGTATCCGTTCAGGGGGTAGATCAGAAACCCGGTTTTTGGTCCCCACGAGTCAGGAATTGCTGGCTGCAAGGTGTTTTATGAGGCCAACGGGGTTCTCTGGCAAGAAAAACCGGGTTTCTTGGCCCCCCGGTGAACGGTTACAAGAGAACCATGACCGACCCACAGCCTAAATCCATCGGCCAGCAGAACTACGAGCAGTTCGCCGACCGCTACGCTGCCCGTGCCGACACCAAAGCTCACAACGCCTACTATGAGCGTCCCGCCACGCTCTCGCTGTTGCCGGACGTGAGGAACAGGCGCGTGCTTGATGCCGGGTGTGGGCCGGGCATTTACGCTGCCTGGTTGCTTGACCATGGCGCAGAGATCGTCGCCTTTGACGTGACGCCCGATTTCGTCGAAATCACAAAGCAGCGCGTGGGCGACAGAGCCGAGGTGCTGTGCGCCAATCTGGAGCAGCCGCTCGATTTTGCCGCCGATGCCTCTTTCGATCTGGTCGTGTGCCCACTGGTGTTGGATTACATCGAGGACTGGGCTCCTGTGTTCGCCGAGTTCTACCGGGTGCTGCGGCCGGGCGGCCTGCTGGTATTCTCCTGCGGGCATCCCGCCTCCGACTTTTACAAGTGTTGGAACACAGGCAACTACTTTGACATCGAACTGTACGAGATGACGTGGCGCGGCTTTGGTGAACCCTATCCGGTGGTGAAAGCTTACCGCCGCCCCCTCAGTGCTATGATCAATCCACTGTTGGCAGCGGGCTTTGCGCTCAATACGTTACTTGAGCCGCAGCCGACGGAGGATTTCAAGAAAGACAAGGCACAGGCGCATCACTACGACGAACTGATGCGCGAGCCAGGCTTTCTGTGTGTGCGAGCGCGCAAGGCGTAAGAGCGGTTCACAGACCTGAGGGAACCGCATCCGCATAACAATTACGTGCGCGGACGCCGACCCTCGATCCTGCGCCAGAAATCCGCCTGCTGCGGAACGCCGCCCACGCTTCATACGTCGAGCTACCTGTCATTCCCGGTCGGTAGCCGTCCGCGTATGATGTCGGTCACATGCACATGAAGGGCCAGTAGCATCTAGTCTGCCGGCCCTCTTTGCTTTTTTTGCAGCCGCACGCTCTGTACTCAACCTGTCTCCTCGACCGTTCACCCCCCAAATCTGACCGTTCACCGTAAAATCGTTGACCTCTGCCCTCTATTCTGTTATTATGGGGTCGTACAACCAGAACAATCGCACGGAGGTGTGTGGGTGCGAGGGAGGGAGGGAGAGAATGTACAAGATTATTAGAGACGTAGTGGAGACGGTCCTGTTTATCTTTCTATTCACCCTGGTGATGGGCATCTGGGCCTGCCTATGGGTCCCGCCGTTCTAACCGGCATTTGCGGAAAGGATAAAAAGATGAGCGTGATCACAGTTGAGAACCTGTACAAGCA
>CAYVPU010000070.1:0-13289 GCA_964453885.1 uncultured Anaerolineae bacterium | reverse complement strand
AACACAATGGTAGCAACTTGGGCCAAGAAGCCGAAAAATGCGCGGAAAGCGCGAAGAAACTGCCATTTCCGGCACTTTTTTGCTGTTTTGAGCCTCTTTTGGCCTGATACGCCACTAACTCTCCAACAGATCGTTCGTGCACCCCACGTACCACGTGCTATTGACAAACCGCATCACAAGGTGTATAATAAAGTCACTCAGAAAACCTTCACGGTTTTTTTACTGCCCAGCAAAGAGTCGCCGACTGTGGTGGCCTGCTCAAGCCACCGAGCTTGAGCTAGCTGGGCGGTTTTTCGTGGTAGACAACAAGCTGGCTATTTTTGGTTCAACAACCTGGTAAGCTCTGGCGTCCCCTTTCGCATACTTGCGCAAAATTGCTCCAGCCATCAGATCGGCGATTTGAATCAAGTCTTCGCCACGCGAACGTTTGCTCCGGATACGTTTGAATCCCTTGGGAATGCCTCGTGCCTTCAGTCCTTGCTTGAGGGCAGTGATCGCTTTTCCTGCTTCGTCGAACTGGTCCAGAAGCAGTGTGGTCCCCTCTCGCCAGGCTACCGGGATTAGCTGAATCACCTCTGTGACAAAGTATACGTAGAGAGATCGGCCTGGCATGATCCTGAAACTATCGTGCAATTTCGCCTTTTCCGCCACCACGGCCCAGACCCGAAAGTCCAGCCCGACCACAGTCTCAAACAACACCGTCCGCAGTTGGCGAGCGGTGGTCCCGTGAAAACTGAACTCATAGTTGGCCGGCAGATTGCGCCGCTGGCGTAACTCCGCCAGGGCTTGCCGCAAGGCCTCCGGCTGCTGCGTGCCAATGATGGCGACAACGAAATGGCGGGTCGCTCCTCGGTCGAAGCGAAAACTCGTGTCACCCGATTCGTCACCGGCAAAGGTCCATGGGGCTTCAAACATCCTGTCCTCAATGACAATGGGTCATCTGCTATTTATCGTTTGTTACCCCTGCAGCTTTGGATACGGCCCATCCTTGAAACTGGGGCGGATCTTGCGCAGCTTGAGACCCATCTGCTCTTCCACCACCTGCGTCACCACCTGGCGGATCTCCTCGTCTTTCATTGGAATGTCAATCTCGGGACTGATTTCAACTTCCATCTCAATTTCCACGCCACCGCCACGCGCGCTGATCTTGGGCTTGACGCCGATGACGTCGGCCAGTTGGTCAACGTGGTACGACACCCGTTTGGAAATGGAATCCACGGAGACGACTGCATCCCCGCCGCTGACCTTCTGCACCTTGATGGCCTTGACGCGGGGTCGTCGTATCTCCAGGTAAAGGATCACGAGGCAGATAACCCAAATGATGACCACCAGCACGACGCCCATGGCCAGCAAGAACAGATCGTTGAAACGATCCAGTTGACCGTACAGATTATCGGCCCCATCTTCAAGGGCGATCAAGATCGGTTTGGGTACCACCAAAAAAACCGTTGCGAGAATAATAGTGATAAGAAGCAGCAGGATCACTACCAGGCGATTGAAAGCGTTCACCTCAAGACCTCCTTTGAATGGCGAATGGCGAATGGCAAATGGCAAATGCCAGCAGCCACACATCTAGGGTTATTATACAACACAAATGGCGAATGGGCGAATTGCAAATTGCGAGTCAAGAATTAGGAATTGACTTTCTGTTAAAGGCGATCAGGCCAAGTATGGTCAAGATCAGCATCAAGGTACTTACGTAAGTGCCGGTGCGCAGAGACTGCGGCTGGAATCGAAATTCAACCGTGTGATGGCCGGCTGGCAGATACACGGCCCGGAAAAGAAAATTGGCCCGGTGGAGACGACCCTCCTTGCCGTCAACGTCCACGCGCCAGCCGGGATAGTGTGTGTCACTCAACACCATGTACCCTTCCTGGGCCACGTTGATCTCTACGACGACTCGCTCTGGCTCGTAGCACGCGATAGACACTATATCATCGCCGGCAGCCTGGTTGCCCGGCGAGAGATCAGGCGGCGATGTCTCGGCCGCCAGCACGACGCTGACCGCCGGGTCGAAGGCCGGGTCCTGCAACAACGCCAGGGCTGTTTCGTTGTCGTCGGCAATCTGCGCCTGGTGGACGATAAAGGCGCGCGGGAGCACATCCAGGTTCTCGTAGACTTTGACATCGCCCGAGTGAACCAACCGAAACCGGCCCGATGTTGAGACGGTGAGCGGATAGAAAGTGCCCATGCGCTCGTCTATCAGCGTCAGTCCGCGCAGGTAAAGGCGTCCTGTAGGAGCTACGTAGCGCACGGCGATACTTTGCGGGGCAGTTGCTTTGCCCAGAGACAGGCGCGCCACGTAATCGTTGCCCGCTGGATTGTCCCGCCAGTGATGGCCCGCGCGGGCCATGGCGTGCCGTGGCTGCCGGGCGGTGTATTCACCTTCGGCTGTCTCGACGCCGGCGCGTAACAGGTGGCGCTGGATCTGGCCATCCTCGTCAACGACCGTCACTTCAGCCACCGGTTCGCCGTCGGCCAGCGCCTCGCCTCCCTCTAAATACGAGACGACGCCCAATGTGGTTGCATCGAAATCCGGTAAATCGGCCAGTTCTATCTGCTCCGTTTCGCCGACGCCCATCACAGCGCGGTGCTCCAGATCGTAGAACACGTCGTCAATCCACACGTCGTACACCTTGTCGGTGATGACGTACTTGACATTGAGCATGGAGAGCAACCGACCCTCCGGCACCTGCTGGAGTTGCTCGCGCAGGCGGCCGTCGGGCGAGAGGTCTTCCTCGTCGAGGAACAGCCGTTGGAGCGTCACGTAACGTTTCAGCGGTAGCAGGCCGCCGTCGTAGCCATCCACGGTGGGCAGGCGGTAGTAGAGTGGCAGATTAGGAGCCAGGATTTCTTTCCGTTTGGTCGCCACGACAAAGTCATAGATCGCCTCCGGCGGCAATTGGTCGGAAAAGAGAGCCTGGATGTCCGCCAGGTCGCCGGGATCGTAGCGGATGTCGGACAGGCCGAGGAACCTCGGGGGCGGATTTTGTCCACCGAACCGGGCGTCGGCCAGGAGGTGAGCGGGAGCTGTTCGCAGCGACGAGAGTGCCTCTGGAGCGGTCACGCGATTGTAAGCCAGGCTCCGGCTGGCGATGAATAGCTCGGTCAGCAAAAGTCCGGCCAGTGCGGCTTTCCAGGCCCGGCGACTCGCCGGCGCTGAAAAGCTATTGCCCCAAAAGATGAGAGCGATAATCCCCAATCCGCCCCAGGCCGCCAACGTCGGCCAGGCGGGAAAGTCCAGCAACGGCGAGAGCAACAGGAAAAAAACCGCGATGGCGCCCCCGCCGATGAGGAGCCGCCGCCAGGCCCAGCGTGCGAGTCCTTCCTGGGGGCGATTGGCCATCCGCGCCTTGACGTTCGGTGGCGCGAAGAGGAAATCGGCGCCCAACGCAGCCAGCATTGCCCCGGCGAAAGTGTAGAGGAGCATCCAGCGGGCGGGCGCGCGGAACAGGGAAAAACCGGGCACGACTTTGTACAGCAGATAATAGACGGGATTCGCCCGACCAGCTGCCAGAAAGAAGCCCAGGCCGGCCAGAAAGACCAGCGCGACCCGGTGGCGGCTATGGCTGCCAAAGAGCGCGCCGACCAGGGCCAGGAACAGGCCCAACACGCCCAGGTAAGCCATGTACTCGCTGAACGCCTCATTGCCAAAGACCTGCGCCAGGTCCTCGCCAAAAGCTGGCAGCAACGTATAGGTCAGCAGTTGAGGCCGTAGGGAGAACGAACTGGCCTCTGCGTAAGACAATCCTCCTGCCCGGTTCGACAAGCCCGACAGTTCCAGCGTTGGGAAGAGTTGCACTGCTGCTACGCCCGCGCCGATGGCCACCACCAGCGCGTACAGCGCCAGACGTCCTGCCAGGCCGCGCCCCCACCGACGCCACGATTTTTCCCCGTTCTCTCTTCTGACGACCACGTACACGCCCCAGCCAAACAGGCAAATGTACGCCGCCTGCGTATGCCCCGCCAGCAACATCAAAGCCACCACCAACCCTGCCAGCAGCAAATGCCGCCAACCTTCCAACTTTCCAACCTTCCAACTCGCCACGCCATCCCCCAACAGCAACAACAGCGGTAACCAGATTGTCACGTTCAACTGGTTCACGTGCTCAACCTGAGCGCCGACAAAGCCGCCAAAGGCAAAGATGACAGCGCCAAGAAACGCGCTAAAGCGGGAGACCTTCATGGAGCGACGGGCGTAGAGGTAGGCGAAAACGCCGCCCAGAAAGACGTGCAGGGCAATGGAGAAAGCGATCTGTTTGGGCACCGGCAGCCAGGCCAGCGGCCAGTGTAGCGGATAGAGCACGGCTGCCTGGCTGTTGGCTAGAAAGGGGACGCCCAGGAACAAGTAGGAGTTCCAGAGCGGCAGGTGAGCCTGGCGCACCGACTCGGCGGCATAGTCTCGGTATGGGTAAAAGTAGGTAAAGACGTCCACGCCGGTGAGGATGAGGTTGGTGAGGAGGATCTTGCAAAAGAAAACGAGGGTCAGGAGGCCCAATCCCAGAGGGGCCATGAGGCCCCTGAAGCGAGCGTGTGGATTGTGATCTATGGGTGTTCTGATGCCCATGTCACCCCCAGTTTCGTGCCCTTTCTGTGATGGGCGAAGGTCTTTGACCGAGCTCCCTTTGCCTCGGTCAAAGACCTTTGGCAATCGGGAGATACCCCCAGTTGTGAGTCTGTGGAAAAAATCTGATAGACCGTGAAGGCAAGATTGCCATCCTCTCGCCAAACGCATCGCTTCGGAGCCAGCCTGAGACCTACGGCCCTCAACGCCGCCCCCGTTTCTGCCTCTGCGTCTTTCTCCCACGCAGGAAGAGTCACATAGTTGGGTCTGTCTGTCTCCAATGACGCTTCAGCCGCCAGGCTGGCCGGTTCGGTGTACCAGCGTAGGTCCAACGGAGCGCCAAAGAGGTAATGAAAGTAATGCCATCCCAGGTAGCGATGCCACACCACTGAGCCGGTCGGAACCTCGTGCTGGAAAAACGCGATCACTTCCTCTAGACCTTGGTACACACCGTGGTCGCCGCCGATGGGGTAATGTTTTTGCACCGCCTGTGCGGCAGGAGCGGTTAGCAGGAGAACTATCAGCAACCCCGTCAGGCTGGCTTGTCTGAAACCTACCCGGATCAACCCCTGCCACGCTACCCGTGCCAGCAGCAGGGAGGCCAGCGGTACCAGTCCCAGCAGGTAGCGATCCCACGTGCTAAAGCTGAACAGCCAATGGATCAGGAAAAAGAGCGCGCTGAAACTTGCCAGGAGCCAATCGGCGCGAACCGAGCGCGTGCGGAAATCAGAGGTGCGTTTGCACACGCCCGCACAGGCCGCATGCCAGCCGCGCCACAGCAGGAGCGGCACGCCCAGCAGCAAGACCGCATTCAGCACCGGCGAGCCAAACACATAGCCCAGCAACTCTGACCAGCCAGCCAGTCGTTCGCCCAATTCCCACCCGTTGACCAGGTGCAGGGGGCCGTGGCTGACGGCGCTCTGCTCCCAGAAGCTAGCTCGCACGCGCCAGCGCAGTGCATCCCAACCGATGAGTAGTTGCACCACGCCCAGGAAGCCCAGCCCCATTCTGGCAACGCCCCAACCACGGTTTCGGGTTTCTGATACGAGCCAACCTGTAGCCGCAACCAGCGGCGCAAACAGAATGCCCTGCTGCTTGGTCGCCACGGCCAGTCCTGCCGCGAGACCGGCCCACCCCCATCGGCTGGAAGAGGCCAGATACATCGCGGCCAGGATTAGAGTCACCATCAGAGGATCGGTAAAGACGGTCGGCGCAAAGAGAATGTTGAACGGAGAGAGGGCCATCACGGCGGCGGCCAGCAAAGCCTCCGGCTGGCCGTAAAACCGGCGTGCCAGCCGGTAAGTCAAGAACACCGTCGCCAGGCTGGCTGCCTCGCTGATCAAGCGGGCCGCGACCTCAGTCGGACCGAGTAGTGAAAAGATCCCGGCCAACAAATAGATGAACAGCGGTGGCTTGTCCAGCGGCACTGAGAGCAAAAGAGGATCCTGCCCGGAGGCCACCAACTGTGCCCAGTAGCCATAGATCGCCTCGTCACCGTGAAAACGTTGCCCGGCAACGAGACTCAACCGCAGCACCGCTCCCACCGCCCCCACTCCCCAGAGAAAGAGCCTCCCCCAGGCGGTGCGCGATGCGCGATAGGCGATACGCGATTTGTGATTTGCGATTACCCCCACAGCCGGTACTTGAGCAGCGTCCACAGCACAACGAATCCGTCTTGCCAGGAAATTTTTTTCCCTTCGTAGAACTCTCGCCCGGTATAAGAAATGGGCACCTCGTAGATGCGATAGCCCGTCTTGAGGATCTGGGCCGTGATCTCGGCGTCAAAGCCCCATCGTGGGGACTTTAGGTTCAATCGGTCGGCCACCTCACGGGTAAAAACCTTGTAGCAGGTCTCCATATCACTGAGGACGGTGTTGTACAGAAGGTTGGTCACCAGTGTCAGGAATCTGTTGCCCACCATGTGCCAGAAGAACATCGCCTTGTGAGGCCCGCCTCGAAAGCGGGAGCCGTACACCACCTGAGAGCGAGCTTCCAGGATGGGTTTTAGCAAGTCAGGATACTCGCGGGGATCGTATTCCAAATCGGCGTCTTGAACCAGCAGAATATCGCCGGTGGCGTGTTGTAGCGCTGTGCACACAGCCGCACCCTTGCCCTGGTTCGTCTCGTGGGTGATTACCTTGGTGCCATCGGCAGATGTTTGCTGTTGCAGGATCTCCCGCGTGCCGTCGGTGGAACCATCGTCCACGATGACGATTTCGCGCTCCATGCCGGTGTCCACGGCTCGCACGCGGCGCAGTATCTCGGCGATTGTTTCGGCTTCGTTGTACACAGGAATCAGGACAGAAAGTTTCACTGGGCCTCCCCGGGTTGCTGAAGGTGAGGATGGGCGTACAGGGCTGGATTATAGTGCAGAGTGGCACATCTGGCAAATCCGGCAAATCTCAACCCGGATCGCCGGATCCGCCGCGAGTTTTTGTGATCCACTGAAATGATGCTCAGCAAAGAACTCTCAGAATGAGCGCTGCCGCTGTCTTGTCCAGTGGCTCGTTGTTGCGGCCGCAGTTGGGGCTCTGTACGCAAGAGGGACAGCCATCCTCGCAAGGACACTCTTCCAATGTCTTTAGCGTCACCCGCAGCAGTTCCGGCAGCAGAGCAAAGCCCTGCTCGGTGATGCCGACGCCGCCGGGGTAAGCGTCGTAGATGAAAACCTGCGCCTGGCCTGTGTCTGGGTGATGCAGCGTGGACAGCCCGTCAATGTCAAGGCGGTCGCACATGGTAAAGAGTGGCAGCAGGCCCACAGTCGCGTGCTCCACAGCGTGCAATCCCCCCTCAAAGTCCTTTCGCCGCCACATGACCTTCCGTGCCACCGCTGGCGGCACGTCGAACCAGAGGGCGGTCGTATCGTAGGACAGCGATGGCAGGTCTAGAGGCACAACCTCTTTCGCTCGTGCGCCTGCGTTGTTTGCCTGCCTGTGGCGGGTGTAGCCGACGACCTGCCGCGTCACCCGCACCGCACCGAGGAAAGCCGTCGCGGGCCCAAGAGATCGGTGTTGGAACGAACGGAGGATCCGCACGTCGTTGATTTGGCGGGCATGGGTGGTGTAATCTGCCGCTACCGGTCGCAAGAACGCCTGGTTCTGTGCCAGGTCCAGGCGCGTCACCAGGTAGCTTTCTCCCTGGTGCAGGTAAATGGCGCCGGGGTGGACACGAAAGAGGGCGCTGCTGGCCTCGATCTCTTCCATCACCCACCCGTTTTGTGACTCGTCCCGCAGCGCGAATCGCGCTCCGGCAATGGAGCGTAGGTTCACTCGTGCGGCGGGATAGTCGCCGTGGGGATAGTGCCAGCGGTTTTGGTCGGGATTGTACACGAGGACAGCCTGTTCTTCCAGCCGCATCATCGCCGGGACGAAACCAGGGCCGAAAAGCGCTTCGTCGTAGCCCGCCGATAGCGGCAACTCGCGGGCAGCACAGGGGAGGTGCTTTTCCAGCACGTATACGTTGTCCGGGGCTACCATTGCCCGCTCGTGGGGCCGTCCAAAGAGTTCGGCGGGGTGGCGCATAAAGTATTGATCTAGCGGGCCGTCCCGAGCCACCAGGATGGCCAGGGACTCGCGTCTTCCCCGACCGGCCCGACCGGCTTGCTGCCAGGTACTGGCGATCGTGCCAGGGTAGCCAGCGATGACCGCCGCGTCCAACTCGCCCACGTCAATGCCCAGTTCCAGCGCGCTGGTGGCAGTGATGCCCAACAGTTTCCCCTGGAACAACTCGCGTTCGATCTGACGGCGCTCCCGAGCCCGGTAGCCGCCGCGATAAGACTTGACGGACGAGGCCAGCTCCGGTGTTTCCCCTTTGAGCGTCTGGCGGGTGAAACTCAAGATCACCTCGGCTGCGTGCCGCGCCCGGGCGAAGGTGATCGTCCGCAGGCCAGCCTGCACCAGCGCTGCCGTGAGCCGGGCTGCTTCGGTATTAGCACTGCGCCGGATTGCGCGGGCGCGGTCTATGAACGGTGGGTTCCACAGGAGAAACGTCCTGGCCCCTTGCGGCGAACCGTCGTCAGAGACAATCTTTGTGGGCAGGCCGGTGAGCCGTTGGGCGTGCTCGGCCGGATTGGCTATGGTTGCTGTGGAGAGAATGACGACAGGCCGTGAGCCGTAAAAGGCGCAGATGCGGCGCAGCCGGCGCAGCACGGCTGCTACGTGGGAGCCAAAGACGCCCCGGTAGATGTGGGCCTCGTCCACCACGACGAAGCACAGGTGGCGGAAAAAACCGGCCCACAGGGAGTGATGGGGCAGGATGCCCAGGTGAAGCATGTCGGGGTTGGTGAGGATGATGTGGATTCCACGGCGGCGTTCGGCGCGCTCCGTCGTCGGAGTGTCGCCGTCGTAGGTGGCGACCCGAATGCGGCGTAGGGTTGGCTGCGTCAACGCTCGTAGCGCTCGCAATTGATCCTGGGCCAACGCTTTGGTGGGGAAGAGGTAGAGCGCGCGGGCACTGTCCTCGGCGATGAGTGCCTCCAGCACCGGGACGTGGTAGGTGAGGGACTTGCCGCTGGCAGTAGCCGTCGTCACGATAACGTGCTGGCCGGTGCGGACCGCGTTGATAGCCCGGGCCTGGTGAGTATAGAGCCTGGCCGTGCCGTTGGCCTCCATCGCCTCAGCCAGCGCCGGTGGCAACGGTGTACCCAGCCGCCCGTAGCGAGCGCGGCGGGCCGGCAGTCGCTCCACGTGGACGATCTGGCCCCGGTAGCCGGGCTGGCGCTCTAGTCCCTCGATCACCTGGCGAACGTTCAGCTTTTTGGAGTTCATGGCGGATATTGTATCACAAAAGTGCGCCCCGCGCGAGGCAAACCAAGCCTCCCGGCTTTGGGGAGAAATCGGGGGGCAGAGTTGTCATGTCCTGGCCGCCCCAGGTTCAGTCAGGGCGGTCGGTTCGCAACCGTTCCAGCTCGGCCTGTAATTCGGCGATGCGGGCCTCGGCGGCGCGGCGGGCCTCGGCCTCCTCCGCTGGTGTCGGCAGCCACGTGCCGGTCTTTGGATCGTACAGCCGCAGCACGTAGGGCATCCCTTCGCCACCGTTGGGTCTGGCCCACAGCTCCAGGCCCAACACCTGGCTGACCAGACCCATTACACCCTGCTCACCGCCGGGCAACGACATCAGCCTGACGTAGACTTCGCCCTCCAGCCGGTAGCCCTGCAATAACGGCTTCAGGTGCTCGGCCAGGGGGTCGAACAGGAAATATTCCCGCACGCCGAGGCCCTGGTATAGCCCCCGCTTCCAGCTCACATCGGCCCGCCAGGTGCCCTCCGAGGCAAACTCGAACACCACATCGGGCGGCTTGCCTTCCTCCCAAAGCAGATAGCTGCGCCGGTTGCCCTTGGGCACCCCAAAGGTCACCAGCACATCTGGGGCCACCGATTTGCGGTTGTCACCCTCGACGTAGTAGAGCAACAGATCGGCACTGACGTACACCTGAGGGTCGTCGCGGTAGCGCTGCTCCAGGGCAAAATGGGTATCGGTGATGCACCGGTATTGTGGATCGTTTTCGGCCATTGGTTCACCATCCGAATCGGGGTAGTGGACCACCGGCCGCCAGGGATTGTCAACGGTTGTCAAACTGCTAGACCTCCACTGTCTGCCCTGGCTCCGGCACCAGGACGTGGGGCACGCCTTGCTCGCTGATGCCCTCGGCCAGGGCTTGGGCGGATTCTTTTTCCCCGTGGACGACAAAGACGTGTTTCAGACGGCCGTTGAATTGGCTGAGGTGAGCCGTGTAGGCCAGCAGTTCGTTCCGGTCGGCGTGGGCGCTAAAACCACTGATGACCTCTACGTTGGCCCGCAAGGTGTATGCCTGACCAAAGATGCGCACGGTCGGTTGTCGCTCTACCAGGCGGCGGCCCAGCGTGTGGGGCGCCTGCCAGCCCGCGATGAGCACCATGTTGCGGGCGTCCTCAATGTTGTTCTTTAGGTGGTGCAGGATGCGGCCGTTCTCGCACATGCCAGAAGCGCTGATGATGACTGCTGGCTCGCGCAAAAAGTTCAATGCTTTCGAATCTTCCACCTCGCGGATGTAGCGCAGGCGATGGAACCCAAAGGGATCGCGGTTGCCGCTGGTGCTCAAGAACTCGTGCGTCTCCTTGTCATAACATTCCGGGTGCAGGCGAAAGATTTCGGTGACGTTGGTGGAGAGGGGGCTGTCTACAAAGATGGGTAGCTGAGGGATCTTGCGCGCGTTGCTCAAACGGTGTAGTGCATAGACGATCTCTTGCGTGCGGCCCACCGAGAAGGCGGGGATGATGATCTTGCCGCCGAGTCGATAAGTCTCGTTGACCGCGCGGCGCAGTGCCGCCTCCGCTTCGGCCGGCGGCCCGTGGAGCCGGTTGCCGTAGGTGCTCTCGGTGATGAAATAGTCTACCGGCTCAATAAAAGTGGGATCGCGCAAGATGGGCAGGTCGCGACGGCCCAGGTCGCCACTGAAAGCAAAGCGGAATTGGTGATCCCCCTCCTCCACGTCCAAAGCTACGATGGCAGAGCCCAGGATGTGGCCAGCATCGTAAAAGGTGGCCGTCACCCCCGGCACTACCGGAAAAGGCCGCTCGTAGCCGACGCTCACAAAGTGTTCCAGGCTGTTGACAGCGTCCGCCATTTTGTAGAGCGGCTCTACCGGGGGCTTTCCAGTCTTGGCCCGCTTTCTGTTCAGGTAAGCGGCGTCATGCTCCTGGATGTACGCGGCATCACGAAGCATGGCGCTGCACAAGTCGCGCGTGGCAAAAGTGGCATAGATGTTGCCCCGGTAGCCATTCCTGACCAGTGAGGGAATGTTGCCCGAGTGGTCAATGTGCGCGTGGGACAGAATCATGGCGTCTACGCCGGTGGGATCGAAAGGGAGATGACGGTTGCGCTCAAAACTTTCTTTTCGCCGACCCTGGTATAGACCGCAATCCAGCAGGATGCGGTAGCCATTGATGGTCAATAGATGCATGGAACCGGTGACGGTCTGGGCCGCTCCCAGGAACTGTATTTTCACTCTCAAACCTCCCTACAACCAGTTTTTCTTCTTGAAAAACGTCAGCATCGCCAGCACAATGAGGGCCATCGCCGCGATGATGACAGGAAATGCCCACGGTGAACTCTCTCCTGGCAAGAGTACGTTCATGCCATAGATGCCAGAGATGAGGGAGAGCGGCAGCAGCATCACCGAGATGACGGTCAGAATCTTCATCACGTCGTTGATGCGGTACGAGATGACCGACTCGCTGGTGTCGCTCAACCCTTCCAGGACTTCGCGGTGATCTTCTAGTTCCTCCCACGCTTTCTGCAATTGGTCGTGAATGTCGCCAAAGTAGACGTCCAGGTCTTCGCGGATGAAGGGCCTGTCCACGTGCTCCAGGTTGGCCACAATGGCCAATTGCGGCTTGATGATGCGCCGCAGGGCAATGATGTCACGCCTCACGATCGAGATTCTCTGCACAATCTGGCGCATGTTCTCGGTAAATACCTCGTCCTCAATGACCTGGATGTTGTGAGCCACCTGGGCAAGGATGGGCAGGCAATAGTCCACCAGCTTGTCAATGACGCTGTACAACAGGCGACTGGCACCAGTGCCCATGTGTCGCTGGCGCGTTCGCTCGTAAGCACGGCAGTCCTCAAAAAGCTCCACCACGGGCTTTAAGTGGCCATCGTGTACGGTGACGAGGTAGTTGGCACCGATGAAAAAGTCAACTTCCGCTGGTTGGCTGATCTGCTGGTCACGGTCATAGATGGGAAAGTGCATGACGATGAATAAATAGTCGTCATATTCGTCAATCTTGGACCGCTCGATCTTGCTCAGACAGTCTTCCAGATCGAGGGGGTGAAAACTGAAATTGCGGCGGAGATGTTCTATTTCTTCGTTTGTCGGCTTCTCTATGTTGGTCCAGGTGACCTTGCCATAGGTAATAGTTTGTACGCTCATCGTTGCCCATCCTTCTGGCTGCCGTCTTTGGCTGACAAACCGGTTCAGTGTCTGCCTCTAATTATCGTGATTTTTGGGCTGGTGTCAACTGGTGGCTGATGATAACTTGTCCGGCGTTGGGGAATGTGTTATAATCTCAGTACCAGGGGCAAAGGTATGAGGAACAAGGGGCGGACACCTGATTTGTCAACGCAAGGAGACTACTACTATGAGTCGGGTTGAGTTGCTGTACCGTCTGCAAGAAGTGGATACAGAGCTGGATGCGAAGCACCGTCGTCTGCAGCAAGTTGAGGCCAGTCTGGGAGAGACCGAGGAGCTCTCGCAGGCGCGGATCAAGTTGGAGCAAGCCGAGGTGGCACATCGTCGGTGGCAGACCACGCTGCAAGACTTGGAATTAAGAATGGCAGCCCTGGATAACAAGATCAGGAATAGCGAACAGCGGCTGTACAGCGGCACGGTCAGGAATCCCAAGGAATTGGAGAGCTTGCAGGAAGAGTTGAACTATTTGCGACGGCGCAAAAGCTCCGAGGAAGATAGCTTGCTGGAAGCGATGATTGGTGTGGAGGAACATGAGTCCGCCTGGAAGGACGCCCAGGCACACTGGGAGATCGTAGAGGCGGCGTGGACGGCTGACCAGACTGATCTTGGTCAGGAACGGGACGAACTGTTGGCTCGCCTGGCCGAGTTGACGGGATTGAGAGTTGCCAGGGAACAGGCTGTAGGTGGTACCGATCTGGGCACTTATGAGGAATTGCGGCGGCGGAAGGGCGGTACGGCTGTCGCACGGCTGCAAGGGAACATTTGCCTGAGTTG
>CAYVPU010000069.1:0-13519 GCA_964453885.1 uncultured Anaerolineae bacterium | reverse complement strand
CATGGCCGAGATCGTCGAGGCGCTGGAAGCCGCTTTCCGCGAAAAAGGGGAGGGCCGTGTCGAGATGCCCCCCAAGCCGGGCATCCACCCCGGCGGCGGTGACAACTTTATTCACGCCATGCCGGCCTACATCCCGGCCATGAAATCGGCCGGCATCAAGTGGGTGGCCGGCTTTCCAGAGAACTATAAACGAGGGTTGCCTTACGTCACTGGCCTGCTCATCCTCAACGACTCGGAGACCGGCCTGCCGATCTCGGTGATGGATTGCGTCTGGATCACGGCCAAGCGCACCGGCGCGGCGACGGCGGTGGCGGCCAAGTACCTGGCTCGCCCGGAGTCGTTGGTCGCCGGCGTGTTGGGTTGCGGCGTGCAGGGGCGCAGCAACGTCGAGGCTCTCAATGTCCTCTTTCCGCTAAAGCGGGTCATGGCTTACGACGTGAACGCCGGCGCGGGCCGGCGCTACGCCGATGAGATCGGCGCTCGCCTTGGGCTGGAGGTGGTGCTGGTGGATACGCCGCGAGAGGCCGTGACCGGCTGCGACATCGTTGTCACGGCCGGGCCGATCCTGAAAGAACCGCACCGCACGATTCAGGCTGGGTGGCTGGACGAAGGGGCCTTTGCCTCGCTGGTGGACTTTGATTCCTACTGGCAGCCCGAGGCCATGCGGGAGGCGCCAAAGTTCTGCACTGACGACGTGCCGCAGCTCCGCCACTACCAGGATGCTGGCTACTTTCAGGGCATCCCGCCGGTCTATGCCGACCTGGGCGAACTCGTCACCGGGCAAAAGCCGGGTCGCGAGTCGCCTGAGGAGCGCACCATGACGGCCAACCTGGGCCTGGCTATGGACGACATGGCCGTGGCACCGCTCCTCTACAAGAAAGCGGTGGAAAAGGGCATCGGTACCTGGCTGCCGTTGTGAAACGTGAGGCGTGAAATGTGAAACGTGATGCGTGATGCGTGATGCGTGATGCGTGAAACGTGAGGGATGAGGGGTGAAAACGATGAATGCTCGGCAAGCCGATGAGCTGGGAAAACGGGTCGCGTCGCTCGTTCAAACCGGACAGCCGGCCAAAGCCTGCGCTCTACACATCGCCGAGCGGCTGTTCCTCAAGACTTACGACCTGGAATTGGAGCAGGCGAAGGAATATCGTATCTGGGCCTACCGCAAGGCAGCCTGGACGGTGGACGAGTGGCCGGAGAGTGTCGCCGAGGTCTATCGTGCTCGTGGCGAGGGTGGACTGCGGGAACTGCCGGGGATTGGCAAAAGCCTGGCCGGAAAGATTGCCGGGTGGCTACGAGAAGGAGTGATGGGATTCTAAGGGATGGCTGCGGGCTGGCGGGGTCGAAACAGTAAGCCTCGGGTAGAATCTCGAAAGCCCCCTCCTCATCCAGGATGTCTTGGGGGGTGTACGTCAGTTCATCCATGGGCGTGATTATATTCCAAAAATCAGATAGTGGCAAGGGAAGCCTTCCGAGGTGCTCTTGACATGCGGGGCAACTTTGGTACACTGATGGCGATTGGGATGGCCTCAGTGCTTCCGCCGGGGCCGAGACGAACGAACGAGCATCCCCTCACTCTGACAACACAGTTCCGTTGACAAGCCGATGGCTCAATGATAGAATAAGCACAAGTCAGGTCGCAAGAAAGATCGGAGGAAAATCTATGGCCACAGTGTCTCCCCTCAGCCCTCGAGTAAAACAGGCGGTGCAACTTGTTCAGGAGTTCATGCCTCTGGAACGAGAGCAGTTTCTTCACCTGCTTTCCGACCTCTTGGACATTCCCCCGGAAGACTATGGCTGGCTAAAGGCAGCCGAATCGGCTTTTGACTTCTGGGACAATAAAGAGGACGCCGTCTATGACGAACTGTAAGCAGGGCGACGTCATCCTGGTGCCCTTCCCGTTCACCGACCTGACGACGGTCAAGCAACGTCCGGCTTTGGTGCTCTCGGCGGATTGGTTCAATGCATCCCGTGGGGATTGCGTCCTGGCTGCTATCACATCGCAGATTCCGTCTGACCTTCGGCCTGACGAGTACCTACTGTCCGCAGGCGATCGGTCAGCAGGAGGATTGCCAAAACCATCGCTGGTCAGGTTAGGGAAGCGGTGTCCTGAGCCTGTCGAAGGGTTGTTCACTATGTCCAGGAGTCTGTTCCGCAAGCGGCTGGGGACACTTCCGGAGGCCACCACAGCAGTCATCCTCGAACAAATGGAGCAGGTGTTCCACGAACGATAGGACGTCGCCGCTGTTATATCGGTACTTGGAACCAGGTTGAACTTTCGGTGACTTGTTCAAGCCTCAGCGCTCTTGCCGGGACCGAGACGAATGAACGAGCATCCCCCAACACAACAATACATCGCTGCTTCGAGACGCTTGAGCGCCCCGGTGGGCGGCCTGTTGTGCCCTTCCACCGGGGCGCTTTGGCGTCTGTGGCGACGTAACTGCGTTTTCCGGAAACGAAGAGAGTTTGGTTGACGGGCAGGGAGAGACGAATTGTCTTTGTCACCATTTGGGGGAGTTAGGGATGATGGTTGGGATTATCTACCGCCAGTCCTTCGGCGCTAGCAGCCTCGTTCAGGCGGTCGTCGGCAGAGAGAAAGGTGAGTGTAGGTAAGCCCTGTCTGTGCAATGACTGTCGAACAGTCAACGCCGTTGCCAGGTGAATGGCATCATAGCCACGGAGGAGATGGCGTTCCAACAACACACATGCCAAATCTACGATGGCGGTAGTGGGGGGCACGATTTGATATACAGTGCGGCAATCCTCGCGGAACACGTCACGCACGCGCCGATATTCGGCCAGAGACAAGCTGTCTTCTCGTACGCGACGGTTGAATGCGCTGACTGCTTCAACAACAAGCAAATGTGATAAAGCTAACAACGTGGCAGATGAAACTCGGGCACGTAGCCACGCGCTACCAGGCTCGTCCACATATTGCTTGAGCATAGCACTGGTATCCAGATAGTAGTTTACCACCCGGCACTCCGTTCTTCAATGACGATTTCGGATAAAGGGCGACCAACGCTGAGCTTTTTCGCCAATTCGGCGCGCTCCTCTGGCGTAACGGGGGGAGAAAGTGGTTCTCCCGCCATTTCTATCAACAAGCCATCTTTGCGCAAGGCTTGAATCACTAACCCGCGTTCCTGGGCCGGGGTCAAGGCTTTGGGTTGAATGACAATTCGCCGTTTCTCCCGTACCACTTCAACCTCATCCCAATCCTGAAACGCAGCGCGGGGAATCAACAGCCCTTGTGGGGTCATTTGAACAGCAAGCGTCGTATCCATTTCCCTGCTCCTTTCTGTACTCTACTGCCACAAGTATACCGCCAGATGCCTGTTTCGCCAACCGGGCAGTGCAACGGGATTCGGTCATCCTGGCAATCCGTCGCCAGCGCCAAAACAGGGCGACCTCGTTTGAGGTCGCTCTGTCGGCATACACGCACAGGCTATGCCATCTGCTCAATAACGCCTTGTGTCACGGTGGCAGTTGTCAAAGCCGACGACGACTTTCGACCGGTGCAACACATAGTAAGCATACTTCCGAGAACCGTCGTCCCGCCAAATCTCCCGTAAGCACACCTGATAAATGCCGTAATCACCGCTCATCTCCACGAGCGCCAGATTGGGTCATTCCTCCCGACGGAGGATGACAGCGTTCTCGAAAGTTGTCCGAAACAGGGTGACTACTCGGTCGACAGTGTCCGTAAACGGTGTCGCCATTCCCGCAACTCCCTCACGTCGAACTCCCAGGAGATCGAATCTCCCTCCCATTGCTGGGTGTCCGGATCGGCGTCCAGTTGCCGAACGTATTCCTCATCGGTAGTGGTGCGATAGGCAAACAAATCGTAACCACAGCCGTATTTTTCTTCCCACCTTTGCACTTGCTGCTCCCATTCCAAGATGCGGACCTGCACTTTCTCAAGGGCATAGTGACGCAATGCCTCGTCCACGCTTTCTTGCAACGGCTCCAAGATGGCGGCATATTCTTCTTTAACCTGAACTCTTGGCATCTTTACCCTCCGAGGTCATCTCTCTCAAACCCGGTCTGAGCAGGGCGCCCAGCTGAATTATCACATTTGCTTCCCATTGTGCCAATCGAAGAGCAGGCGAGACTCGACAGGTTGAATCTTGGTTTCACCTGAACCATACGACTCAATTGCCCCATTTTAGCACATTGGGATTGAAAGAGCAAGCAGGGCGTTACTTCTATTCCAACCCCGAAACGATACGACATACAAGAGAGCTTTGTGGGGCAGGGCTGCGCTGATGGTGGAAACCGCCGACTCAACCTCACCCGGCTGTTCGGTCTATTCCTCCTGCTCCCGCCAGCCAAAGACGCACAACAGCCCATACAGGCTCTCAACAGCGATGCCGTGTTCTTTCCAGAAGGCTTTTGCCTGGGGCGTATGGAAGGCCTGAAAGTCGTTGGATAGCACAATGTCCGGCCGGGCAATGATAGCCGAGGCAAAGATGGAGGCATCGGAGGGGGCGCTGCAGAACGGCCTGTCCTGAGCCCTTCGACTTCGCTCAGGAGGCGACCATCGAAGAGCAGCGCAGTCCGGCAACAAAACAGGGCGACCTCGATCGAGGCCGCCCTGTTATCGTACTCAGCCGCAGCTATTCGGTGATGAAACTCTCCGTCCAGACCGGGCGGTCGGGCCTGGGGCTCATGGCTTGCCAGGCTTCGTCGGTCAGGCGGTCGCTCATGGGGTGGGTGAATTCGTAGTAGGAAAAGACACCGCCCTGGGCCACTGCCGTCTGCCCCTCCAACGGTACGATGGCATAGATGAGAAAGGCGTCGCCCACGCCCTCTTCCAGCACCTGGCCGGAGTTGGTGTCGGTGTGCACGTCGGCCACGATGGCCATCCGCTCGTCGGCCTCGGATTCGACTTGCTCCTTGACTTGCGGCGAAAACGTCACCAGTCCCTCCAGGAAGCTGCCGATGTTGCGGATGGTATTGTATTCCTCCTCGGTCAGGGCTTCGCCGCGCAATTCCTTCTCGGCCATCGTCTTGAGCTCGACCAGCAGCGACTCCATTCTCTCCAGTTTGTCCCGGTACTCCTCGCTCAACAAGCCCCGGTCGTCCAGCCCGACGCGCATCTGCCGCGTGAGGGCGGCCAGGCGGGCGAACACTTTTGGTTGCGGCTCGACGTAGCCCAAGGCCCGCTCCGGCTCTGGCATAATGCCGGTGGCCTTGAGGGTGTAGCTCTGCTTGGCGTACAAGATCGTGTCGTGGCGCAGTTCCGTCCAGGAGCCCAGGAAGGTGTGCAGGTCTTTGTCCTGCCAGGCCGGGCTCTGCATGAAGGTCGGGTAGCCTTCGTTCTTGACCTCTAGCAGCGGGCGGAGGGAATAGAGCCAGTTCCAGTAGAGGTTTTCCGTCCACTGTTCGGCCGGCAGAGCGGCAAACTCCCCGCGCAGCTTTTCCATTTGCTCACGGTAGTTGACGTAACGTCCCTCATCGTACACGTTCAACAAGATGTCGTAGGCCCGCTGGGAGTCGAGAGCAGCGCACACGTCGAGCCCTTTGGGAAAGAGGCGGGGGTCGGTCTGCGTGCCCACTTTGTCATAGACCAGTTGCTGGAACATGTAACTGTCGGGGATGAAACGCTGGCCCATGAAACGGAAACCCTGGGTGACGACAGTGGGGTCTTGCTTATCCGTGACGTAGCCGCCTACGATCCTGGGCGGGCGCAGCTTGGAGGCGGCAGCGATAAAGGCGTCAATCCGAACGTCGTCGGCCAGGTCGGCCAGGGCGAGTGTGTCACCGTAGGTCTTTTGGATGACCTCCAGGTAGTCGTAGACCGTCAGGTCATCGGCCTTGCCGACGAAAAAGACGGTGGGCTCGTAGATGCGCTCCCAGACCGCCAGCGCCGGTTCTTCGCCTACCTCTGCGACCGAGAGGGCGGCGCTGATGAGGATCGCCTGGCGCGTTTCGCGGCGGCCCATCTCGATGGCTTCCGGCGTCTCGCCCGGCCGCAGCCGGAAGCCGATGCGCCCGTACCACATCATGCTGCGAAAGTAGCGCTCGAACGTCTCGTTGCGGGTATAGTGACCGCGCGGTACGTACTGGCTATAGTCTTCCTGGAACTCAAAGATGGGTGACATGGCAAAGCCAGCGTGGGTCTCAATGAGGGCCAATTCGGCAGCGACCAGGTCGGCCACCTCTGGTGGCACAGGGGTCTCGGGCGCCAGCAGGACCGAGGCGACGGCAAAGAAGGCGACGTTGCGCCGGGCAGCCCCTTTTACCGGCTCTGGCGTGTTGGCGTACTGTTCCTGGGCGGCGCTCAGCATCGCTGCGTTGAGGCCTTTGAGATTAGCCACAAAGTGCTGGATTTCGGCCAGGCGCAGGGCATAGTTGTAGAGGACGTGGTGGGTGTGCAGCAGGGCGTCGGTGGTGACCAGGATCGGCGTGCCGCTGTCTTTGGCCCGCTTGTAGATCTGGTAGATCTGCTCCGCGCCCACCGGCACGACGACAAAGCCGTTTTCCGCCAGCTGGGCTTGCTGCGCCGGAGTCAGACGGGCGAGCAGGTCGCGATTGGCGACGGCGTTCAGGTCCAGGCTGTAGGCAGGCGCGTTGACCCCGGCACTCACTGTCTCCGGCTCGTAGACGGCAAAGGTGGACGGCCTTGGCTTGCTGATGGTATAGTGAATCGTTTTCAAGGCAGGTGCTCCTTCCGTCGGCTCAGGTGCTGGCGTGGACGTGTGGACCGCCTGGGGTTCCGAGGTAGGTACGGCCGGCGTCGGCGACTCGGCACAGGCCGTCAGCAAGGCTACAACGGCCAACAATGGCAAGAGCCATTGCGATCTAGTTCGTCTTGGTTTCATGAACAACCTCCTGTTGAGATGCACATTCGAGAGTCGGGAGTCACACTATTAAGACGCTGATCAAGGGCGTGGGGTTCCAGTTCACAAATCACAAATCAAAGGTTTCAGCCTAATGCTCTGAGCCGGACAGAGGTCGTCTTGTCGTCGAACAGCACGTACTTGGGGCCCGGATTGTCTTCCGGGCGGCCCACGCTGCCAACGCCAACGATATAGCGCGCCCGGCGATCCAGGACGAATTCTGTCTGGTGAAGCCGTGCCATGCGACCCGTCGGCCCCGCGCGGCGGGCCATTTGAACGTGGGTGTGGCCGTGGAACAGGATGCGCTGGTTCGTGTTTTCCAGTTTGGCCACCGCCTGCCAGAAGGCGTTTTCATCCTGGTCGAGGTAGGGGAACAGCACGCGCCACTTAACGCCCTGTTGGAGAATATAGTCCATAAAGTCCTCGACGTTGGATAGACCTTCCGGCCACCAGGGCGCAGCGTGGACAGCCAAGAAGCTGTCAGCGACTAGCATGGGTGGCAGCTCTCGCACCCAGGCCTGGTTGTCCTCGCGCAGATAGCCCCACTGCGAGACCTCCCAGTTGCCGAAAACCAGGTCCGCGCCGGCCTGGCGCAAACGGTCCAGACAGGCATCGGAGCCAGCGTCGCCCAGGAAGAGGATAGCTTTAGCACCCTGGCGTTTGGCATCGGCCAGCACCTGTTCCAGCGCCAGCAGGTTGCCGTGAATGTCGGAAAGGATGGCGTAGCGCATAATGTCCTCCGTTATCGAGGTGTGGACTCGGGAATAGCACTCAACCACCGCGTTGCGCGCGTGTCGTCAGAAACACAGAGCAGCTATAGAATCGCAGAGTTACACTTTCGCCATAAGGATACCAGAGAAACGCAATCTTGGCAACTGTCGTTGACACGGGCGCTGAAATGTGGTATAATGTCTGCAAATGCAAATCATTTGCAGAAATGACTGGAGGTTGGCCTGCTTTGAGGGGTAGGGCTGGCGATAGCGCAGATAGGAACCTGGCTGTGGATTCGTTTCGGCGGCTGTGCCATTGGTGTATAGTGTTTATCCTCGGCGGACGTGGTTGAGAGGGCTGGGGAAGGAGTGGGTTATGTCAGATCAATCACACACTTTTGCCCAAGACAGGTTTCGAGAGATGCTACGAGCAGCCGGCTGCCGGGTCACGGCACAGCGGATGTTGCTACTCAAACTGTTGCACGACTGCGAAGGCCACCTTGGCGCCGATGATCTCTATCACCTGGCGCGGACGCGCGAACCTCGGCTGAGTCTGAGCACGGTCTATCGCACATTGAACAGGCTCAAAAGGACTGGCCTGGTCTGCGAGTTGCACCTGGACGACGAGCACCACTATTACGAGTTGGCGGATAAGGGCAATCACCATCATCTGATCTGCCAGGGCTGTGGAAAGATCATAGAGGTCAAGTGCTTCCTGATAGATGAAATACTGTCCCACGTTGAGGAGGATCATGATTTCGAAGTGACGAACACGCAGATGGAGTTTCTGGGCCACTGTGCAGATTGCCAGTCAGTGAAGAATAGAGAATAGAAGAATCGAGAATAACGTCGCACTCTCAAGGAGACAAACATGGTACCTTTGACCAAATTGAAAGTTGGAGAAACTGGTGTAGTGAGGAGATTGGACGGGGGGCGGGGCTTGATTGGTCGCCTGGCGGTGTTGGGCTTTACCCCGGATGCCGAGGTGATGATGTTGCAGAACTTTGGCCGTGGCCCGCTCATCGTCACCGTGCGCGATACACGTATCGCTCTGGGACGAGGCGAAGCGGGCAAAGTTCGAGTCGTCAAGAAGTAGAGTTGACGTAATCATCTTTTGAAAAAAGAGGTGTTTTGATGAGCAAGACAACAGTGCTTGCAACGGAGCGCGAGCGGACGACCGCCTCCGTGCCGGAGACTGCTCGTCACGATGGCGAGGCACCAAGGGTCCGTAAGACAATAACCGTCGCCCTGGCCGGACAGCCCAACGTGGGCAAATCTACCGTTTTTAACGTGTTGACCGGGTTGAATCAGCACGTGGGTAACTGGCCGGGCAAGACTATCGAGCAGAAGGTTGGCACCTATCGTCACAACGGCGAGGCTGTCACCATCGTGGATCTGCCGGGCACGTATAGTCTCTCCGCCAACTCACCGGAAGAGCTCATTGCCCGCGAGTATATCATCCGTGAGCAGCCCGATGTGGTGGCGGTTATCATCAACGCGGCGGCGCTGGAGCGGAACCTTTACCTGGTGGCCGAGTTGTTGGCGCTCCCCTCGCCGGTGGTGGTGGGTCTCAACATGGTGGATGTGGCGGAGCACGAAGGGATGAAGGTTGAGCCGGAGGTGCTGGAGGTGGCGCTGGGCGTTCCGGTGGTGCCCATGGTGGCCACCAGGAACCAGGGCATTGACAATTTGATGGCAACGGTCGTCCGGTTGGCCGCTGGCGATTTGCCTTACGAGCCCAAAGTGCCCGAGATTCGCCCGGATCACAAGGGCGTGCTGGACGAGTTGTGCGACCTTTGTGATGGTTGCGTGCCTGAGCCCTATCCACCGGGCTGGGTGGCTCTCAAGTTGCTGGAGGGGGACGTTGAGGTCACGCGCATGATGGAAGCGCACCTGCCGGATGATCTCTGGCAGAAGGTTCATGCTATCCTGCACGCCCACGAGGATGCAGTGGTAGATGTGGCTGGTGGTCGCTACGAGTGGATCGGACGCATGACACGGGCGGCGCTGGTGCGCCCCCGGCTGGGCCAGGTCTCGTTCACCGACCGGTTGGACCGCGTGGCGACGCATCCTCTGTGGGGGTTGTTGCTACTGGCCGGCATGTTGGGTGTCGTCTTTGGGCTTACCTATACCATCGGCGCGCCGTTGCAGGATTGGCTGGACGGTCACGTCATCGGGGGGCTGGCTGAACTGGCTGGCAATCTGCTGGCGAACGCGCCCCAATGGCTCCGGGGACTGGTCATTGATGGTGTGCTCGGCGGCGCAGGGATGGTGGCCACGTTCCTGCCTATCCTGGTGATCTTTTTCGCGGCTATGGGCTTGCTGGAGGACATGGGCTACATGGCTCGCGCGGCCTATGTGATGGATCGTTTTATGCACTTGATGGGACTGCATGGCAAGAGCTTCCTGCCGCTGTTTGTGGGATTTGGTTGTAACGTGCCGTCGGTGGTCGGCGCGCGGATCATCGAATCGCCGCGAGCGAGGCTGCTGACGATTTTGTTGGCTCCGCTGGTGCCGTGCACCGCTCGCATGGCTGTGGTGGCCTTTCTGACGCCAATCTTTTTCCACGAGGCGGCCCCCTTGGTTGCATGGGGGCTGATCTTGATGAACCTGTTGGTGTTGTCTGTCTCTGGCGTGATGATGAACAAGGTGTTGTTCAAAGGCGAGCGAGTCGCCTTTATCATGGAGTTGCCACTGTATCACGTGCCCAACTGGCGCACCATCGGTTTGTTGGTGTGGCAGCGAACACTGGAATTTCTCAAAAAGGCGGGTACCATCATCCTGGTGATGTCGGTGGTCGTCTGGGCGCTCTCGGTGCTGCCCTATGGCGAGGTCGAGAGCAGCCTGCTGGCCGGCATAGGTCGCCTCCTGGCCCCGATCGGCGCACTGATGGGCCTGGACTGGCGGATGATGGTCACTCTATTGACCAGCTTTGTTGCCAAGGAGAACGTGATCGCCTCGCTGGGCATCCTCTTTGGTTCGACGGGGCTCACCGCAGGTGGCGCGGGCCAGGAGGAGGCGCGGCTGGCGGCATCGTTGAGCGGTGTGCTCACGCCAGCGGCAGGGTTGGGGTTTCTCACCGTGCAGATGCTTTTTGTTCCCTGCGTAGCCACCGTGGCCGCTATCAAGCAAGAAACAGCCAGTTGGAAGTGGACGGGATTCAGCGTGGGGTTTTTGTTGGTTGTTTCGTTCACCGCTGGAATAGGGGTGTATCAACTGGCCAGATTGGTGGGGTTATAGGCCATGCTGACCAAGCTGCTGCGACGGGTGGCCCAGGGCGGCGCTCATAGCACTGCTGTCCTGGCTCGTGAATTGGGTGTGAGCGAAGGATTGCTGGCTCAAATGACGGCTACCCTGGTGCAGATAGGGTATCTCAAACCGGTGAGCGGTGGTTGTGTGGGGCAGTGTGGCGGTTGCTCGCTGGCCGGCAGTTGCTCCATCGGCGGTCTGGGTGGTGTCTGGACACTGACAGAGAAAGGAGAGCGCGTCGCAGAAGCAAGATAGAGTGCGGTTATTCGTCTTTCTCAGCCAATAGCTATTGGTGGCCTGGTAGGTAAAGCGCCCACTAGGCCACTTTGATTTCTACAACCTATCCTACATCTTTTTTTAAGGTTCTGGCCCTTGACAAACCAGGTGAATCGGGGTATAATGTGCGTAGTTATAAAACTAACGCCTACGTTATAATGCTAACGCCTAATACTACAACCGCACTTGTCATTCTGAGGAGCGAAGCGACGAAGAATCTCGTTTTTCCAGCTTGAAATTGCAGCGCAACAACGGGATTCTTCGCTCCCTTCGGTCGCTCAGAATGACATTTCGCTCAACTGCGGTTGTAGTACTAAAGGGATGCAAATAAATGAAGAACGATCCTGTTGAAAACCTGGTGAAAATCGGTTTCTCGGAATACGAAGCCAAAGCATACGTGGCCCTGCTCAGAAAGAGCTCTGTCACGGGCTACGAGCTTTCCAAGCTTTCTGGCGTTCCCCGCTCCATGATCTACGAGGTAGTGGCCAAGCTCACCGCTCGTGGTGCGGCCATGACGCTGCGAACTGGCGGTGCCACCAAGTACGCGCCGGTTCCGGCGGCCGAGTTCCTTGATCAGCTCCACCGTGAGCACAAAGAACTCATCGTCTCACTCAAGGATGACTTGACTGCTTTTGCCTCAGCCCCTGACCCGGAATACGTTTGGAACATCGAAGGTCACGAGAACATCCTAGCCAAAGCAGAGGAGATGATTGACCAGGCCAAGACCCGCATCTATTTGGCTCTCTTGCCCGTCACGTTCCCGGATCTGCGGCCTGTGCTGGCGAGGGCCATCAGGCGGGGCGTGCGGGTGGTGATCTATACCACAGGCGAGCTCGATCTGCCGGGCAGTCAGATGGTCGTCGCTCCGATGTCTGAAGAGGCCCTCAGTCAGGCTGGGGGGCTGGGGCTGATCTTGGTCATTGACGGGGAAGAGGTGCTGATCGGTGAATGGCTGACGGCAACCCAGGCGCGGGCTTCATGGACCAGCAGTCCACTTCTCGTCTTTATCGCCGAGCACCACCTGCGCACAGATTTGTATCTGCCTCGAATCTTGTCCCTCTTGGGAGATCGAGCGTTGGACATCATCCAGGAGGAAGATCGGGAACTGTTCGCCCGCGCTCTGGAGAGTCACATAGAGAGCTGATAGGAGAGGAGGACAGGTTATCATGAGAATTCTAGTTTACGGCGCGGGACCGTTGGGCAGTCTATTCGCTGCGCGTCTACAAGAGGGCGGGAACGATGTCTCGCTTTTGGCGCGCGGGCAACGTCTGGCCGACCTGCGCGAATACGGCGTCGTGTTAACAGATGTGAACACCAGGCAGCAAACGGTCACGCGCGTCAATGTGGTCGAACAGATTGCGCCCGACGACGCCTATGATCTGGTGCTGGTCATCATGCGCAAGAACAACGCGTTGGACATCTTGCCCATCCTGGCAGCTAACCAGCACACGCCCAACGTCCTGTTCCTGATGAATAACGCTGCCGGGCCAGGGGAACTGGTTGACGCGCTGGGCCGCGAGCGGGTCTTGATTGGATTCCCCAATTCGGCCGGATACCGCGAGGGTCACGTCGTCTATTGCCTGACCGGCACAGAGGACGACGAGGCGATAGTTCCCTTTGGTGAGGTAGACGGCCGCATCACGGCCCGAACACAAAAGGTTGCCCGTATACTTGAAAGCGCGCCCGGGTTCGGGGCCGAAATTCGTACCGATATGGACACCTGGCTCAAGTATCACGTCGCACTGCTGATGCCCTCGCTAGCGCCTGCCCTCTACATGGCTGGGACGGACAATTACCGGATGGCGCGCACGCGCGACGCGGTTGTGTTGGCCGTCCGCGCCATCCGCGAGGGATTCCGAGTGCTGCGGGCGCTCGATCTGCCCGTCACGCCGTCCAAATTCAAGGTATTCGAATGGCTCCCGGAACCGCTACTGGTCTTTTTGCTGCAACGCCTGCTCGCCAACGAAAAGATGAAAGTCGCAATGGTGAGACACGCTAACGCGGCCCGCGATGAAGTGAAACACCTGGCCGACGAGTTCCTGGCGTTGGCCCGCACCACGTCCGTCCCCACCCCGACGATAGATCGCCTGTATCCACATCTCGATCCAGATACGCCTCCGATGCCGGAGGGCAGCGCCGAAATCCCGCTTGATTGGCGCGGGGTGTGGATTGGGCTGGGCGCGTTGACAAGCGTGCTGGCGGGATTGATCTTTGTCTTAAAAACGCTGAGGGGCAAGAGACACTGATAGGTCGCGTCCGGTGCACACTGATTAGCAGCAATTCCCGTTATGGGAAAACGTCCAGTTGTAGCCGCGATTTCGTAATCGCGCAGGATGCTTTACGTAGCACAATGCACTGTCCTGGACGACAGCACTGTCCTGGACGGTCAGTACAGGGTACAGGGTACGCGATTTGGAAATCGCGGCTACAAAGCGGGAATTG
>CAYVPU010000068.1:9014-13652 GCA_964453885.1 uncultured Anaerolineae bacterium | reverse complement strand
AGGTCGCGCCGCCGTTCAAGGTGGCCGAGTTTGACATCATGTATGACCAGGGCATTTCTCGGGAAGGAGATGTGCTGGACCTGGGGGTGGACTATGGCGTGATCACCAAGCGCGGGTCGTTCTACTCCTATGGCGACCAGCGATTGGCACAGGGGCGGGAGAACTCGAAGCAATCCCTGCGAGAAAACCCTCAAGTCGCCTTTGAGATTGAGAACCGCATCCGCGAAGAGGCGGGTCTGCCCACCCTCTCGGCTGTCAATGAGCCGCAGCCCGAAGAAGCGGACGACGCATCTACAGAAGAATGAGTACGAGAACTAGTTGCCGGGATATTGATATTGAGCGAGCTGGAAATCGAGCAATCGTAATACTTTGTTGCAAGCCCACAGACCAGGAATGGCAGACAGCCTTTGAACCGTTGTGGAACTGTCTGCCCAGCGACAAGGACATCGTGCCCGCTATGCAAAAATGGGCATTATGGCCCAGAATGCCACAACTACGCTGAACTGAAGACCTGTTTTTCACGACAACACAGAGGCCCGATAGGCCGTTTCATACTTTTTTTATTTTGCTGGTCGGGTTACCTCAAAAAGCCGGTCGTACACAAACGGAGCAATTGGGCAACAGGAAGGCTGGCCCAGGCACTCTCTATCCGAATCCGAAAGTGACCATTCTAGGAGATTGTGTATCGGATTGAGGCATCGGATGGTGTGACATCTGACGGAAGAATATTCGTCCTTGCATCCCTTCCGGCACAGGCCGGCTTAAAACGTCATACCCGTTACCAGTGAGTCCCTCCAGGGTTGTGAGGGGTCTGAGCCCTGTATGCAGACCAGCGTAGACGCAAAGTCTCAGCGATAGCTGTGGCATGTTTTGTCACAGCTATTTTTTGTTGTAACGCCCGAACCACGATAACCGCACAGAGGAGAGCAACTGGGGTGGCCGGCACGATCACAGCGCTGAAAGTTCAGAAACGAAACAGAAACCGCGTCAACGTTTACCTGGACGAGCGTTACGGCTTTGGTCTAGCCGGTCATCTGGCCGTACCCCTGCGCCGGGGGCAGTTCCTTTCTGACAAAGAAATAGCGCGCCTCAAAGAAAAAGACGAATATCATCAAGTCTACGAACGGGCCACGAAACTCATCGCCCACCGTCCCCGCAGCGAAGCGGAGGTTCGGCGGCGCATGGAGCGCCAGGACGTAACGCCCGACCTTGTTGACAAAGTGATCAAAGGACTAACTACTGCCGGACTGCTCAACGACGCCGAGTTTGCCCAACTGTGGGTCGAAAACCGCGAGACTTTTCGACCACGCAGTCGCCACATGCTGCGCTATGAGTTGCGGCAAAAAGGACTTGACGAAGAGTTCATTTCCCAGGCGCTGGAGCAGGTTGATGAAGAAGAGAGCGGACGTCGTCTGGCATTGAAACAGAGCCAGCGTCTTTCTCATCTTGACTGGCCCTCTTTTCGTCAAAAACTCACAGGCTACCTGGTGCGTCGGGGATATCCTTATGATATCACTCGCAACGCCGTTAGAGAAGCCTGGCAATCCCTATCAGAAGACGATTTCCATACCTCAGACAATGACCAGGAAAGAGAGGAGGAAGAATGAATGACCTGACTTTGACCATCATCACAGCCATAGCTGGCATTTTGGTGGGAGGAGCACTGAGCTACTTTTTCAGGCAGTACATCAGCGAATCGCGCATCAAATCGGCACACTCGGAAGCAGAACGATTGTTGGAGGAAGCCCATGCCCGCGCCAAAGAAATTGAACTGGCCGCACGGGATCAGAATCTCAAGCTGCGCAACGAGGCAGAAGAAGAGCACCGGCGACAGCGCCGCGAACTCCAAAGAGAAGACCAACGCCTGCAAAAGCGCCGGGAGACGTTGGACGCCCGCCTGGAGCGACTGGAAGGCCACGAGCGCAAGCTGAACCAGCGACAAAGCAAACTGGACCGCAGGAAAAACGAGCTAGACAAGCTGTATGAATCTCGCACTTCTGAACTGGAACGCATCGCCAATATGAGCCAGGAAGAGGCTAAAGAACTCTTGCTCAAGGCGGTCGAAGAAGAGACACATCAGGACATGGCCCGTATCATCCGCGAGGTGGAAGCTGAAGCTCACGAAGAAGCTGAGCGTCGGGCACGCAAGATTGTCGTTGATGCAATGCAGCGCATCGCCACCGACCAGGTTTCCGAGCTCACTGTTTCCATGGTTCCTCTGCCCAACGATGAGATGAAAGGGCGGATCATCGGCCGTGGCGGACGCAACATCCGCACCTTCGAGCAGGCCACTGGAGTAGACGTGGTAGTGGACGATACGCCAGAGGCCATTGTCCTCTCCTGTTTTGACCCCGTGCGCCGGGAGGTGGCCCGCGTGGCCATGACCAAACTGATCCTTGATGGGCGGATCCACCCTGGCCGCATTGAAAAAGTGGCGGGGCAAGCACAGGAAGAAGTAAACGCTGTCATCCGCGAAGAAGGTGATCGCGCTGCCATAGAAGCCGGCGTGCCCGGCCTGCACCCGGAGATCATCAAGCTCCTGGGCCGGCTCAAGTTCCG
The DNA here is from genome assembly GCA_964453885.1 of uncultured Anaerolineae bacterium. Taxonomy (GTDB): domain Bacteria; phylum Chloroflexota; class Anaerolineae; order CAYNKW01; family CAYNKW01; genus CAYNKW01. Next base: position 11,093 of record CAYVPU010000068.1, on the reverse strand, counting down.
CACCAGCTACGGACAGAACCAGCTCCTACATGCCGTCGAAACAGCCCATCTGGCCGGATTGCTGGCCTCGGAACTCGGAGCCAACGTGCAAGTCGCCAAAGCCGGGGCGCTACTCCACGACCTGGGCAAGGCCGTGGATCACGAAATGGAAGGCCCCCATGCTCTCATTGGCGCCGACCTGGCCCTTCGCTACGGCATGCCCAAAGCGGTAGTCAACTGCATTGCCGCCCACCATCACGAGGAAGACCAACAAAGCCTGGAAGCCATCGTCGTCGAAGTAGCCGACGCCATCTCTGGCGCCCGGCCCGGCGCACGCCGTGAATCGGTAGATGCCTATATCAAGCGCGTAAAGGCCCTGGAAGAAGTGGCTAACTCATTTCAGGGTGTGAGTCAATCTTATGCCATTCAGGCCGGTCGGGAGATCCGCATCATCGTCCGGCCCGGTGACGTGGATGACCTGGCAGCCATTCGGCTCTCCAAGGACGTGGCGCGAAAGGTCGAGGAAATGCTGCAATACCCCGGCCAGATCAAAGTGACCGTCATCCGCGAAACGCGCGCCGTGGATTACGCTAAATAGTCTATGAAACCGCAAGGAATCACGTGAAACGTAAAGCACAAAGCGTAAAACGTCAGGTATCACGTTTTACGCTTTGTGTTTAATAGTGTCAGGAGCCAAGCTCCACAAGATTGAGGAGGTACGGCGATGTTCCAAACTTTCGAGCAAGCGCGACACTACGTGGACGACTGCAGCATTGAGATGGTGGACCTCAAATTCTGCGACTTGTGGGGCCGCTGGCATCATATCACCGTGCCGTCGGACCAGTTCACCCCAACACTGATGGCAAACGGCATTGGCTTCGACGGTTCGGCAGTGGGTCTCAAAAGCGTCAAGGCCGGCGACATGGTACTGGTGCCGAACCTCACCACCGGCGCGCCTGACCCTTTCTGGGATGTGCCCACACTCAGCTTTATCTGCACCACGTTGGAAGCGGACACCCACGCCATCTTTGCCAACGATCCGCGCAACATCGCCGCTCGTGCTGAGGCCTATATGCTTGAGACCGGCATCGCCGACGAAAGCCGCTGGGGGCCAGAGTTCGAGTTCTACGTCTTTGACGACGTAGCTTACGAGAACGAGGTCAACCGAGCAGGCTATCGCCTGGATTCCAACGAGGCCGACTGGAACAGCGCTGAGGGCGGCCACGGCCATTACATTCCGTTGCACGGCGGCTACCATGCCATCCCTCCCAAAGATCAGCTCTACAACTTGCGGGCCGAAATGACTCTGCACCTGGAGGCCATGGGCGTGCCGATCAAGTACCACCATCACGAAGTTGGTGGCCCCGGTCAGGTAGAAATCGAGACGCCGATGATGGGTCTGATGGCCGCTGGCGATGCGACGATGCTGGTCAAGTACGTCTCCAAGATGACAGCCCACGCCCACGGTCAGACCGTGACCTTTATGCCCAAGCCGCTTTACGGCGAGGCCGGTAACGGGATGCACTTTCACCAACACCTGTTCAAAGGTGGGCGCAACGTTTTTTACGACCCCAACGGCTACGGCTGCATGAGCAAAACAGCGCTCCACTACATCGGCGGGCTGCTGAGTCATGGCGCGGCGCTGCTGGCCTTTACCAACCCCAGCACCAACTCTTACCGGCGTCTGGTACCCGGCTTTGAGGCACCGATCAATGCCTTCTTTTCGCTGGGTAACCGCAGTGCGGCGGTCCGCATCCCCAAGTACGCCAGCCAGCCAGACACCGCCCGCTTTGAGTTCCGTCCGCCGGACGCCACCTGCAACGTCTACCTGGCACTGGCGGCCCAATTGTTGGCCGGGTTGGACGGCATCCAACGCCAGATCGATCCCACGGCTGCTGGCTTTGGCCCCATTGACGCCGACGTCTTTTCCTGGACCGACGCCCAACGAGCCAACATAAAGGCCCTGCCGGGTTCTCTCGACAAAGCCCTGCACGCGCTGGAGGCCGACCACGACTTTTTACTGGCGGGAGAGGTCTTTGGCGAGGAGCTGATCCACCAGTGGATAGACTACAAAATGGAGGCCGAATACTACCCGGTGCG
>CAYVPU010000068.1:0-8914 GCA_964453885.1 uncultured Anaerolineae bacterium | reverse complement strand
TGAGGTACAATACAAAGTGTAAATAGTACTCAAGTCCTGTTTACCATTGTGGAGTTTTTTGATACAATATGTACTAACAGGATGCTTCTTAGAAGCATAGGAGGTAAGACGTGAAAGCAAAGCGCTGGCGCAAGCGCGATTACTTTTACGTTGCCGTAGGGGTAATCATCGTCCTATTATTGATTGGCGGCATACTCATCAACTTACCCCATTGAACTGCAGGCATCGAATCCAAACCAGCAGGATCGGCAGGAACAGGGGGAGAATCATGAACCTGTCAGCGATCAACGGCTTAGACTTTTTTGTGATCGCAGTCATTATCTGGGGAGCAGCCGCTGGTTTCTATCGGGGGCTATTCCGCCAAACAGGGAGCCTGCTCGTCCTATACGTCGCCACTGCGCTGGCCTCACAGTATTATCGCCCTCTCGCTCGATGGATTCTCGGATCGTCAGCCCGTATGGCAGCGGGGTCCACTGTTCTGATATTCCTCGCCACTGTCATCTTGACCTACTTTTTCATCGGCCTCATCCTATCCGATCTTCTCCGAACCTATGGTAGCCCGCGACCATTGTCGTTGAAGGGCCTGCTCGAGTTGGGCGGCATGGCCATCGGCTTTGTCCAGGCTAGCCTGGCGACGGGCCTGGCACTGGTCCTACTCTCTTTTGCCGTCAGCGCCCCCTGGTCCGAGTGGGAATCAGTGCGACAAATCTTGCTTGATGGGCTGGATCACTCGGCGCTGGCGTCCTTGCTGACCAACTACCTGTCACAAACAGCTATCACGCTCCTGCCCTGGCTGCCGGCAGGTCTTCCCCCCATCCTAGTCTCCAGCCTTTGATCTCCTGTCCTGCCACCCCTTGTTCAGTGTTTGTGTCGCCTGCTAAACGGAACTGTGCAATCCAGCAAAATTGTGGTAAAATAGGAGCAATGTAGTTTAGTTTGCCTGGCAGGCTTTGGATGCAGCCCGGCTGGGCCCATCAAAAGGGGGATGTGCTATGGAACTAACCGGCAAACGAGTGGCTGTCCTGGCCGAAGACCTCTATGAAGACCTGGAACTCTGGTACCCGGTACTCCGACTGCGCGAGGCGGGCGCCGAGGTCAAGATCATCGGCAGCGGTAGCTCGACGACACACAACAGCAAACACGGGTACGCGGTGGCAGTGGATGCTGCTGCCGTTGACGTGAGCGCTGACGATTTCGACGCGGTGATCGTACCGGGTGGTTATGCGCCCGACAAGCTGCGCCGCTACCCGGCCGTGCTCGACCTGGTACGGGGAGTCTTTGAACAGGGCAGAGTGGTAGCTATGATCTGTCATGCCGCCTGGGTGCCCATCTCGGCTGGCATCCTGAAGGGCCGCACCGCGACCTGTGTCCCGACCATCAAAGACGACCTCATCAACGCCGGCGCCACTTACGTGGACCAAAAAGTCGTCGTGGATGGCAACCTTATCTCGTCGCGGCGGCCGGCCGACCTGCCCGCCTTTTGCCGGGCCATCATCGCAGGTTTGAAAGGTTAGGCACATGCCGCGTGTGCCGCTACAACTGACCGGTACGAACACCTTGCCGGGAGAATAAGGGGTGAAGCATGAGCGAAGACCTGTTCACGGTCAAGTTCCGGGGAGTGCGGGGGGGGTATCCTATGCCAGGGCCGACGACGGCAAACGTCGGCGGTAACACGACTTGCATTGAGGTGCGAGTGGCGGGGCATCTTGTCATTGTGGACGCGGGCACGGGCATCATTAGCCTGGGAGAGGACATGATGGCCCACTACCACGCCACAGGTGAGCCGATGCGGACGACGATTCTCATCACCCACACGCATCACGACCATACCCAGGGTTTTCCTTTCTTCCTGCCCGCCCGACACGCTGACTGCACTCTCCACATCTTGGGTCCCAAGCTGTTGGCTGAAGACCTGCACAGCGTGTTGGCCCGGGCGATGGCCCCGCCGGTCTTTCCGTTGGGGCTGGAAGAACTGAACAGCCAGCGCCATATCCAGAACATCCGTCAGGGCGATCTGATCGTGTTGGCGGACCACTCCTCGCCGCCGCAAATCCTGGGGCTGCGCGATGACCAAGGACATGTGCCTTCGGATGCAGTGACGGTCAAGGTTCACCGCGGCTACAGCCACCCCAGTGGAGGCGTCCTTATGCTTCGCATCGGTCACGGGAAGCGCAGCGCCGTCGTTGCCACGGACACCGAAAGCTATGCTGATGGTGATCAACGGCTGGTGCGGTTTGCCAAAGGGACCGACCTTCTGATCCACGATTCCGAATATGACGAGGACGAATACGCCGGTCAGAGCATAATCCGGCAAGGGTGGGGGCATAGCACCTGGCGTATGGCGACCGACGTGGCCCTGGCCGCCGGCGTAAAGCAGTTGGCTCTTTTCCACCACAGTCCCGGCCACGACGATGCTTTCCTCGAGGCGATGGAACGCAAGGCCCAGGCAGTCTTTCCCACTGCGTTCATTGCCCGCGAAGGCATGACTGTTGAGTTGTGATGGGGCAGTGCCTGCCATGCGACCCTTCGAACTAGTGGGCAACATCTGTCGCTGCACTGTGGCTACACCAAGATCATCGCTGCTGCGCAGCGCGCGGCTGCGGAACTGGCTCAGAAGGCTAGGTAGTTGAAAGATCTGTCGCCACCACCATCGCCACCGCGTACTCCCGCGAGTGCGATAGGCTCAACGCCCAGTGGGTCAGCCCTTCCTGCCGCGCTCGTTCCAGTGCGCCGTGGTAAAGACGTATCCCCGGCTTGCCACGACGGTCTCGAATCACCTCCACATCGCGCCAATACACACCTTCGTGCCAAAAGATACCTACGCCCAAGGCTTTGGCTACAGCTTCTTTGGCCGCAAAGCGCGCAGCCAGCCGCGAGGGCTTTCCCCGGCAATAGGCGATCTCGGCCTCGGTGTAGACCCGCCGCAAGAACCGCTCACCAAAACGTGCCAGTGTGTGAGTGATCCGTTCAATCTCAATGATGTCTATCCCCACCGACACCCGTTCACTACCCATCATGACTCAAGGTCACCTCATCGTAGCCTCGGCCCACACCCCGGTAAATAAAGCCGAGTTCCTTCATTCGGTGCGGATCATAGATATTGCGCCCATCCATCAGAACCGGCTTGCGCATAGAAGCCTTGATGCGGCCCATGTCCAACTGCTTGAACTCGTTCCACTCGGTGACCAGGATCAGCGCGTCCGCCTCTGCAGCCACTTCGTAGGGATCCCGGCAATAGGTGACGTTCTCCAATACCCGCTTCGCGTTCTCAATGGCCTGGGAATCGTAGGCTTTTATCTTTGCGCCCTCGTGCTGGAGCATGTGGATCAGCCCAATGGAGGGCGCGTCGCGCATGTCGTCGGTATTGGGCTTGAAGGCCAGACCCAGCAGGCCCACTGTCCTGCCCCGAAAGCCACCCAGGATATCGCGTAGCTTTTGGACAATCCGTTTGCGCTGGTCATAGTTCACCGCAATGACGGCGCGGAGGATCTGGGGGCGCACGCCGTAGAGCAGCGCCATGTGAATGAGCGCCTTCACGTCTTTGGGAAAGCAACTGCCGCCCCAGCCGACGCCCGCTCCCAGGAAAGCGTGACCGATGCGCTTGTCGGTGCCCATGCCGTAGGCCACCTCTTTCACGTCGGCACCCATCGCCTCGCAAATGTTAGAGATTTCGTTGATGAATGATATCTTGGTCGCCAGGAAGGCGTTGGAAGCGTACTTGATCATCTCGGCCGTCCGTAGGTCGGTGATGATCGTCTCCGCCTGGAGGGGATAATAAAGCTCCGCCACCTGCTCCGCCGCCCGCCGGCTGGTGGAACCCAGGACGATGCGATCCGGCTCCATAAAGTCGTGCACGCCAGAGCCCTCGCGTAAGAACTCGGGGTTGGAGACGACGGCGAACTTGATGCTAGAGTCCGGCATGTTCTCACGGACGATGTCAGCTACCCAGTCGCCGGTGCCGATGGGCACGGTGCTCTTGTTGATGATGATCACCGGCTGGTGAATCCGTTTGGCCACATCCTTGGCCGCGACGTTGACGTAGGCCAGGTCGGCTTCCCCCTCGCTGCCGGTGGGCGTGCCGACGGCAACAAAGACGAACTCGGCGTCTTTCATGGCTTCGTCATACGAGGTGGTGAAACGTAGACGCCCTGCCGCGCTGTTGCGCCGCACGATCTCCTCCAGCCCCGGCTCAAAGATCGGCAGAATCCCTTTCTTCAGATTCTCCGATTTCCTCTTGTTGCGATTGAGACAGACCACATCGTTGCCCAGGTCGGCCAGACATGCCCCCGTGACCAGTCCCACGTACCCGACGCCAATGACCGTGATGTTCGCCATAGTAATCCTATCCTCCTTGTATATAATACTCCCACGACCTATTTGAGCTTTAACTACCTACTATCAGTATCTAACCACCCAACCACCTAATATCCCCGGCCGATGCCCCGGTAGGTAAAACCCAATGTCTTCATGGTCTCTGGCTCATAGATGTTGCGGCCATCCACCACGATGGGCTGGCGCATGAGCGTTTTGACCCGGCCCATGTCGAGGTGCTTGAACTCGTTCCACTCGGTGACGACGACCACGGCATCACACCCTTCAGCCAGGTCGTAAGGGTCCTCGGCCAGCTTGATCTCTGGCAATGCTCGCACAGCCACACCCATCGCCACCGGATCGTAACCCTTGACGAAAGCACCTTCACTCATCAGCAGATGGGCGAGCTCGACCGCCGGTGCTTCGCGCATGTCGTCGGTATTGGGCTTGAAAGACAGACCCAGCAGGCCAACTATCTTGTCCTGGAGGTTGCCCAACAAAACGCGGAGTTTCTGAATCACCAGGCGACGCTGATGGCGGTTGATCTCCATGACCGAACGCAGCAGTTGAGGGTGCCGGCCGTGGATGGCGGCCATGTGGGCCAGTGCTTTTACGTCTTTGGGGAAGCAACTGCCGCCGTAGCCTACGCCGGCGTCGAGGAAGTGGTGACCGATCCGCTTGTCGTAGCCCATGCCCACGGCCACCTCTTTGACATCAGCGCCCAGTGCCTCACAGATATTGGCGATCTCGTTAATAAAAGAGATGCGGTTGGCCAAGAAGGCATTGGAGGCATACTTGATCATCTCTGCCGTTCGCAGATCGGTGATGACGATGGGCGCTCGCAGCGACAGGTATAGCCGCGCCACTTTTTCGGCCGCCTCCCGATCCAGCGAGCCCAACACCACCCGGTCGGGATTGAGGAAATCCGAGATGGCCGCGCCCTCGCGCAGAAACTCGGGGTTGGAGACAACGGCCAACCCGACGTCACCTTCTTTGTGTTTGTTGACAATGTCAGCCACCCAGTCGCCGGTGCCCACTGGCACGGTGCTCTTGTTGATAATAATGATGGGGTGATCCATGACTTTGGCGATAGACCGTGCGGCCATGCGCACGTATCGCAAGTCAGCCTCACCATCCACCCCCTCTGGCGTGCCGACGGCGATAAAGACGAACTCGGCGTCCTTGATGCCCTCTTTGTAAGAGGTCGTGAAGCTGAGCCGTCCCGCTTTCACGTTGCGGTGCACTATTTCTTCCAGGCCTGGCTCATAAATAGTCATGCCACCGCTGTTGAGGGTCTCGATCTTGGACTCGTCAATGTCCAGGCAGATCACCCGATTGCCCAGGTCGGCAAAGCAAGTGCCGGTGACCAGTCCCACGTAGCCGGTACCAATAACGGCGATATTTCGCATCGTTCACTCCTCCGCGCTTCCGGTGGGTCACTGACCCGCCGGAGCCCTTATTTGAAAGGTATTGAGGCTTGGTTGAATTTTGAAGGATCCGCTGTCAGTTAGCGGTTTATCAAGACTGCTGCCCGCCGGCCGAACTCGACGGCGTAATTGGTGCCCCGGTCCCAGGGATAGACCTGGCTCATGTTGGCCATGTACAGACCCGGGATAGGCGTCTCCAGCGGCGGGATGTTGCGCGAGTGGTTCAGAGGCGGCACTGGTTGGGCGTATTTTTCACGAAAGAGCCAACTCCGCCGCACCCACGATGGATCGAAACGGCGGTTGAACTGGCGCAGAACGGGCAGGAAAACCTCCAGCAACTCTTCTTTGCTCATTGCAAAGTATGGATGATCGGGCTCCAAATAGTCGCCGCAATAGACGAGGTGCTCGCCGCCGTAATGCGCTTGGTCAATATAATTGGTGTGCTCTACCAGCGCCAGAAAAGGGAACTCGTTTTTCGATTTGTCCAGCGAGCGGGCCGGCAGGTTGAGCCAGTAAACGCCGTCGGTTAGCTGGTGATCCAGGGCCAGGATGAGCACGACAGCGCCCATGGACTTGAGCCGCTTCAGCCGCGCCAGGTAGGATTCTGGCAAGTCGGGCACCATGCGCGCCACCAGTCCGGGTGACACGGTGGCAATAACCTCGTCGAAGCGCATGGTCTCTTCATTTAACTCCACTGTCAGCCCGCCTTCGGGGAGCGAGGCAATGCGCTGTACCGGCGTCCGCAGTCGAATCTCGGCGCCTTGCATCTGAGCGGCATGGGCCAGTGCCTCGGCAAAGGCCTGGAAGCCACCTTCAAAATAGCCCAGCCTGGGCGTCCGCTTGTGGAAGCGAGCCCAGTACCAGGCCATGTTCACCTCGCGGTAATACTTGCCAAACTTGCCGATGAGCAACGGTCGCCACAAGTCTCTGTAGGCCCGAGGCCCCATCCAGCGTTTGAGCCACTCGTCGGCTGTGACTCCCTCCAGGGGTTCCCATTGGCGCGTGAACCGCAGGTAAGCCACCACCAACCCAAAGCGCAGCCGATCCAGGAAGGGAAGGCCAGGATATTTGAGCACCGCCAGGGCCGAGTCCAGGGGGTAGGCTTTGCCCTGGTGCCACGCCGCTGTCGTGGGCCGGGGAAAGAAGACCTTGTCGCTCTGGCCGATCTCTTTGATGAGCGCCAATACGTCGTCGTCGGAGGCGAACCAGTGGTGGTAGAACCGTTCCAGGGACCACTCCCAACCCTCGGCTCGGAAGCCAGAGGCCAATCCGCCGACGGTTTCGACAGCTTCAAAGACCGTGACCGAGTGACCCCACTTTGCCAGGTCATAGGCGGCTGCCAGCCCGGTGACACCTGCACCGACGATGCCTACACGCCTTTGATCCATCACTTCTGTCATGTTATTTCCCCTGCCAATTTCTGACGGCCTTCCTCTTCGGCGGCTCGTTGAGCAGCGCTCAGCTCGTCCCAGGAGATGCTCTCGCGCGCCATGTAGTAAAAGCCCAGCATCGTAATAGGCAACCAAAGGGCAGCGTGCAGCACCAGCATGAAACCCAGGGCAACTTCTTCGCCCACACCAAAGAGCATCAGCGACTCCTTGCCCACCACCTCAAAGGGACCAACGTAGCCGATGGTCGGCAATGGGATGGAAGTGGCCAAATTCACCAGCGCTGCGGTAAAGACCAGCGCGTGAAAAGGCACGTTAATGGCGACGCCGGCCTGGTGGAATCCTTGCATAACGAACCAATATTTACCCGCCTCTGCCAGCCACAAGGCGATAGAGATGCCGAAAATCAGAATCAGGTCGCGCCCCCGACGCAATACTTGCAAGCCAACCAGGAACTTGTCCAGAACACCTCGCACTTTGTCTTGGAAGCGAACCGGCACCAGCCGGTTGACAAACCAGCCATACACTCGTTCTGTCCGCTGCGGGGAAGAAGCGATGAGGAAAAAGGCCACGAGCGCGCCAAAGAATATCACACTAGTCACAGCCAGTGTCGTCGAAAAGCGTCTGGCGGCCGGTACGAAAGGGACGATAGCAAAAACAAAAGTGAGCATTGTCAGTCCGTCAAAGATCCGCTCCACGACAATAGTAGCCAGTGAGGCGCTGCCACTCACATTCTCTTTTCGCTTCAGCACGTAAGCGCGGATCACTTCGCCGGCGCGGAAGGGGTACACATTATTGCCCATGTATCCAATGGTGACGACTGGAAAGAGCCGTCTCACTGGAACGCTCTTCATGTGACGCAACAGATAGTGCCAGCGGTACGTCCGCAGGAGTACTGCCACAAAGTACACCGCTACGGCTGGCAACAGCCAGAGGGCCTGGAATCTGGTCAGGGCCTCCCAGACTTTCTCCGGTTGCAGGTGCGACAAGGCATAGTAGCTAAACCCTGCGCTTACCAGCACGCCTACCCAAAACTGCCAACGCTTGAACATAGTCTCTCCGATGTATCCAAAACCAACGAGCACCGGGGACAGCGCTCTCTTGCCTCTTCTCCGGGCTCTGCCGCAGAGAGCAGTCCCCGGCTTTTTGCATCGTTCCAGTCCGAAAACAGGCTTTGAAGTAAAAGTTGCACCTACCACTTTTACCTCAATGCGAAAACAGGTTCAACAGCAAGATGCCATCTTGCGCGACATCCGTTTTTTCCATGGTGGGAGCTGCCAAGGTATGGGGAGCACTACATCAGGCATCTCTCTCGACCGCAAGCTCTGGCAGCATCACGCCCAGCACCTTCTCCAACGTCATCGTATGGCTGCACACCCCCCGCTTTTGGAAAAAGCCGCAGCCACAATGCCACTGCCCGTGGTCATATGTCACCGTATAATTGTGGTGATTGCCCTGAAAAGTAACCTCGAGCTTTTCAAACCGCAGGCGATGCGGTTCCTGAGCGTATTGTCTAGCCTTTTGAATCTTGCTGATCATGCCAGAGTCCATACCTTCCTCCTATAAGCATGGCTGCTCCCCTGGTAGAACAAGGCGGAAGGAAGCCGCCAGCCTGGTAACAAACAAAAGAACACCGAGGCACACAGATGCCCTAGTGTTCTATCCTGACCTTATGTAACTGACGTGAAGACCTGCGCACAATACGATCTCCATTGGAGGCGATGGGATTTGGGCCGTTCGCCTCCCCCAATCACAGTATACTCTGTTTAGGGCAATTTGTCAACCAAC
>CAYVPU010000067.1:0-13903 GCA_964453885.1 uncultured Anaerolineae bacterium | reverse complement strand
TCTTTGACAACGAATCCCTTGACTTGCAAACAGCCGACCACCACCGGGATCGTTCCTCGGTCAAGGGGTCGGCTGCGATGGCTTGGCCAATTCTCCTTCCTCAGTGTGGAGACAGGACTTCTCTACCGCACAGAACTTTCGTTCTATGCTCAGACATAGTGAAAAACACCAGTTTCTTGTGCCAGAAGGTCAACCAGTGCCTGAAAGTCGTTCAACAACCGACCAAACGGGACGATTATTAGCCTGTCTAGGATAGCAAACTGTGAAAACAAAGACTTTTTATCGCATTTGGGCGCAGAACAAACATTCTGTACGGTAGAGAAGACAGGACATGCTACATTATGACCTAATTCTAACACAGATTAGAGCAGGATGCAAGCGTCAAATGCCTGCCCTTGCAATTCACGGGCGCTTGACGAAACCCATCTTCATAAGTATACTTGCCTTGAGCAAGTTGGCAAGCTTGGCGTGGTTCAGAAAGCGAGACAGGATGGTTGAACAGGCTACTCTCACAGGATTGGATCTGCCGGCGACTGGTACGGTCAGTGTCAAGATCGAGATCTCGGCCGAGATCAACGTGTCGGCTTTTGTCGCCCGGCAGAAGGCCAATCGTTTTCTCATTTTGCAAGTCGGCGACCAGTTTATGGCCGGCGATCCAGAGTTGGTGGTTGGTCCGAGACTGCACTGGAGACTTGCTGTGCAGCATGCACCATCGCGCCGGGGGACGTTGGGCGTCGTCGGACATCTGCTGGTAGACGCTGAAACGGGCGAAGTCGTCTTGGCCGACGATCAGACGCCTGATGACTTGTCCTACCGCGCCGGGGTGTTGTATGCGTCTGCCACACCTTGAGCAAGAGTTGGACTACAGTTGCCTGGCTGCCTGTGTGCGTATGGTGCTGGCGTTCCATGGTTCCGATCACAGCAAAGCTAAACTCCGCGCTTTGTTCAAGACCCGCCCCGGCGGTACTAGTCCGGTCAATGTCATGCTGGGTCTCTCCTCCCTGGGTTTTGATGCCTTTGTCCAAACCGGTTCAAGAGCCGTCTTGCGCGAAAACCTGGAGTCTGGGCAGCCTGTCATTGTCCACGTCTGGACGCGGCCGCTTCCTTATTGGGACAAAGAAGCCATCCATGCCCAGGTTGTCACCCACATGACAGAGGATAGTGTGCTCGTCCACGATCCTGCCTTGCAGACCGGCCCCACGGAAATTCTATTGGATACCTTTTTGCAGTCTTGGGCAGCAACAGACTATCTCACCGTTGTGATCCGTCCGCTGCAAGAAAACCCTGGCTAGGGGCTACTGGCCCTGGCAACATTGCCATCGCTCCCACCCCCACCGCTTTGCCCTCCACCAGTTCTTCAAGCGAGACCCGTCTTTGATTTCCCTCAATGGTGTAGAACGTCTCTTCGCTTTCCGTACCCGGATACAGTGCTACGGCTGCCCTCACAGTGCGGAGGGCGTCGCGATAGGTGTGCATTTTGTAGACGTCGGCCCGTTTGGCCAGGCGTTGCTCGCGGGTCTGTGTCTCGCCGGTTTCCTCGTCTTCCTCCTCAAACGTCCTCCGGTCAAAGCGGAACTTGGCGTCAAAGACGACCGATGCTTGGCTGTCCTCCATTAACACAAAATCGGGGCGCAAGAGAACAGAATAGCTGCCGCTTCTGCTTCGCCCAAAGCCCCGGTTGTAGACCAAGTCGCGCCCACACCATTCGGCCAAGACCTGCCCGCCTTTTAGTCCGTCTGCCTCGGTTGGCTCCAGCCGCAATTCGCTAATCGCCCATTTCTACTCTGCCTTTGCCCGCTTGCCTATTTGTCTACTTGCCCACTTGCACACTCGCCAGCAGCACCCGATCTGCCACCGCCGCGCCTCCTTCATCCAATACCGGCAGCCGGGCCAGCGTTTCCCCGTCATACCAACCGATCTCCAGTTGATACTCCCCTGGGGCTACATCGCCCGGCAGCGCCAGGTGGTGTGCCTGCATCAGGATGTCCCCTTTGTGCCAACCGGCGGGGGCGATCTCTAATCGATCCTGGCCGCTCTGCACCTGGCTTGCCTCGTCCAACAAGTGGGCAAAGACCTTGAGCGGGCGATCGCTGCTCCGTTGCACCCGCCAGTAGGTGAGCAGTGTTACCGGGTCACCGGGCTGGGCCTTCGCTGGACTGACTTTGTAGCCAACCAGTTCAACGATGCCGTTCAGGTTCACCGGCAGTGGCAATTCGTACCGCTCAAAGCCCTCCGTCGGGAAGGCCGTCGCCGGGCTCCACCAGACGGGCGAGTCCGCCGCCAGCGAGGCGAGGTCGCCCGGCCCGCTCAAGCGGTAGAGGCGATAGCCAGTAGTACCATCGCGAGTTCGATGCGTGTCCCCATCCTCGGTGTGGACCCAGAAGCGAGTCGCCAGCGCTGGGTCGAGTGGCATTCCCTCGGCGACGGCGTACCAGCCGCCTCCGTCTTTTGGAAAGACCATGCTACTCCGGGCATCAAACCAGCGGAGCGCCACGTCGTTGGTGCCCAGTACCTCAAAGGCATCCAGCCCCAGTTGATCCACCCCCACACCAGAGAGCGCCACATCCACAGGGCTGTCGCCCGCACCCCAGCGAGGCACCTCGTACACAAGGACGGAATAGCCGATCTTGTCCACCGGCTCTTTCTCCCGGAACCAGGCGTAGGTATCGTGGTCGTCCAACAGCACGCCTTGCAGATTGGTGACGCTGATAGCGTACATCCCCGGCGCTGGCGCGACCGGCGAAAAGGTGCGCGTGGCGACGTTCTCCCGGTTCGGCGGCCAGCCGGGCAACGGTTCGTAACCCAGGCTGTAATACTCGGGGCGCGACTCGCCGAACCAGGCTAGCTTGACCCGATCCACGCCGCGCTCGTCCAGGTATTGCTGGAGCAAAATGGCATCCTGGCCCCAATCAATGTTGCTGTCCACCAGGAAGCGCCATCCCCCCTCTGGCCCACCGGCCAATTCGTTGAAATAGGCCAGGAAATGCGGATAAATAAGGACGGAACCAAAAGCATACCAGCCTATCAAGACAGCGCATATCACGTATCGCGCGTTGCGTATTGTGTGTTGCGTGTTGCGGTTCGCGATTTTGCTGACGTACACAAACAGGAAGGGCAACACCGGCAGCAGATACCGGTATCCCAGGTTCAACTTGCTGGTGAGGCTAAAGGCAAAGTAGATAAGCGGGGGGAGAACGATGGCCAATTCGCGCCGCCAGAGATGGGGCGTGGCATCAGACGGGCGGCGAAGGGAGAGAAAGGAGAGAACGGCGGCCCACAGCAGCAAGATCAGCGTGGGCAGCGGCGTCTTGAGGAGAAAGGCCACCGGAAAATAGTACCACCAGCCGGTATCAGAGTATCGTCCCATGAGAAAGGCCGGGGCGCGGCGGGTGACCTCGCCGGCCAGACGGCCAGAGATGTCCATCCACTGGCGAAAATGCGTTGCCGCCGGTACCGGAGGGCCGCCCTCTGTCAGCGGTGCCATCTCAAAGCCGTAGGTCGCCCACAGAACGAAAAAGCCGATGGCTATCATGCCCACCCCAGCCAGCGCCAGGGAGAGTGCCCGGCGGGGCCACGATTCGCCCTCCTGCCGTTCCCCGGCAAAGAGCCACGCCGCGCCGATGGCGACCCACACCGGCGCAATCAACAGCGCCGAGAATTTGGTGCCCTGCAACAAACCCAAAGCGACGCCGGCCCAGACCAGGTTGGTCCACGTCTGCGCCTCGAGATAGCGCCACAGGCGGTACGTTGCCAGAAAAAAGAAAAAGGCCAGGCCCAGGTCGGTGGTGGCCAGGCGGGCGTGGGCCAGGACGTTGGGCGAGAAGATGGCCAGGAATAGCGCCAACCAACCGGCGCGCGGCCCGTACAGCTCACGCGCCCAGCGGTAGACCGTCGCCGCCAGCAGCAACGACAGGATCATCGTCGGCACTCGCGCCCAGAACACCACCTGGTCCACGTCGTTGCCGCTTTCCCACAAAAAGTGCGAGCCCACGTCGTGAAAGTCGGTGCCCTCCCAGGTGGGGTGGTCGGTCTCCAGATTGGTGTCGGGCAGGGCCAGCAGCGGCAGCGCGTTCCAGGCGTTCAGCATCATCGGCGTACCGATGAGGATGTGCCGGTCGTTGAGCTTGACGTAAGCGTAGCCCCGGGCGATGTAGCCCTGCTCGTCGTAGGTGGGCGACTTTAGGTGGGCGCTGGTCGCTTCCAGGGCAAACATGAGGGCCAACGCCAGCGCAACGACGACGGACGCCCACGAGTTACTTTTTTGCATCTTGTCCTCTATGAGTGTAGTTGTGTGTCATTATACTTCACTGACAGGGAGAAAGCAAGCGGGCAAGTTGTGAATTGCCAGTTGCGGATTGGGACGAATTGGTATATACTATTGGCGGCAGAGTATAACTATTTCAGGAGGTGTTGATATGCATACAGCAACAGTATCCACAAAAGGGTGGATCGTGATCCCCAAGGTGTACCGCCAAAAGTACGGCCTGGTTCCAGGCCGGAAAGTGCAGGTGGTGGACTATGGCGGGGGACTGTCCATCGTGCCGATTGTACAAGATCCCATTGAGGCACTGCGGGGGATGTTCGCCGGTGGGCCGTCGCTCACCGAGGATCTATTGGAGGAGCGGCGACGCGAGCGCGAGCGAGAGGAGGCTCAGGTTGAACATCTATGTGCTGGATAGCTTTGCTATGCTGGCTCTTTTGCAGTTGGAAACAGGCGCAGATCAAGTGACAGTCTTGCTGCGAGAGGCTAAACAAGAGATGTCGCGCGTCCTCATGAGCCTGATCAGCCTGGGCGAGGTAGTCTACATCATTGAACGCCGCTGGGGAGAGACCCGCCTGCGCAACTTTCTGGCCTACGTGAAAGCGGCTCCCGTAGAAATAGTACCGGTGGATCAGGATCGCGTATTCGCCGCCACGCACATCAAGGCGCACCACCCGATTTCCTACGCCGATGCCTTTGCCGTGGCGCTGGCCCAGGAGCTTGGCGCCACCGTCGTCACGGGCGACCCCGAGTTCCGCGCCGTGGAAGGGTTGGTCTCGGTGGAGTGGTTGTAGCGCTCATCCAGGTAGTTGAGGGATCCATACCTCGTGCGCCTGGAGGTCTATGGAAAGCGTGGCTACCGAACGACTACCTTTTTCAGCAGCAGACGATCTCCCACGGGTTTTTCCCCTTCGTAGACCGGCAACCTCTCCCAGTTAACCCACGTATACGTCCCCAACTCTAGCCAATAACGTCCCGGCGGCGCGTCCGGGGCGACCTGGAAGCGATGCAACTGCACGATCACGTCCCCCGGCTGCCAGTCGGGCGAGCGCGCCCCCAGGCCGTCGTGCTGGCCGCGCACTTGGCTGTGGTTGTCTAGCAGGTGGACAAACACTGCTGCCAGAGGCGGGTCTACCGGAGCCAGGACACGCCAATACGTTAGCATGGTGATCATGTCGCCAGGCTTGACCTCCAGCGCCGAAAGCTCGTAGCCCAGGAAAGCGAGTTGGTGGCCAAAGTCCACCGGCAGATCGTGGGGTTGGCGCGTACCGGGTGGTGGGTCGGCGGCAAATTCGACCTCGCCGCTGGTCCAGACCGGGCCGGTCGCAGCGAGGGCGGATAGTTTCTCCGCCAGACGAGTTTGCACGTTCAGGCGATAGACGACGTAGACCGGTTCGCCTGTCTTTGTGTGGTGCTCGCCGGTCGCCTCTGGCGTCAGCCCGTCGAACCAGTCGCCGACCAGTGTGGGGTCGGCGGTGGGCGCGTGATGTGGAAAGACGAAGTGGGTCTCGGTGCCGCCGGCCGGAAAGACCAGCGCGCTGGCCGGGTTGAACCAGCGAATGGCCGCCGGGTCGGCGCGGCGGAGGGTACGGCTGGGCAGGTAGAGATAGTTGTCATAAATGAACGGCTCGCCGATACAAGCCGCCAAGTCGTCGGCATGGGCGTCCAGGTAGCTCATCACTTCAGTCAGCGTGGCCTGGTAGATCTCGCGCACCTCCGGGTGATCGGGCCAAATGCAAGAGTAGGGGACGAGGGCCGCGCTTCCCTCCCACGCGATCACGGCCACGCCAGCGATGACCATCACTGGCAACGCCTGCCGCCGGCGGGTCACAATCCAACGTCCCGCCTCGACCATTCCCAGCGCGGCAAAAAGATACGTCGGGGCCAGCGAGGCGATCAATCGGTTGCTGCTGGGCGCGTCAATCGTGGTGATGCCGGGCAGCAGGCCGGCGGCCCACCAGAGGAGCAGCAGCGCGTGGCCGGGTTGTCGCCAGCGCCACAAGGCCAGCAGCAGCCCGCTGTAGAAAAAGACCGCGCTGATCGGCGTAAAGGCCGGTCGCCCGGCGACGTTGTGCCGCCACTTGGGGTCGCCCTTGAAGCCTAACATGCCGAGGGTGGTCAGCGTATTTTCCAGGATCGGTTTGGAGTCGCCGTCTTTGAGGGCCTCCAGGGGCGCGCCAATCTGGGCCGTGCGGGCATCGGCCGTCTCGTGGGTTTGCAGGTAGGAGTAAAGAGGCCAGAACAGCCCTGCGGCCAGGATCGCTGCCAGCAGGAGGGCGATCCAGCGCCTACGCAGCCGCTCCCGATGAAAAAAGGCCAGGTAGAGCACAAAAGCGCCAAAGGCAGCAGGCAGGGCTTTAGCGGCCGAGTAGGTGTACAGCCCAGCGGCCAGCAGCGCGCCACTCAGCAAAAACCAAGTGAGCATCCTGAGTCCTTTGGCTACGCCCTTTGTCCCGCTCAGGACAGGGCTCAGGACAGATCTGTCAAAGGGCTCAGGGCGCTCGACAGATTCCAGTCCACGCCACAGTGCATAGGCCGCCGCCGTCGCCAGCGGGGCCAGGCCGATGATGCGCAGTCCGACCCGGCTAAAGAAAACCGGCCACCAGGTCACGGCCAGCCCTGCTGCTGTGGCCAATGCCACCGCCGGGCCGAAGGCACGCCGCCCCAACGCGTAGGCCAGCCAGACCGTTAGCACCCCGGCCACGACCGACGGCAGCACGACGCCCCACACGTTGAACCCGGCCAGGCGCATGGTGATGGCCTGGGCGTAGTGATACAGCGGCTCATGACCAAAGCTCTCCTCGAACCAGATGGGTCGCTCGCCGTCGAGGATGCGCTCGGCCATGCGGGAATTGGCCAGCTCATCGGCGGAGAGTCCGGGCGGCACGTGGCCTAGCCCGACGGTTCGCGTCAGCGTGGCGATCAGCAGGATGGCCGTCAGGGCTGCGATTTCCCATCGCGTGAGTTTGGCTCTTTTTGTTCTGTCATCCATTGTCATGGTTTCCCTCTTGTGTCGGTTCACGCTGTCTGGCAAGGATGGGAGCATTATAGCATTTCTTTCGAGCCAAGACAACCTGTAGCAAAAAGAGTGAGCAGCAATCCAATTGATGAAAAATTAGGAAACTCTAATCAATTTTCATATAAAACTCCCTGCGAATTGACAGCCGCGCCGGGGTGCCGTATAATTGCCTCTGAGTAATGCAACATATGACGTCTCGTAGTCTTGCAAAAGCCCGAAACAATGACCAAGAAAGGAATAACGATGTCGGCTCAGTTTACCGCAATTTATGAGAAAGGTGAAAAATACTACATTGGATACTGCCCTGAAATTCCTGGGGCAAATGGGCAAGGTGAAACGGTAGAGGAATGCCGGGAAAGTTTGAAAGAAGCTGTCAAGCTTATTCTTCAGGACAGATTAGAAGATGCGCTCTGGGGGATTCCTGATGATGCCATTCGGGAGAAGGTAGTTATTGGATGAAACGACGCGAATTGCTTCGCCACTTGCGCTTTCATGGTTGCTTTCTCAAACGAGAAGGTGCAAGGCACTCCCTCTATCAAAATCCGGCGAATGGCGTAGTGGAAGCTGTCCCCCGGCACGTTGAGATTGACAATCGGCTGGCAGCAAAGATCTGCAAGCGGTTGGAGATCCCCCCGCCAGGAAAGTAATTCAGATGACAATTGGTGAACCCCTTTGTTCTCCGTTGGCCACGAGCCGTCAACTGTGAGACGCACCCATTGGGATGCGTCTTTTGCCGTTTGGCTCTAACTCACCTTTCCACAACCGCTGTATTTCTTCGCACTCTGCCAACAGGGCATCCAATGTCCCTTCGGCTTCTACCTGGCCGTCTTTGAGGACGACGATGTGGTCTGCGCGGCGCAGAGCGGGCCGACGATGCGAGACCACCAGACAGGTTGCATCGCTGCGCTCAAAAACCCGCTCCCAGAGCAAGCGCTCCGTCTCGACATCGAGCGCACTGGAGAGGTCGTCAAAGACCAGCAGTTCAGGATCGCGCACAAACATGCGCGCCGCAGCCGTGCGTTGGCGCTGCCCGCCGGAAATCTTGACCCCCTTGGCCCCGCGCCCGCTCCTGCTCCATCCAGTCCAGTTGTGTGTTGCCGTCATCAACGCTGCCGACACTATGGATACGACCCGTGAGGTACAGGATCGCCTCCGAGGTCGTCGTCTTGCCAGCGTCTATGTGGGCGTAAATGCCGATGACGCGTTTTTTCGATCGGCACTTTATCCCTCTTGCGGTTCATGACGTTTCTCCGTCATTGGAGCCAACTGGCTTCTGCGCAACCACCCAGAGGAACGTGATCGGTTCGCCATGTTCCTCGACCGTCTCCTCTCGCGCGCTGACAATGCGCAATCCCGCCTCTTTGATGAGACGTTGGTTGGTCTCGCCGTCGAAGCAGCTCCAATACATGGGCGCGCCGAGAAAGTTCTCGTCGAACCCCGCCTTTATCGAGCGCGCGCCCATCGTTGCTACGAACAAGCCACCGGGGCGCAGCCACGACGCGATGTCCCGCAAGAGCTTGGGTTGCTCCTGGCGAGGCACGTGAATGATGGCGTAGAACGCAATGACAGCGTCAAAGCTAGCGGGGGGAAAGTCGAGTTGCGTCACATCTGCCTGCACAAATCGGGCTTTGGGAACGTTCTGTTGAGCAAGCGCAATTTGTCGTGCGGAGACGTCCACACCCATCACCTTGAAGCGATGGGCGAGCGCTTGTGCCGTCGGCACGCCCGAGCCACAGCCAAGGTCCAGCACCTCGGCGTCGGGCGGCAGCTTGTCGAGCAGCGCCGACGTGTACCGGGCACGTACATCCATCTGGTCGCCCTGAACCCACTTTAGGTGCCGCTCGGCAATGCGATCGTATCCCTCCTCGACGACTCGCTTGGGATCAAGCGCCTCCATGTCTGCCATACGCCGATATAAGGCCTGAATCCTGGGAAAGAACCCGGCGTACAGATGATCGGAGTCAATCGGTACCCCGTCCTCTGTCAAGATATAGCCATCTCCCACTCGTTCCGTCGTGATAGAATCCAAGCGATGGACAATCTGCGGCGGATCGGCGCTTTCGTCCACCGCGATGAGATGACCGGGCTCGACGATGATGTGGCCCTCTACCATCGACTCAGAGAGGTGCGCGTCAATGCAAACGCCACGATCCAGAAACTGTACCCGGCATCCGGCATCAGTGCACGATAACGCGACGGCAAGTTGCAGATCCATCTCCCTCTCCTCCCCCGGTTTGGCAAAGACCAGGCAATAGCTGTGGTCGTATCCGAATCCGTACGTGTCCCAACCTACGACGATTTCCCCTTCAAAGCGGAGCACGTGGGATACAGCCTTCGCAATGTCTCAGGCCAGGGTGGTCAGGCCATCCCAGAGTTTGAGGTTCGCCACCTCGATGACGGCGTGCGCGTTGGGTTTCATCATCAGGCCACGCCCTCCACCGGGAACTCGGTTCGATCCGCCGTCCAGCCCGGGGGCGGTTCGACGACGAGGCGCATGAGAGCCGTTTCTTTCTCTATCCACTCCCGCACGCGCTCCCCGGTCAGGGGCACGCCCCTGGTGAAGGTGCCAGGCCACTGGTCGTCGCTTTCGTTCTACATGACGGCCAGGGGGGCAGGGTCGGCGGGGGTGTAGGGACGGATGGTGTAGTTGGGATCCTCGGACATGGCTAATTCCCCTTGCGGGTTTCTAGAAATGCTCGCAGGTTCGCTTCTGTGCGCTCGATAAAACGCGAGGTTTCCTGCTGATCCACCAGGTTGGGAAATAGGAGGACATCGTTTACCAGCATCAAGCCGCGACCGGCAATAAAGGTATCTATTTGGCCGGGATACTCTTCGGGCCAGGATCGGCAGCTGGTGTAACCACGCATGAATGTTTCCCGCAGCGCTGGGTATTGCTCGTGACGGCGGATGTAATAAAACGTGATGGCAATGTCCTGCACCGGGTAGCCCCACATCAGGTCTTCAAAATCGAACGCAGAAATCCGACCGCGATACACTTTGACGTTCCAGTGATGTAAATCGCCGTGGATGACACTCATGCCGTTTGGCCCGGCCTTGAGTCTATCTATGGCCGCTTGCACACGGTCAAACGCTTGCTTATAGATGCGGTATCTATGGGGCGGAAAGAGATGGCGGTGGGTCTCGTCAAAGATCACGACATGCTCGCCAAAGGGGTAAACTTTGTCGTAGCGACAGATGTCAAAGCCGTCCGGCGGTTCAAAGGCAGCGCCGTGATCGTGCAGGTGGGCGGCAAATTCGCCCAGCCTGCGCCAGTTCTCCGGCGTGGGCTGCTCCGCCAGGTCTTTGCCCTTGACCCAGCCAAAGACGACGCAATGCCGCACCTCCGGTACGCCGGGCGCTTCAACCGTGGTCACCAGCGCACCGTCTCGGGTGGTGAGCGGCTGGGGCACGCTGAGGTCGGTGTCCCGCCGCAGCGCGGCCAGCCACATCATCTCGGAGCGGATTTCTTTTAGGTTGTGCATCTGGGGGAAGCAAATTCGCAGAATGTACCTGCTTCCAGCGGTCGTATCCAATCGAAAGATGCCGTTCATTTCGTTGGTCACCAGACTGACGCGCCGCACGTCGAGATCATAGTTTTCGAGCGCGGCAAGCGCCATACGGCGCAGTCGTCGCGCCTGCCCACGGTTGGTGAGTTCGTAGAATGTTTTCATGATGATGCTCCCTGTGAGTGTCGAATCGCTCTTTGCAAACCTCGAATCCGCCTGTGCAAAGATCGTAACTAATCGCCATTGGTTTCTTTCTCCCTGAAACGGACATAATAGACCGGGTAATCGGTTATCTTTTCAAAACTGACCTTCCTGGCGGTGGCGATTGAGCCTGGGTTATCCGCCCAGCAGTGCCAGCCAACGCGGGTGATATTGTTTGCCAGCGCGTGTTCGACAAGCGCCAGGGCTGTGACGGTCGCAATGCCTCGCCTTCGATATGCTTTGACCGTTTCGATACCCACTTCGCACCGGTTTCCGCTGTTGTATTCCGATAAACACCAACCAACAATCTCGTCGCCATAGACCAAACAAAAACCAAAGCTCTTGCTCAGAAAATCCTCGACTGAGGGACGCTCCGATTGCATCTCTTCAATCAGAGCATGACGATTTTCCAGACCAGTGTCTGCAAAAAGTTCTCTATCAACGCGCCGCAGCGTGAAACCTGCCGGAATGAGTGCTCTCCAGTCCTTTTCGAGTTTGCTGATAGTGTAGAATTGACGCCGGCTCTTTATGGGAAACTTTTTTCTCAGGATGACATCCATCTTTTCTTCCCAGTTGCCCGGCGCATAATAGAGAACGAATTCATACATCCCCGCTGCAATAGATTGGGGGTAGATTTGTTCAGCAAAGAGCTTGTACAACGCCTTGTTGAAGGCGTCGTTATGGGCATCCCCCGCCAAGTAGAATCTATGCTTCGTCCACGTGATGGCTGCCATGGGATTGACAGGATCATCAATGTATATCCTGGCAGGTGTTGCGCCTTCGATGATAGAGTTTACGGCCAGGTTGTGATCCATGCATTGGAATATGGGCCGCGCTCTCTCACAGTCGTTTCTGGCCAGTTCGTAAATCACGTTGTTCATTCCTCCAGGGATTCGGTTGTCATAAACTTTCATTTTCTGTTATCTGTCATTTTGCAGGCCACGACAACCAGACGGTTGGGATGATCGGCCTCATAGGGCACGGTGGGCAGTTCGTGGTTGGCGTATGCGGCGACGAATTCCAGGCCCGCGCGGACGGTCATGACCCGCAGTTCTGGCAGGTTGTAGACACGGATGCGCTCCGGTTCGGCGGCGAGGTTCATCACCCCATCGGCGTCGAGGAAGCGGAACTCGCTGATGCGGGTGCAGGTGACGGGATCGAACCAGGTCTCGCTGAAACCGATGCCGCCGCCGTATTCGCTCCACGAGCGGGAGCAGGGCTTGATGGCCCATGCCGGTGCGACGCAGTCCAGCAGGAGCCGGCCGTCCGGTTTGAGCCTGGCGGCCATGCCGGCCAGCACGCGCCGGTTGGTCGGGTCGTCGAAAAAGCCGAACGAGCCGGAAAGCAGCGTCACGGCGTCAAAGGTCTCGTCACCGACGGCATCTGCCAAAGCGCGCATGTCGCCGACGAGGTAGCGTAGCCGGTCGGCCACGCCTGCCTCGGCGGCCTGTTCTGTGGCGTGGCGCACCAGGCTGGGGGCAATGTCCACCCCCACACCCTCAATGCCCCAGTGGGCCAGGCGCAACAGGTGCACGCCGCTGCCGCAGGCCACGTCCAGCACGCGCATCCCTGGCTCCAGGCCCAGCATGGCGATCATAAACTCGATCAGCCGATCGTCCCATTTCGAGATGCCTTCGATTTGCTCCCGGTGGGTCACGCGGGCCAGGTAGGCCCACCAGTTCCAGTCTTGGGTGATGGTTTTCATGCGATTGTTTCCTTTCCCCGGTCGTGGATTGACACGCCAAGACGTATTGCGTATTGCGCAAGAGTACGCAATACGCAATACGTGCCTCACAACACGTGGCCGAAAACCGGATCTTCTTCCACGTCTGCTTCGCCATCCACCAGCCGCTTGCCGGTGAGAGCCATAAAGACCTCTTCCATCGTCGGCTCGTGGCCGTTGGTGTGTTCCACCATGACCTTGAGCCCGGCAGGGGTGTCCAGAGCCACGATCCCACCCTCGTCCAGAATGGCGATGCGGTCGCACAGGCGGTCGGCTTCGTCCATGTCGTGGGTGGTCAACAGCACGGTGGTATCGTGAGTCTCGCGCAAGCGGAGTACAAACTCTTGCACCTGCCGCTTGGAGCGAGGGTCAAGGCCGGTGGTCGGCTCGTCGAGCAGAAGCAACACCGGCGTGGTGAGCAGCGCGCGAGCGATGGCCACCTTTTGCTGCATGCCCCGCGACAGGTCCTCCAGCGGGCTGCGGACGCGGTCGCGTTCGATGCCCAGCTTTTTCAGGATCACGATTGCTTCCTCTTGCGCCTGCCGGGCGTTGAGTCCATACAAGCGCGCGGCGTAGGCCAGATTCTCCAAGGCCGAGAGTTTCTTGAACAGGGCCGCGTCCACCGAAACCCGATTGATCAGTCGCTTGACGGCCATCTCGTCACGGCGAATGTCGTGATCGAAAATGGTGATGGTGCCGCTGTCAGGTATCAGCAGGGTGGAGACCAGGCGGATGAGCGTGGACTTGCCGGAGCCGTTAGCGCCCAG
Organism: uncultured Anaerolineae bacterium; assembly: GCA_964453885.1. GTDB lineage: Bacteria > Chloroflexota > Anaerolineae > CAYNKW01 > CAYNKW01 > CAYNKW01. The sequence continues at coordinate 426 of CAYVPU010000067.1, read as the reverse complement.
CACGCCCAAGATCTCGCCGCATTCCACGTTCAGGGAAACCTGATCGATGGCCTTGATCTCTTGGCGACCCTTCCCATTGCCGCTGTGCTTCTTGGTTTGCCAGGGCCAGGATCGCTTCCCGCTTTTGTAAAAGCTCTTGCTGACTTTTTCTAGTGATAACGCAATATCTTGATGCATTTTGAACTCCTTTGGCTAAAACTCAACCCACTCGAAACAAAAATGAGCCAGCCAGGACAATCGCCCCCATGAAAATGAAGGCATAGGTCAGCGAAATGTCGCCGATGCAGCCAATTAGCAACCCCATGAGAGCCACATAAATCCCTGAGAACATGCTAATCAGATACCAGAGGCCCTCTCTCACGCAGGCTAGTAAAAAACCTGCGGGAGGGTGGAGCTAACCATTTCGTTTCAACTTGCCGGTGCGCT
>CAYVPU010000066.1:7098-13996 GCA_964453885.1 uncultured Anaerolineae bacterium | reverse complement strand
AGACCGCCTGGGCTGCTTCACCTTTGCCGGTGCCGTCGTCGCCTTGCAGGAGGATGAGGGCAGGTTGTTGGGTAGTTAGGTGGTTGGGTGGTTGGGTGGTTGGGTCGTTAGTTAGTTGGTTGAGCTGAGCCTTAACATTGGGGCAGAGGAGGAGGGCGTCAAGCTTGACCGTTGGGTGGATCAGTTGGCAAAAGTCGCGCAGACGGGTGTCGAGGGTGTCCTGCTGCAAGAGAAACCCCAGCACGCGAGGATCGATCTTTACGTAATGAGCCAGGAGAGGCGGGTGAGGTTGGGCGGGGTCGCCAAAGAGCGTCACCAACCGGCCTCGCAGCAGAGGGGCATCGAGTGCAAAGCGGGTCCTGGCAGCCAGCCGCTCCTCGGACGCAGCACAGAGCAGGTTCAAGATCAGGTCTACGGTAGGTCGCTTGCGGGTCACGTCGTCCTGGAGATAGGCGTAGAGCCGCTCGTAGCGGAGTTCCAGTTCCGGGGCCAGGCAGATGAGAAGGGCGTCCACGTCAAAGGGAGTCAGGTCGAACAGCGTACATAGTCGCTCCAGGCGGAGGGAGACGTCTTGCTCGGCAGCGGCAGTCTTTCGCTGGGCGATTTCGGCAGTGGCACGCTCAATGGCTTGGCAGAAAGCTCTGTCGGGACGCTGGTCAATGGCTTGGCGGGCAACCTTTGCACTGCCGGGGTAGACGCCGTTCAAGATGGCGTCCACCTGGGCCTCGGAAACGTAGAGGCCGCGAAATTCATCGCCTGTTGGCGACTGGGATTGGCCAGTCTGGCGCCACCGCCAGATCTGTCGCTGGATCAGGAGGTCCAGGCGGGCCAGCTCGGCGTACAGGTGTTCCCGGTTGGTCTCAAAGGGTTTGATCATCGGACAGTCTTTCGCTCCTGCTCAATTCAGGCAGGGTGAAGCGATCGTTTCCCAGACTTTGCAGATCGCATTCGTCGCTGCTGGAGGAATCGAGACTCAGGCAGGCATGGACAAAATCCGTCACTCGTTCGCCGCTCTGGAATTGCAGCTCGCGCCCACTCTGGACGTGGCGGATCAGGCCGCGCACCATCTGCTCGTCCTCATTCACCCAGGCTCTCACCACAAAGGCGGCGTCGGGGAGATGGATCGCCTCTTCGTCTTGAACGCGATGAGCTTCCCAACGCATCGTTCCATCGCGGTCGTCTTGCCAGCTTCGGATGACAAACGAAACGTATCGGCTCATGATTCCTCTCGTTGGGGGTGCGAATGGATCAAAATGGGCGGACGCGACAAGTTTGCCTGAATAACAAACACCACCCTCCAGTATAGAAGGTGGTGCTCCAAAACCACTCTAAAAATGCTCTGTTTTCGCTCTATACGGCCTTTTCCTGCACGATCCGCTCGTACAAGGCCACTGTCTCTTGCATGGGCCGCACGCCCAGTTCCCGCCGCAGTACTTGCTCGCAGGCGTGGAATTCGCATAGCGCCTGGTTGCGACGGCCCATGCGGCTGTAGCAAAGCATGAGTTGACGATAGGCGTCTTCGCGGAAGCTGTCTTTGGCCAAAATCTGGCGACAGCAGGAGATGCTTTCTGTGTAGTGGACCTGGCCCAGGTAGTGCTCAGCCAGGTGGCCCAGCAACGTCAGGTACGTCTCTTCCAGGCGGGCGCGGTCCGCGATGGCCCAATCGGCGTAGAGGTCTTCGGTGAGAAAGTCACCCCGGTAGAGCGCCAGGGCTGCTTCGTACTCGGCGATGGCTTCCGGGATGTGGTTGTCCCGCGCAAGCCGTTCACCAGTCCGGCAGCGGGCCGTGAACTCGTCGGCGTCCAGGTAAACGTTGATCGCGGGGTGAAGGCAATAATGGCCGTCCTCGAAAAGGAAGAACTGATCATGTTCCAAGCCGATGCTCTTGGTTTCGCTCAGTGCCTGCCGGAGCGCGCTGATGGCAATGTGCAGCTTGTGGCTTGCTCTGTCAGTGTCCTCGCCCGGCCAAAAGAGGTCCAACAGCACGTCTTTGGCAGCGCGCCGTCCTGCACGGGTGACCAGGTAGCGAAAGATAGCGCGGCCCTTTTTGTTGCTGCTCAGAGAGACCGTCTGGTCATTGTGATGGACTTTAAACTTGCCCAGGGTATGGACGTGCAGGGTGAGTTGGTTGGCGAGGGCTTTCGGGGAAGCTGTCCAGGGGGCAGGATCGGAACTACTTCCAAGACGGCGGCGGAGTTGGGCCAGGAAGGCCATTGCTTCTTGGATGCGCTGGTTGACTGTTGCCTCGCGCTGGGCGAATTGCTGCCCCATTTTCTCCAGCCACAAGCGAACCTGCCGGTAGTCGTCCCGAAGACGGCGGAGTTGGTCTATACTCTGTTGCAGGTAGAGTTGGCTGAATTGTGTGTTCTCATCGTCGAGGCGAGGTTGATTGGGGAATGTGGTGGCATCGTCGCCCGAAACCTCGATCCGGTCACGCGGCTTGCGCATGGGGAATCTCCTCAGAAGTGTCTACAAGCCCCCCCTACATAGAACGGTGACACGGGTTTCGGTTGAATGAAGTAAAAGTGCGCACAATTGTATCCCGTTTGCAGGCAATTGTCAAATGATGGTGATGAAAAGGAGAGAACACGTTCAGAGTCCAGATTTCAAGACCTGCCAATAGGCACGCATCCGCTGGCGGCGAAGGGGACGTTTGTGGCCGATGAGCCATTTGGTTGTCTCTGTGAAGAGCTGGTAGCTATAGTCCGTCAACAAAAAGACCCGCAGCGATGTCGCCACAAGCGCGCCGTGATGTTTGCGGAAATAGCGGATCTTGCTTCGGTTGAAGCGAATAATCTGAAAGGCTTTGACCTGCTCGCTGGACTGGCCGCCGTAGTGGATGACCTGCGCCTCTGGAAAGTAGACGACCTTCCAGCCGGCCGCTTTGGCCCGATAACACCAATCCAACTCCTCAGAGTACATGAAATAGCCGTCGTCCAGCAGGCCGACTTGATCCAGTGCCTCGCGGCGAGCCAGCAGGCAGGCGCCAGTGACCCAATCCACTTCTGCGATGGCGTCGTCTGGTTTGTCCTGGACGTAATAGTCGCAAAGCAGGCGGTGGCGGGGGAACCAGCTTTGCAGGGTGGTGCTTTCGACAAAGGCGGTAGCTGGAGTGGGGAAGCGGCGGCGCGACGACTGCACGCTGCCGTCGGGATTGAGTAGCATAGGGCCAAGCGCGCCGACGTCCGGATGCGCGTTCATGTGGGCGACCATGCGGACCAGTGCGTCGCCCAGCACTTCTGTGTCGGGGTTGAGGAGGAGGACGTAACGCCCCCGGCTGGCGACGATGCCCTGGTTGTTGCCACCGGTAAAGCCCCGATTGTCCGAGTTGGCAATGAGGGTCACCTGAGGGAACGCCTGGCGCACCATCTCGACGCTGTCGTCGGCAGAGGCATTGTCCACGACGATGGTTTCAATGCAAAATGAATGGCCAGGTTGATGGTTACCGGGAGGGTAGATGGACAGCAGGCATTTTTGGAGCAAGTCCTGGACGTTCCAACTGACGATGACTATGGAAAGGTCGGGGTGTTGTCCTGGTTCAACCTGGGAACTTGTTGGCCTGTGTGTGATCATGAATCGCCTGCAAGTGAACTGAGAACTGACAAACCCGATCGTCCTTTGCCGCTGAGAGGCAAGTCAAACGCGGCGCCGGACAACAAAATCGGCCAAGTCGAGCATGGCTTGGCGATACCCATTGGCCGGAAAGCCAGACAAGGCGACTTGAGCGCGTTGGGCATGGGCCCGCGCGTCGCGCATGGCGGCCTCTACGGCGCCAGCGTCACGGATATGGTTCACAGCAGTTTCGACAATTCCATTGTCGGTCCGGCCTTCCAGTGCTTGAGTTACTGTCTCGTCATCCGGGTGTTGGCCAAGGTAGTAGAGGGTTGGCAGCGTGACGATGCCTTGCCGTATGTCGGAGCCGATGGGCTTGCCCATTTCCTTTGACGAGCCGGTAAAATCCAGTACGTCGTCCACGATCTGAAAGGCTATGCCCAGTTGATTACCGTAATCCCGGAGAGCTCTAATTTCTGGCTCGGGTGCGTTGGCGAGAATGGCGGCAGCTTCGGTGCCGGCGGCAAAGAGAGAAGCGGTCTTGGCAAAAATGCGCCGGTCATAGTCCCTGCGGGTCTGCTCACGCCAGGGAGGCCGGAAGAGCTGGCTAATTTCGCCGCCGCAAATGATCATGATCGTCCGCGAAAAAAGCTCCATCACGCGCATGTTCTCGGTCTGGACGGCCAGATTGGCCGCCCAGGCAAAGAGAAAGTCACCGGTGAGGACAGTCGCACCGGCGCTCCAGATGGCGTTTAGAGTGTCGTTGCCGCGCCGCAACAAGGCACCGTCAATCAGGTCGTCGTGCACCAGCGTGGCGGTGTGAAGCATTTCCACGGCGGCGGCTAGAAAGATCACTTTGTCTCTTGGAGCACTATAGAGGCGGCTGGTCAACAGTGCCAGGGCTGGGCGCACACGCTTGCCTCCACTTTTCAGTATCGTGTCCAGCGCAGCAGCCAGGGGCTTGATGTCCTCATGCGGAGCCTCCCGCATTTTGCGTTCGACTTGAATCAAGTCTTCGCTAACCAATGCGAGACCGGGAATCGTCTTCAATTCCTCATCCTTTCGAGCAAATTGCGAATTACGAATTACCAATCATAGATCAGGGTTATGGTACATCAAGTTGGAATAGAGCTTTGGCGTTGGCCGTGGTGGCCTGGGCTACCTCTTCCAGGGGTAGGTTTTTCGTGTCTGCTATTTTTTCCGCCACTAGCCGGACGTAGGCTGGTTCGTTCCGCTGCCCACGATGGGGGTGCGGGGTAAGGAACGGCGCATCAGTCTCCACCAGCAGTCTGTCCAGGGGCAGGGCTTTGACAATGTCTGGCAACTTGCGAGCATTCCGGTAGGTGATCGGACCGTCCACGCCGATAAAGAAGCCAAGTTCGATAACTGCTTGGGCCAAGGCCAGGTTGCCGGAGAAACAGTGGAGCACGCCTCGGTATTCGGAGAAAGTCGTCTGGCTTTCGGCGATCCACTGTCGCAGAATCTCTAGCGTGTCGGCATGGGCCTCGCGGTCGTGGACGACGACCGGCTTGCCCAGTTCGGCGGCGATCTGCAATTGCCGCCGAAAGACGCGGCGCTGCACATCGCGCGGCGAGCGGTCGCGGTAAAAGTCCAGGCCCATCTCGCCAATGGCGACCACTCTGGAATGTCGAGCCAGGTCCCGCAGTTCAATCAGTGCGGCGTCGTCAGCGGTTTTCGCATCGTGCGGGTGAAAGCCCACGGTTGCAAAGACCCGCTCGTGGGCCTCGGCCAGCGCCACAGCGGCACGACTGGTCTTCAGGTCTATGCCGATGGTGATAACGGCTATCAGGCCAGCCTGCCAGGCGCGATCCAGCACGGCGTTCCGGTCGTCGTCGAATTGTCTAAAGTCCAGATGGGCGTGGGTATCAATCAGCACTATTTCAACCCCGCCATGCGCATCCCGGCTTCGAGGATGGCCGGCACTTTTGCCTGGTGCGTCGTCTCGCAGTAGACGCGGATGATTGGCTCTGTGCCAGAGAAGCGAATGAGCAGCCAGCCGCCGTCTTCCAATGCGAATTTAAAGCCGTCGGTGGTAATGATGTCAGTCACGGTCAGGCCAGCAACCTCGGTTGGCCGGGCGTCGAGGATGCGCTGGCGGGTGATGTCTTGCATCTCGGCCGGGAAGCGGGTGTCAATCCGGTCGTAGTAATAGCGCGCGCCGACGACCTCGTAGAGCCAGTTCAGCAGTTGGCTCGGTTTCTTGCCGGTGCGCACCATCATGTCCAGCAAGTACAGGGCGGCCAGGATGCCGTCGCGTTCTGGGACGTGGCCGTGGAAGGCGTAGCCACCGCTTTCCTCGCCGCCGATGAGAGCATCCGTCTCTAGCATCTTGGGAGCCACGTATTTAAAGCCGACGCCTGTCTGGTAGACTGGCACCTCGTAAATCTCCCCCAGTCGTTCCAGCACGGAAGTGGTGGACAGAGTCTTGACGATGGGGCCGCGCTCGCCGCGCACCTCCAGGAAGTAGAGAGCCAGCAGGCCGTAGACCTGCAACTGGTTGATAAAGACGCCGTTCTCGTCGGCCGCGCCCACGCGGTCGGCGTCGCCGTCGTGGACGATGCCCACATCGGCGCCTACCTCGGTGACTTTGCAAAGCAGCACGTCCACGTTGGGCGGGATCGGCTCGGGGCGGGCCATTTCTGGGAAGAGAGGGTTGCGCTCGCCGTGGATCTCGGTGATGCAAGTGGTGCCACCGGCCAGGATGCGCTGTAGCCAGCCTGCACCGTTGCCCCACATGGCATCGTAGGCGATGGTGAGACCGGCGTTCTTGAGTGGCTCCACGTCAATGAGCGTGGTCAGGTGCTTCAGGTAGGCCGGGGCGGGATCAAAGTGATGCACCAGGCCCTCCGCCTCGGCCTCGACCAGGGGCAGGCGTTTGATGCCTTCGATGGGTGGAATGTGCGCCTCAATATCTTTTAGCCCGTCGGGGGCGATCGCGCCTCCCTGCTCGTCGCGCACCTTAAAGCCGTTGTCCGTATATGGGTTGTGGCTGGCGGTGATATTGATAGCGCCGGACGCACCCTGGGCGACGACGGCGTAAGATATGACTGGCGTGGGCGCGTGACCTTTGGTCAGGTGCACGCGGATGCCATTGCCGGCCAGCACCTCGGCGGCGGCAACGGCAAAGTGCTCGGAGCCGAAGCGCCGGTCGTGGCCGACGACGATGCCTCCCGTCGTCTTGTTCAAGTCCAGCAGGTATTGAGAAAAACCCTGGGCGCAGCGGCGCACGTTGTCAAAGGTATAGTCTTCGGCAATGCGTCCTCGCCAGCCGTCGGTGCCGAAACGAATTGTTGTGTTTGGTGTCATTGTTCTCTCTCCCCGTGCA
>CAYVPU010000066.1:0-6998 GCA_964453885.1 uncultured Anaerolineae bacterium | reverse complement strand
TGGTTCTTGTTTCAACCTTCAAACAGGGCTTTGATCTCAGTGCGCACGACTCGCAATGTTTCCATCGTTCTCGTCAGGGCAAGATCAGCATCTTCTTGATCAAAAGACTCGGCCGGCACGCCGCCGGGCAGTCCGTTGGGATAACGGGTCTGAATGTAAAAACGGTCGAGTTTTTTTATTCTAGGCAGCATCTCGCGGAACGATTCGTTATCTATAGCGCAACGCTGAGCCATCTCCTGCACCGAGTGTCCCACCACGCGGCGCTCGCCTCTGGCGTAAAGGTAAGCTTTCAATGCTTTCTCTGCTGCCTGCTGGGCGTAGAAGCAAGCCACGGCGTAGAAGCCACCCTCAGCGCTATGACGGGCTGCGTTCAGTTCATACTGGGCCTGAGCCAACCATCGTTCCGCTTCGGCCAGTGGATCTCTTTTCATCTGGTATTCTGTTTCTTGCTCTCTGATGGTTCTCGGTAGAGTTGTTTCGTCTGCTCCGCGCTCATAGATCAGCAGGCCGTGTGTCAGTATTTCTTCGATAAAGGGATTACCCCGCGCTTGCATCTCAGCGAATTCAACTGGTGTGTAGACCAACACGTCCACCGCGCCGACTGGAGGGAGTAAATCGCACACGGTCTCCAGACGATCCAGGAAACGCTCGTCGGTCTCTTTGATGATGGCAATGTCCAGGTCGCTGTATTCGTCGGTGTCGCCGCGCGCACCAGAGCCGAATAGAATGATCCGCTCCGGGTTGTAGGCCTTCAGGGCCAATACGAGTTGCGTAATGCGATCCTGGATAATCACTGTGGTTCCTTCTGCAACGCCACCAGATCGGCATCCACCATCATGTGGATGAGTTCTTTGAAGGAAACAACAGACTCCCAGCCCAGCACCCGGCGTGCTTTGGATGGATCGCTGACCAGCAGGTCCACCTCGGCCGGGCGGTAGAATCGGGGATCCTGCACCACGTACTCTTGCCAGTCCAGGCCCAGATGGCCAAAGGCGGCTTCGCACAGTTCGCGGACCGAGTGTGTCTCGCTGGTGCCGACGACGTAATTATCGGGCTTGTCCTGTTGGAGCATGAGCCACATGGCCTCGACATAATCGCCAGCGTAACCCCAGTCGCGCCGGGATTCGAGGTTCCCCAGGCGTAATTCGTCGGCCAGGCCCAGTTTGATGCGGGCTGCGCCATGGGTCACCTTGCGGGTGACGAATTCCAGTCCCCGGCGTGGCGATTCGTGGTTGAACAGGATGCCGGAGCAGGCAAAGAGGTCGTAGCTCTCGCGATAGTTGATCGTGATCCAGTGGCCATAGACTTTGGCCACGCCGTAGGGACTGCGTGGGTAAAACGGCGTATTCTCGTTTTGCGGAACTTGCTGCACCTTGCCAAACATCTCGCTGCTGGAGGCCTGGTAGAAGCGCATCTTGGGGTCTACCATGCGGATGGCGTCCAGTATCCGGGTGACGCCCAGGGCAGTGACTTCGCCGGTAAAGACCGGTTGCTGCCACGAGGTCTGCACAAAGGACTGCGCTGCCAGGTTGTAGACCTCGTCTGGGCGGTACTCGCGCAAGATGCTCATGAGCGAAACCTCGTCTAGCAGGTCGCCTTGCACCAATTCGATCCGATCCTGGATGTGTTCGATGCGCTGAAAGTTGAGCGTGCTGGTGCGGCGCACCATGCCAATGACTTGGTAACCTTTTTCCAGGAGGAACTCGGCCAGGTAGGAACCGTCTTGTCCGGTGATGCCGGTGATTAAAGCACTTTTCATGGGGATTGGGTGTCCTCTCGTGAATCATACAAGCGTTGTTGCAGTTGCTTTTAGGCTATGGTGATTGCCGGACGCGCTCCCGCCAGTAGTCCAGCACATCGGCCAGGCTCTGCTCAAAGGAGATGGTCGGTTGCCAGCCGGTCTGGCGGCGCAATTTGCTGGTGTCGCAGACGACGTCCGGCACGTCGGAGGGCCTCATGCGGGCCGGGTCGGGCTCGACAGTGATTTCGACGTGGCACATGCTCAGCAGCGTGTCCAATACTTCCTGGATGGTGTGAGACTGGCCGGAGCCGATGTTGTATACCTGGCCTGGCTCGCCCCTGGCCATGAGAAGGTGGTAAGCGCACACCACATCGCGCACGTCGGTAAAGTCCCGCCGGGCTGTCAGGTTGCCGACGCGCATCACCGGCGGCGATTGCTTCGCTTCAATGGCAGCGATCTGTTGGGCAAAGTCGGGCACAACGAATCCCAGCCGCTGTCCCGGCCCAATGTGGTTGAATGGCCGGGCGCGAATGGTCTGGACGCCGTGGGTCAGGTAATATTGCAATCCCAGCATATCCTGGGCGATCTTGCTCACAGCATAGGGATTGGCCGGGCGAAAGGGTTGCGACTCGCAAATGGGCAACTCCTCAGGTTTGACTGGGCCATAGACCTCGCTGGAACCGACCACCAGCACCCGGGTGTTCAGCATTTTGAGCTCCAACAGCGCCTGGAGGATGTTCAATTGCATGCGAATGTTGTTCTCCAGCGTACCCCACGGATCACGGTGCGAGAGGGAGACGATGGGCTGTGCCGCCAGGTGAAAGATATAGTCCGGCTGCACTTGCTCCAGCACAAAGACCACCACTTCCAGCCGGGAGAGTTCAGCCGGATAGAGTTCCAGCCGATCCCACCACGGCTTGATGCTGTCATAAGGACCAAAGACGGTGCCAGCGACCTGACAATCGGTATGTTCCAGTAGATACCGGGTTAGATGTGTTCCCACAAAGCCCGAGATGCCGGTGATGAGGGCTTTCAAGAGATACCTCCCTTAAAGATACGATGATAATTCGGCCGGGAAAAATGATCGTGACTGATACTGCCTTCCGGGCCGTGAAACGTAAGGCGTGAAACGTGATCCAGATCTTTTACACATCATGCCTTACGTTTCACGTAATTATACCCTAGTTTGGCGGGTGTCGCAAGAGTTAACAGGCGTGGCTCCTTGCTGAAACAGCACTACCAGAACCAGCCCTGCCGCGAATATGCCTGCGCAGAGCAGATACACGCCTTGCAGCCCCATCCACGGCATCAGCGCATACGCGACCGGCGGCCCGACTGCGCTGCCGAAATCACCGACAGTGTGCAGTAGACCGATGGCGCGGCCCCGTTGGGCCTGGTTCACCAGATCGCCCGTGAGGGCGATGACCAGCGCTTGCACGCTGCCACCGGTCACAGCGCCCAACGATATGCCTGTCAGAATAGCGACCGGTGTGCTCCAGGCCACCAAGATCATGCCGAGTATCCCGATGACCAGCCCCACTGTGGCCACTTTCCAGCGACTTCCGAGCCAGTCTGACATTGTCCCTGCCAGCGGAGCAGACACTGTACTGAGGAGGGTCCGCCCGGCCATGAGTGCGCCGGTCAGCGTCGCCACACCGAGGGTCAGGTTGGCAGATTTCATCTGATCTTGCACCAACAGTGCCATGGTTGCCGAGAGGACGCCAGCCGTGACAAAGCGGTTGATTCCCTGTAGCGATGCGGCGATCCACAGTCCCCGGTTGGCGCGTATTGTAGGTCTGTTTTCCTGCGCGTCGAGGTGGCCGGGGTTGTGGCGAACGCGGTGTGTCTCAGGCAGCAGGAACAGCGCCGTCAGGCCGCCCACGGTGGTCAGCGCTGCGCCGATCCACATCGTGGCGTTGTAGCCCAGCCTGTCGGTGAGCAGGCCGCCCGCAAAGGCGCCGAACGCCGCCCCCAGAAAGAACCACGTTTGGTACAGACCCGTCCATCGCCCGCGGTCCTGATCGGTCGTCACGTCCAGGATGATCGTCGCCCCGCCGACCCAGATGCCCGACCAGGCCAACCCCCACAGCAGCCGACCGACTAACAGCGGCCAGAAGCCATGCGTGGTAGCGTATACTGCTGTGGAGAGGGCGCCGATGAGTAGCGCCGGTACGAACAACCACCGCCGGGGCAAGCGATCGTAAGCCAGCCCTGCCGGGCCATTGAGGAAAAGCCGCACCGCCCGGTTGATGCCCAGAATGATCCCCACGCTGCCGAGGGCGATACCAGCGTCGGCGGTGTGAGTGGGCAACACGGTGTAAAGCGTCGCATCACCCATCAGGGAAAGGGCCGTGCCCAGGCCCAGGGGAAACAATACCCTGGCGGGACGAATGAGAATTTCTTTGTTCATTTCTCAACGTTGCCTTTCGGTGATTCTCGCTGTTTCACGGAACTGACTCGGCTTTCTCTAAACACTTGGAGCAAGCAGTTGGTCGAGCGGTTTTGTGCCCTTTTTCCGTCGGCACCGAGTACTCGACGCCAGCTTGTCTTGAGGGGATGCCGTTCGAGAGGAGTGGCTGCAAGGCCCCGATGATCAAGGATAAAGGGGATGTGGTTCAACTTGAGGGCTTTAAAGCCGGTTCTACCGGCCGTCCCGTGCGGAACGACTCGGTGGCAGCCAGGGCCACGGCTAGCGCCGCCCGGCCATCCTCGCCGGTGGCCTCTGGCTTGGCCTCGTCTTGCACCCAGGCCACAAACTGGACGAGTTCCTGCCGATAGGCCGTGGCGAAACGCTCCTGGTACCAGGGGTAGGTTTCGTAGCAAACCCCGTCGCTGGTCAGCATGTCCAGGGCGATATGGCGGAGGTCCCCTATCCGGAGTGCCCCTTCGGAGCCGAGAACCTCAGTGCGCACGTCGTAACCGTAGCGGGCGTTGCGGCTGAGACTAATGTTGCCCATCGCACCGCTGGCGAAGCGCAGTGTGACCAGGGCATTGTCCAGGTCTCGGAAGTCCTGCAACTGGGGATAGACCAATGCCCCGCCAATGGCGTACACCTCGACCACTTGGTCGTCCATCAGCCAGCAGGCCAGGTCGTAGTCATGGATGCCCAGATCAAGAAAAAGATTGCCTCGGGCGAGCGCGCTCTTGTCTTCCGGGGCTGGCAGGCAGGGATCGCGGCTGATGCCCAGCAAAGACACCGGCCGGCCGATGACTCCGGCCTCGATTTGCTGTTTTGCCCTGGCGTAGGCCGGGTCAAAGCGGCGCATGAAGCCGATCTGGAAAGAGACGCTCGCCGCCCGCACCGCCGAGAGCACCCGGTCCATCTCGGCCAAAGTTAGCGCCGCTGGCTTTTCGCAAAAGACAGACTTGCCCGCCTGCGCCGCAGCGACGACCAGGTCGGCGTGCTCCGACGTGGCGGCAGCGATCACCACCGCTTCCACATCGTCGTCAGCCAGCAGCGCTTCGTAATCGGTGTAGAGACGGGGGACGCCGCAAGAGGCGGCTATTGCCCGCCCCACGTCCTCCCGCCGGCTGGCGATGGCCAACAGCCGCACCGTCGGCAGCGTCGTCAGGTTTTGGGTGTGGATGTGGCCCATTGTGCCCAGACCGGCGACTCCGACTGTCAACTGCTTTTGCATCGCACCCCTTTTTTGTCTCTCGTCCTTTAGCAATTCCCGCTTTCGTTTTCCCATAACGGGAATTGCTGTTCGTCCTTCGTCTTTGGTCAGCGTGAGTGCGGACTCTTGGATGACTATTATTGCAAAAGGGGGCGGTGGCCTCCTCTGAGAGACAGGCCACCGCCCTGAGAGATCTGGTCACTCAGTCTATTCAGTCCAGCCAGCGGCGTTCTCGGCCGTGACCAGGGTGGTGCCTGTGTCAATGAGCTCGGGGATTGTGTTCCCCTGGACGGCTATCACAGCATAGACCACGCCAAAGCGCCCCATGTTGTAAGAGCTTTGGGCGATGGTGGCGGTCATCTCGCCCGCCAGGATGGAGGTGGCGGCGTCGGGATTGGCATCAAAGCCAACGACGATCACGCCGGCCAGCTTGTCCACTGCCTTGAGGGCTTCAACCGCTCCCAATGCCATGTTGTCGTTGGCGCAAAAGACAGCCTTGATGTTCGGGTTGGCGGTGATGATGTCTTCCATCACCGTCTGGCCGCCTTCACGGGTGTGCTCGCCGTTCAACTCGGCGACGACCTCTACGCCGCAGGCGGCGAACGCTTCCTTGGAGCCATTGACCCGATCAGCGATGCTCTGCGCGCTCATATGGCCGGTGATGATGGCCACCTCGTCGCCGGCAGCCAGCTCGCCGCAGATGAACCCACCGCCCAGTTTGCCCCCGGTTTTGTTGTTGGTGCCGATAAAGGTCAGCTTGTCGGGCCAGGTGGTGTCGCTGTCAATGATCAGCACCGGTATGCCAGCCGCCTTGGCCTTATCGAAGGCCGGGTTAAGCGCCGAAGCATCGGTGGGAGCCACGACTAGCCCCTGGACACCCTTGGTGATGGCGTCCTCGATCTGGGCGATCTGGACGTCCACGTCCGCCTCGGAGGTCGGAGCGTTGAGGGTCAGGTTCACCCACCAGCGATCGGCTGTTTCCTCGGCGCCCTTCCAAACCGAAGCCCAGAAGGGGTTGTTGGCGGCGATGTCTTTGGTTTCCACCTGGATGGCGTACGGGTTGTCGATGAAGCCTTGCGCTTCCTCGGCGCTGGGGATCCAGAGCTTGTCGCCGACCTCAATGAGGTCCATGTTCCAGATCAAGGCATAGCTATCATCTTGGGCGTGCTTGGCGTTGGTGGCGAGGGCGAGGGCCGGGTAGGCATAGGGGTCGCCCAGGTACTTTTCGGCCAGCTTCCACAGCCAGTCGTCTTTCTGGATGGTGTAGGCCTGGCCCTCTGCCTTTGGCGGTGCAGCGACGGCGGCCGGAGCTACGGCTGCCAACAAGGCGATAACCATAAGCAGATACAGTGTCTTACGCATTTCGTTCCTCCTTTGGTTGGTGGTAAGCACTTGTTCAAAAATAACATCGCGTTTTTGAAGCTGTTTTGCGTTTGATTTCCAACCTAAAGTACGAAGTTAATAATGAACAAGTACTAAGGGTTTATAAAACAGTGGTCAGTGGAGATCGTCTTTCTTCGATAGTCATCCCTCCTTTCGTGTTGCGAGTTTAGCAGATTCGCTGACTCGTTCTATAGACATTCATAAAAACATTTTGACATGTAGCCGCGCTTTCCATAGCGCGCAAGGCGTTTTATGTA
>CAYVPU010000065.1:0-14153 GCA_964453885.1 uncultured Anaerolineae bacterium | reverse complement strand
GCCCTGTACTGACCGTCCAGGACAGTGTCCAAGACAGTGCAATGCACGCGATTTGGAAATCGCGGCTACAAAACGGGAATTGCTGACGCCAAATGCTTGCCAGAGGTTGAATACTGTGCTAAAATGGCGATAAAAAGACCAGTGGAGGAACAGAACATGGACGAGGAAAGACCGACTATCTATCCCTATATCCCCAATTCTGTGCCCGCAGTCAAAAAGCAGATGCTCAAAGAGGTCGGAGCAGAGAGCGTGGAGGATTTCTTTGAGGATATCCCGGACAGGCTTAGACTCAAGGAAAGTTTGAATTTGCCCCCACCCCTCTTGTCCGAGTATGCCTTGAAAAGACACGTAGAGGATATTCTGGCAAAAAACAAGACCTGTCAGGAGTATCTCAGCTTTTTGGGAGCGGGGTGCTATCAACATCACGTTCCAGCTGTGTGTGATGAGGTGAACGGGCGGGGCGAGTTCTTGACTGCCTACGCCGGCGAACCCTACGACGATCACGGCCGGTTTCAAGCGCTATTCGAGTACGCCAGCATGATGGGCGAGCTTTTGAACATGGATGTCGTCAACGTGCCAACGTATGACGGGTATCAAGCCACCGCCACGTCAATCCGCATGGCCTCGCGGATGACTGGCCGCCGCCAGGTGTTGGTGTCCAGAACCATCAGCGCCGGTAAACTATCGAAAATCAGGGACTATTGCAGGCCCGAGATAGAGATCAAGCTAATAGGTTACAATTCCGAGACGGGACAAATGGACCTCAATGCCCTCCGGGCCGAAATTTCTTCCAAGACGGCCGCTGTATACTTTGATAATCCGTCCTATCTCGGTTTCATCGAGACCCGTGGTGACGAGATTTCAAGAACAGCCCACGATCACGGGGCAGTCTGCGTTGTCGGGGCCGATCCGATTTCTTTGGGAGTCCTGACACCGCCGGTAGAGTACGGAGCGGATATTGTCTGCGGCGACATACAGCCGCTCGGGATGCACATGCAGTTTGGCGGCGGCCAGGCTGGCTTCATCGCCACCCGGGACGAAGAAAAGTACGTGATGGAATACCCCTCCCGGCTGTTTGGCATCGCCCCGACAGTAGTTGAAGGCGAATATGGCTTTGGTGACGTGGCCTATGAAAGAACCTCTTTTGCAATCAGGGAAGAGGGCAAAGAGTGGGTCGGCACGGCGGCCGCACTGTGGGGCATCACGGCCGGGGTCTATCTGGCGCTGATGGGGCCTCAGGGCATGGCCGAAATCGGCGGTGGCATTATGTCAAGATCGCACTACGCGATGGTGCAAATGGCCAAGATCAAGGGCATCAAGGCTCCCCTTCTCCAGTCGCCCCATTTCAAAGAGTTCGTCGTCAATTTCGACGGGACAGGCCAGACGGTGGCAGAGATTGACAAGGCACTTTTGGCGCGGGGAATATTTGGCGGCAAAGACCTGAGCAAAGAGTTCCCGGAACTGGGCCATAGCGCCCTGTACTGCGTGACCGAAGTTCACACCAAGGCTGACATTGACCGGTTGGTAGATGCACTAAAGGAGGTCGTCGAGGAAAATGGCAAATGACAAATTACAAATCACAAATCATAACTGCGCGCCGGCGCACGTGGAACCAAAACTGAGACGATTTCACCAGGCCCGGTGGGATGAACCGATCATCTTTGAACTGAGTCCTGGAGGACGGGGCCAGCGGGGCATCCTTGTCCCCGAGGTAGAAGACGAGATCAAGAATCAGGTCGGAGATGTCCTGGCGACTCTGCCGCAAAAGATGCGCCGGGAGCAGCCCCCCAGGCTGCCCGAACTGTCGCAACCGCAGGTGCTAAGGCACTATGTAAGGCTATCACAGGAAAATCTGGGAACCGATCTGAACATTGACGTCGGGCAGGGAACTTGCACCATGAAGTACAGCCCCAAGATCAACGAACAATTGGCCAGAATGTCGAAAATGGCCGACCTTCACCCGTTGCAAGACGAGGAAACAGTTCAAGGCATCCTGGAGGTGATGTACAGGTTCGAGGGTATTCTCAAAGAGATCTCGGGCCTGGACCGGTTCTCGCTGCAACCCGGCGCTGGTTCCGCAGCTATCTATACCAACGCCTCGATCATCCGCGCCTACCACGGGTCACGAGAGAAAGCCAACCAGCGAGACGAGATGATTACCACCATCTTTTCTCACCCATCCAATGCGGCGTGTGCCAAAACAGCCGGTTTCAAGGTCATCACTCTCTATCCTGACGAGGACGGCTATCCCGATCTGGAGGCATTAAAAGCGGCCGTTTCAGAACGGACCGCCGGGCTGCTGATCACAAACCCGGAAGACACGGGCATCTTTAATCCAAGGATTGACGAGTTCGTAAAAGTCGTCCACAAAGCAGGAGGGCTTTGCTCCTACGACCAGGCCAACGCCAACGGAATCCTGGGCATCACCAGGGCCAGGGAGGCTGGCTTTGACCTGTGCCACTTTAATCTGCACAAAACCTTTTCATCGCCTCACGGATGTGGTGGGCCGGCGGTCGGCGCTACCGGTGTGACCCAGGAACTTGCCCGGTTCCTGCCGGTTCCGATCATCGAGTTTGATGGTCACAAATATCACTTGAACTACGACCGGCCCGAAAGCATTGGCAAGATTGGGCCATTCTATGGCGTCGCCCCGGTCGTTCTAAGAGCATACGCCTGGGTCATGAGTCTCGGCGCCGAGGGCTTGAGAAAAGTCGCCGAGATCGCTGTGCTCAACAACAACTATTTGCTGAAAAAGATGTTGGAAATCCCCGGCGTGAGCGCACCGTATGCCAGGGGCAAGCGCCGAATCGAACAGGTCCGCTATAGCTGGGAAGAGCTGACGAGAGAGACGGGCGTTCATTCTGAAGAGATCGGACTTCGAGCGGCGGACTTTGGCGTCCATTATTGGACCAGCCACCATCCGTTCATCGTTCCGGAGCCTTGCACCCTCGAACCGACCGAGTCGTACTCCAAGGAGGAACTCGACGAATACGCGGCCATCCTGGCTCACGTGGCCGATGAGGCGCGTACGAACCCCGAGTTGGTCAAGACGGCGCCGCACAACAGCACTATTCACACCATTGACCACGCGCCTTTGGACGATCCGGCACAGTGGGCCATCACCTGGCGGGCCTATCTGAGGAAGGTACGCGGAGGGACAAATGACAAATGACAGTGGGCCGGTTCGCCCCTTTTCCTGGCGCAGCTCCTGCAAGCTGCGGCAGGCATTTGGATCGCACGATTCTTTCTACAGATTATCGAGTCAAAGAATCGAACGCACCAATTGCTGCAGGCGGGAGAGCCCGGCGTTCAGATAATCGGTCGGCAGCCCAAAGCTGATACGCAAAAAGTGGTCCAGGCCAAACAGGTCGCCGGGCAAAACAAACGCCCCCGCCTCGATCAGCCGCATCACCAGCTCGGTCGAGTTGATCTCCTTGTGATAACGCACAAAGGCGATCGCGGCGGCTTGCGGCGGGATCACGCTGAAAAGCCCGTCCTGCCGTTCCCACCACGCCTCCAGGTTGTTGTAGCCCTCGCGGATGTACTGGCGGGTGCGCTGGAGGATGCGCGGGCGCACCTCAGGCGAGAGGGCATAGGCGGCCAACTTGTTGCCCAGCATGGAGGTGCCGATGGTGATGTAATCCTGCCAGGCCCACATCCGCTCAATAATGTCCGGCGGCGCCACCGCCCACCCGATGCGCAAGCCCGGCAGGCCATAGGCCTTTGACAGGCCGCTCATCGCCAGCGCGCGGTCGTAGCGGCCCCAAAACGACGGCGTGACTTTGTCAGTCACCCGCTCGGCCCCGGCGTACACCTCATCCGCCAGCAGCCAGGCCCCGACGCGTTCGGCCGCAGAGACCAAGGCATCCATCTCGCGTGGCGTCATGATGTGGCCGGTGGGATTGTTCGGGTTGACCACCGCGATGAGCTTGGTCTGGTCAGAGATCGCACCTTCCAGCTCGGCGAGGTCGAGGCCCCATGCCAGCTCCTCTTTCAAGGCAAAGGTGCGGGTGCGATAACCAAAGTTCTGGGCGACGCCCCATATCTGCATATAGTTGGGCAGCATGATCGCGATCTCGTCGCCTGGCTGCATCAGCGTCATAAGGGCGGTGTAGTTCGCCTGAGCGCAGCCGATGGTAATGAGCACATTGTCAACCGTCGCGCCAGGATAGAGGGCGGCGACGCGCTCGCGCAACTCGATGGTGCCGTTGCTCTGTGGGTAGTTCATCTCGGTCGAGAGCAAGGCCTCGATGACCGGTGAGACCTGACAGGTCCCCGAAGACCTGTCAGGTCTTACCAGCTCCCGGATGGTCATGGGGTGCACGCCGCTCTCAGAGAGGTTATACTCGACCTGGTTCTCCCAGACCGACATCAGCCGTTCGAGTTCAAAAGGCACAAATGGATGGCTCATGGCATCTCCTCTTCAGGAGTGGCAATCCTTTTAGGACTGCCACTCCTCTCACTCCTCTAGACCCGAATTCGCGTTCCCAGACCTCTCGCGAGCGCCCGCTCATAAGCCAGCAGCGCGATAGCGGTATCCTGCACCCCGACACCTGTCAGATCACAGACGGTGATCTCCTCATCACCTTGCCGTCCCGGGCGGCGACCCGAGGTCAACTCGCCCAATTCGTAAATGTCGTCCTCAAGCGAGATCACGCCAGCCTCTAGCGCATGGTGCAGTTCGCCCAGGCGGAAGCATTGCGACTTGCGGTCACACACGATACGATTTAGCCGGCTAAACACCTCCGGGTACAGCTCTTGCTTGTGCTCCGCGTCCGATCCCATACAGGTGATGTGCAGCCCCGGGTGCAGCCACTCTGCCTTCAGATAGGGATCACGCGATGGTGTGGTCGTGACGACGAAATCACTGTACCTGACGACCTGCTCGGGATGCTCGGCTTTCACGACCTCCACACCCAGTTCGCTGTGCATTTCCTGCGCGTACCGGTCAACCTGCTTAGCGACAATCCCGTAAACCAGCAGACGACGAAAATCGCGCACCAGCTTGAGCGCCTTGATCTGATAGCGGGCCTGTGTGCCGGAGCCGATGACACCGGCCGTTTCGATCCGCGCGCGCGCCAGGTAGCGGGCTGCGATGGCCCCTGCCACGCCCGTGCGCAGATCGGTCAGGTAGCCGTTGTCGAGCAGGATCGCCTCCAGGAAGCCGGTCCGGGCGCTCATGATCACCATCATCCCGCTGCCGTAGGGCAACCCCAGCAGGGGATTGTCCAGAAAACCGGAGGCCACTTTGATGGCAAAGCGGCCGAGACCGTGTATGTACGCTGTCTTGACGTCAACCTCTCCCCGGTGATCGGGGACGTCAATGCGCATGATCGGGGGGAGGGAGGCCTGGCCTTGCGCCAGGCGTGTGAACCCTTCAGCGACGGCGGCGATGGCCTCTTCATCCAGCGACACGCAACTGCGGATCTCGGCCTCGACGAGAATATCGATCGTGCTAGCCTGAGGTTTAACGCTCACTAGGGTCAGCTCCTACTGTTGTCCAGAACACTGGTTTCTTGGAGACCGAGCCCATGCCGGGCACCGGCTCCGATATTCTAGATTATACACAAAGGATGAGCGCTGTCAAGTGTCGGTCCAGCAAGGGAAAACGAAGCAGTAGAGAAGATTAAAATCAACCCCAAAGCAGGCGGGTGAAAGCCTTCCGTGAAAGGACAAAATGTGTGAAAAATTGTAGTGGTCAGTAACATGGTGCAGTTTGGGCTTTCGCCATAACTGGTGTATAACTCCGAGTTCTGGACAAGACAATGTTTCAAGAGACAGCAGCAACCGCACTGGACGTGAAAACAGCAATTCCCGGAGCAGCGTACTACCTGCTGTGCGAATGGCTCGATATGACGCCAATCAGCACAAGTACGACGGCTATGGACGAGATCATCATTCTACGCAAAGCGAAGAGGCTTCCATCCAACATCCGTGGACAGTTCAACACCGCTGCAGGCAGACAACAAAACAGAGCAGTATTCACACAGTACCTGGAAGACCATCCTTTCTCGGCAGAGACATTTTTTAGATTCCTGAACTACATTCGTAAACTTGTCAGCGCTGACACCAAAGATGACGTGCTCACGCGAGGATATTTCTGATGCTCTCCAGAGACGACGTGGAGACGCCGTGGAATGCAAGACAAGGGACGCTCTCCCGCCGTCGAACTGGAAAGCAACATTGCCAACCCAGGCCCAGGCGGGAGGGCGGCTCGCTGTGGGCGTGACGACCACCTTTCGCCGGAAGACTAGCCCACGGCTCGTGCTTTTCGCCTACCGGCACCGGTCGTGGCGGGGGAAGCGGGGCGGCGGGCGCTTTCCGGGTCAGCGTCCCTCACCCTCTGTTCTTGCCCTCAAGGTTCGAGTATGATATAATTTCCCTACACGAGTGCAATTTGTACCAGAAGCCTTGTCAGGATAGAAGGCTTTCTGTAGAACCTGGGGCTTGACCTGGACGAGGCGAAGCGCGGTTGAAGGCGATAACCATGGAACAGGCAAAGACATCGTTATTTCAGCAGGCGCTGGACGTTGTTGAACAACTGCCGCCGGAAGATCAAGAGACGTTGGTAGACCTGATCCGGCACCGCTTGGTGGAGTGGCGGCGGGCTGAAATCGCCCGCAACGCAGCCTCTACGTTACAGGCTGTACAAGAAGGTCGGGCTCGCTATGGGTCGGTCGAGGATCTCAAGCACGATCTTTTGAGTGAGCCATGAGAGTGTAGTTCATCTCACAGCGAAGCGTGGTATTTGTTCAGGTCAATGGAGGTGAGAGTTATGCAGGTAGTACACGGCATCTACGATGGAAAAGTAGTACGATTGTTGGAGCCAATCCAGGTCAAAAATCCGTACCGGGTGACGGTCACCTTTCTGGAACCGATCGTGAGGGACACATCCACCACAGATGAGGACAACCTGGAACGGTTCATCGGAATGTGGGACGATTTCACGCCGGAAGAAGACCGCGTGTTCCAGGACATTCTCGAGGGCTGATCTGAAAACAACAGATGATGAATTTCGCTGGCAAAAGTCATCCCGAGCTGGTCAAAGGATGACTTTTTTGCCTTGCTTCGGCAAGTAGTAGGGGACGTGGTTCATTGCGGGCAAAAGCGGTGAAAGTGGGAGATAAAAGACTAGGCCTGATCGTCAATCCGGTTGCCGGGATAGGCGGGCGAGTCGGGCTCAAGGGCAGTGATGGCTCAGAGATACAAAAGAAGGCTCTGGAGCTGGGCGCTGTGCCTGAATCGCTAAACCGGGCTGCCCTGGCTCTTGAAAGGATCAAGCCCATAAAGCACGATCTCGAGATCATCACCTACCCTGGTGAAATGGGAGAAGACGCGGCCAGAGCATGTGGTTTCGAGCCCACGGTCATTGGCTCGATCAAACCGGGTGAAACGACTGCGGAAGACACCGGGTACGCAGCTCGGGAGATGCTGCGACTGGATGTGGATCTTTTGCTTTTTGCCGGCGGAGATGGCACGGCCAGGGACATCTGCAATGCCGTCGGAACAGGAATCCCGGTTCTTGGCATCCCGGCCGGAGTCAAGATTCATTCGGCGGTTTATGCCACGAGTCCCAGAAGCGCGGGAGACCTGGCGGCGCTGTATCTGCAAGGCCGGGTATCCAGCCTGCGAGAGGCCGAGGTTATGGATATAGACGAAGCCGCATTTCGACGGGGCATCGTCTCGGCCAAGCTGTACGGCTATCTCAAGATTCCGTTCCGGACAAGCCTGGTCCAAAATCTAAAGGTAGCCAGCGCCGGAGAAGCGGCATCCCTGGCGGGCATAGCCTATGACGTCGTAGAGAAAATGGAGGACGACCGGTTTTACATCATCGGGCCCGGGACCACTACCCGGGCCATCGCAGACGAGTTAGGGTTGGAGAAGACCTTGATCGGCGTGGACGTGGTGCTCAACCGAGAGCTCCTCGCCACCGACGTCAACGAGGCGCAGCTTCTAAAGTTGCTGGAAGGCCGCGAGGCCAAAATCATCGTCACGCCCATCGGCGGCCAGGGCTGCATCTTTGGCCGAGGGAATCAGCAGATCAGTCCCAAAGTGATCGAGACAGTAGGCCGAGACAACGTCATAGTCGTGAGCACGAAAGAAAAGCTCTACGCTCTGGGCAGGCGATCTCTTTGGACGGATACCGGCGATCGGGATGTAGACAAGATGCTCAGTGGCTACATGCGGGTGGTGACGGGGTACAACGAGCGAGCCGTGCGCAAGGTGTCAGGTATGTAGGACCAGAACAATCGCACCCAAAGGCGACCGCAGAGGGTCGTTTTTTGTTTGCGCGAGTGCGATATTGTGAGTATAATTGAGAATGGCGATAGATGTGCGCCCGGCCCGATCAACAAGGGAGAGAAAGGAAAAGAGCGATGACTCTATCAAGTCCGCTTGTTGCTCTGCGAAAGTTAGGACAACTCTATGAACGCGGTTTTCGCGATCGAGTTACTGATGCAGCATTGCTAAAGATTGCTTCGAGCCAGGCCACCCGCGACGAAGCGGTACTACGCGATCTGGAACGCGATCTTGGGGGGCTGGAACAACAGTACGGCATGTCTTCGGAGGAGTTCTTTCGGTGCTGGCAGACCGGAGAGATGGCCGACACTGCCGACTTTATGGACTGGAATGCCCTGTACCAGATGGCGTGTGAAATTCGCGAGCGGCTTCAGCTTTTGCGGAGTGAGGCCCAAAAGGCATGACCTCTGACGAATACCTGGCAGAGATTCACCTTGCTCTTGTGGAGGGCCGCATCGTAGCAAGTTACACCGTGGTTCGCCAACGCGTCACGTCGCAGTCTGGACATTTGCGCGTGCGCATTGAGTTGATCAACGGCGATTTTCTTGAGGCCTCAGAGTTCTTTCGCCTGACCTCAGAAGGTATCAAAGTGATTGACTACCGTCACCAATGGATGAACGGTGAGCGCACTGTTCTGCACAAACGATGGGATAGTGCACCACATCAGACCAATCTGAAGAATGCGCCCTACCACCGCCATGAAGGTAGCAATGGGAGAGTGGTTCCCGATCGGCCCCGGAGCATTCAAGAAATACTAGTCATTATCGCCGAAGAATGTGACTGATAGGCGGCGAGCTTTCTCTGGGAGGAGTTGGAGGCTAGGTATGCGCCTTGAGGGTAAAGTCGCCCTCATCACCGGTGGCGCGTCGGGTATAGGGCGGGCGACGGCGTTGCTTTTCGTCCGCGAGGGCGCGGCGGTGTCGGTGGTGGATTTGGATGAGGTCGGTGGGCCGGCGGTGGCGGAAACTATTGTGGACAGCGGCGGTCAGGCTATTTTTGTGCGCTGCGACGTGAGCATGGCGGTCGACTGCCAACACGCCGTGGAGCAGACGGTGGACGAATTGGGTGGCCTCGACATCCTCTTTAACAACGCAGGCTTTATCCGGCGGGCCACGGTATTGGAGACCACCGAGGCAGAATGGGATCGAGTGATGGCGGTCAACGCCAAGTCGGTCTTTTTGTTCAGCAAGTACGCCATTCCCTTTATGGCCCAGGCTGGCGGTGGCCTGATCATCAACACCGCCTCCGGTTGGGGACTGGTCGGTGGACGCAGGGCGGCAGCGTACTGTGCTTCAAAGGGTGCGGTGGTGCTATTGACCAAGGCCATGGCGCTCGATCATGGCGAGCAGAACATCCGCGTCAACTGCATCTGTCCCGGCGATACCGACACCGCCATGTTGCGGGATGAGGCGCAGCAGCTTGGCGAAGCGACTGAGCGCTTTCTGGCGGAAGCGGCGCAGCGGCCCCTGCAACGTATCGGTACAGCGGAAGACATTGCCCAGGCGGCGCTCTATCTCGCCAGCGATGCCTCGTCTTTCATCACCGGCACGTCGCTGGTGGTGGACGGCGGCGGGTTGGCAGGGTAACCTACAAGGTGAGATGACCAGCTAGGAGGAATCCATGCGCGGTCTGAGAGACAAACGGGTGCTTATCACGGGCGGGGCGGGCGGTATCGGCACGGCGACGGCGGCGCGCTTTCTGAAAGAGGGCTCGCGTGTCGTCGTGCTGGATTGCGACGATGCGGCACGCCGTCGCCTGGAACGCGAACTGCCGGCGCTGAGCGGCTCCATCGGCGCCGACGTCTCGGATCCCGACGACGTCGCGCGGGCCTTTGAGGATGTGGATGACCTGTTGGGCGGCCTCGACGTTCTAATCAACAATGCCGGGATTAGCATCCGGCATCGCTTCATAGACATCTCTGCCCAAGAGTGGCGCGAGGTGATGGAGGTCAATCTCAACGGCGTGTTCTTTGTGGCGCAGCAAGCCGCGCGACGGATGCTGGCAGGAGGAGGTGGCGTCATTCTGAACATGGGCTCGACCAATGGCCTGATGGGCTATCCCTACTATGCCGATTACAATGCCTCCAAAGCAGGCGTCATCGAATTGACGCGCTCCATGGCCCTGGAATTGGCCCCCCAGGTGCGCGTCAACGCCGTCTGCCCAGGGTTCATTCTGACGCCGATGCAGGAAGCAGAATATTCGCCGGAAATGCGGCGAGCCTTTGCCAGCAAGGTGCCTCTGGACAGGCTGGGCCGGCCGGAAGACGTGGCCGCCCTTTTTGCCTTTCTGGCCTCCGACGAGGCGAGCTTTATCACGGGGCAATTTTTCGTGGTTGATGGTGGAGAGATAACAGGGGGTCTGGCTAGCCAGTCATAGGCGGCAGCAATCGTGCCAGCGCGTCCACCAGCGCATCGGCGTCGGCCTGGCTGTTATAGGCCTGAGAGGACCGGCGAATCAAAGGCTGCCCATTCCAGTTGATCAACGGCACTTCGATGCGAAACTCGTCGTACAGTCGCTGCTTGAGGCGATCCAGATCGACGTCAGGCAAACGAGCAGCACACATCTGGGTGAACCACTCTGGGGCATCGGGACAGATCGGGTCAAGCCCGGTGAGAGCGTTCAAACGCTGGCGCGTTTGGCTGGCCAAGGTCCGGCATCGCCCCCGCACCGCCGGCCAATCGTGCCGCGTCTGAAACTCGATGGCCGCTGGCACCGATAGAAACGCCGCCAGGTCCCGCGTGCCCTGCCATTCGTGGTGGTCAATGAACTGTGAACCGCTCGGTTGCTCGCTCTCCCAGCCCCAGCTCACCACCAGCGGCTCAAGTTGCCCCTGCACCTCCCGCCGGATGTATAGAAACGCCGATCCTTTGGGGGTACAGAGCCATTTGTGACACGCACCAGCATATACGTCTGCCCCTAGCTCTGCCAGGTGCAATGGAACCTGACCCGGTGCGTGTGCTCCGTCCACAATGCAGAGTAACCCTGCTTCCCGCGCCCGGCGACAGATCTCCTGCACCGGAAAAGTCAGCGCCGTTGGGCTGGTGATGTGGCTGATAAAGACCAGCCGCGTGCGCTCGGTGACGCCGGCCCAAAAGGTCTCGACAAAATTGGCGTGGGAGGTAACGGGCAGCGGTATGGGCCATCGCACGTAGCGCGCGCCCGTCTTGCGGCACACAAAGCGCCACGTCCGATCCATGGCCCCATATTCGTGATCGGTGGTCAGGATCTCGTCACCCGGACGCAGATCCAGGCTGCGGGCGACCATGTTGAGCGCCGTAGTGGGATTGGAAAAGTAGACTATATCCTGGGCTGGCACTTCCAGGTAAGCGGCCAGCCTGGCGCGGGCCTCGGCCAACAAATCAGTGGCCCGCCGCCCCAGGAACTCTACTGGCTGCCGCTCCAGCTCACGCTGCCACTTTTGGTACACCTCAAACACCAGCCGCGGACAGGCGCCAAAGGAGCCGTGATTGAGGTAGATGATTTCTGGATCGAGCAAGAATTGGGATTTGATTGAAATCACCTGCCTCCCTCAAGGGGCTCAATCGCCAGGCTGTCCACCTCCATCCACTGGCGTCCCGGAACGTCCAGCAGGCCCCAGCGTAGCCGCCCCCACGGCGTCACGGCCATGTACTGGTTGTCCAGCCAGATGACAAAACCCAACGGGCCCCGGGGCGATGGGGCATGCTCCAGCACCATCTCCCCATCCACACTAAAGCGCGCTCTTTCCCTCCCCCATTTGATGGCATAGGTATGCCATTGAGTCATGGTTCGACTGGGCCTGTCCTGAGCCAAGTCGAAGGGCTCACCACAAGTGTCAATTTTTACCATCGCCTCCCGCACATTCAAAGCTCGCTGGATGGGAGGCCACAGGACGCGGTAGAGGGAACGAAGGTTCATCAGCAACACAGCCAACGGCGCGAGGGGAGCGAGCAAAAGGGCAGCGGGGCGTTGCGCGTCTATGGTCGCCGCTTTCCAGCCATAGCCCGGTGCCTGCAAGTCCAGCTTTATGTTCGAGGGAGGCGAGGCGTAAAAGAACCAGATAGCCCGGGGGAGGGCCGGCATCCGCGCCCCGGTCATTAGAAAGGGATCGTTCCAGAAGCCAAAGCCCGCCGTGCCGCGCAATTCTCCTGCCGGGTGGGAGAAACGGGCCCGCACGGTCATCCGCAGCGGTGGACGCCAGAGAAAACGGCGACGGGGCAAGCCCTGGTAGTCATCCAACTGGGCATCGGTATATTGCCGGGAGGAAGCATCGGTATTGACAAAACAAAGCGTAGAGCCAGTGGGCTCCAGCGCACCGCTGCCGACGACGTAGCGCCGCCAATGGGGGGCGATACCTGCCGCAAAGTCTTCATAAACGGCCCCGCGCGTCACTGTCCCCTCCCGCCCTGTCGTTCGTAGTTGCGGACCACCATTCCACTGGCTGGTTTCATCCCAAAGCGGGCATAGAAAGGTTGCAACTCGACATCGCAGATCAGATCCACCATGTACAGCTCACACAGCTTTTCCAACATCCGCCCGGTCAGTTCTGAACCGACTCTGCGTCCCTGGTAAGCTGGCAGCACCTCAAGCAACGAGATGTAAGCGCTCAAGATGCCATCGCTGATGGCGGTAATAAAGCCAATGACGTTCCCAGTTTCATCGTCTACAGCCAGCACAATCTCGTCGCTGTTGGACAAGAGCTTCAGATGGGACTCTGGAGAAGGTGAGTTGGGCCAGCCATCGAAAAAACCGTGGAGGTTGTCCGCAGTGATGTTTGCAATCGAATCAGTGTAAACGATCACACCGTACTCCCACTGGCAAGATGCTCGGCACGCTCAATAAAGCGGCCGAGACGGTCATACATTTCGGCCACGTTAGCGACCAGATGGGTCAGACGCAGTCGATCTGGACCATTGTGCTCGCTCCACAACCAGCGCAATATCAGAAAGGGCCAGCGTGTGGCCAGGATACGATCCCACACCGCGAGCCGCGCCTCGAAGCCAGCGTCGCCGGCCGGCCGGCGATAATTGTCGCGCAGCCAGGCGTGCTGTGCCTCGCCCAACTCAGACAAGGCCGCGTGCCAGCGCAGTTCCGCCAGCTCCATGGCCGGGTCGCCCCACCCGCTGTACTCCCAGTCCACCCAGCGCAGCCGATAGTCATCATGCCACAAAGCGTTTGCCAGGTTTGGATCCACGCGGCACAGACCTAATAGCACACTCTCGCGGCCTGGATTCACGGTTGCGGCACTGACATCCCCCGCACACCGGTCTACCAGCCGGGCCAACCGGCCGCGCAAATCCCGCCCGTCTGGAGCGGCCGTCGCCAGCCAGGGGCCGTACTGGGCCAGGAAATCGCGCATTTCAACCAGGTACGGCTCGAAATCAAACCAGTGGAACCAGGCGTCGGGGAGATTCGCGTCCTCAAAATCCTCGGGCCGGAGGGCATGGAATTGGTGGAAACTGTCGAGCAGCGCGGCCAACTGTTGCGCCGTGGGCGACGGGCCGAGAGGCACGCCGGGGAGCCAGCAGTAGACGACGGCTGGATAGGGAACGACGGTGCAGCTTTCGTCCAACCAGACGGGCCTGGGCGCTATGTCCAGCCCTGCCGCGTGCAGTAAGTGGAGCGTGCCGTACTCCCGTGCCGCACGGCGGCGCTCGTCGGCGACGCACAGCTTGCAAGCGTAGCGTCCGCCATCGGCCTCAAGCCGATACAACGCATTGTTGGCCCCGCCGCCTACCCGGTGCAGCGTGACGCCGTTCTCAGCCCAGGTATCAGCTCCGGCAGCGTGCGCCGCAGCAACCACGCGCAGCCAGCCAGCCCCTTCCGTCACAGCCACCTCCCGGTAGAGTTCAGACCCGAATCTTGAACCGCAGCCG